>CAVBXG010000009.1:0-46445 GCA_963599585.1 bacterium
GAACAGAATATCAATATTGTCCTGCCTGTAAAATTCATGTGTCAAAGCTTTTGAATATGAATTTGTATCATCTTTAAATAAGAAAGCACAGATAAATGATAAAGTAAAGAAAACAACAATGAACAGGAATACTTTTAGAACTTTCAACTTATTCTCCATAAAAAATATTCTTTATATATAGTGAAATGATAGCAAAATTCATTCACACTAGCAACAATCAGTTTTTTACAATATACTTCAGTTTATGACAAGATTAGTAACTGATTATTTGGACAATTCAGCAAAAATCTACCCTTCAAAAGTCGCTTTCAGCGATGAAAAAAGAGAGATTACATTTGGTCAGCTTCAAGAAGAAGCTTTGCATATTGCACAGGATTTAATAAACCATGAAATATTCAAAAGTCCTGTTGTCGTATATCTTGAAAAAAGCGTTGAAGTAATCGCCTGCTTTATGGGAGCAGCCTACAGCGGAAATTTTTACACACCGATTGATACCGGAATGCCTTCAAGCCGCATATCAAAGATAATGGAGACTTTAAAACCTGCTGTCATAATTACGGACGCAGAGCATCTTGAAGCGGCAAAAGAATTCTCAGGCACTACACAAATAGTTCTTTATGAAGATTTACAGAAGACATCTGTAGACCGTTTTTCCATAGATAAAACACTGGATAAAATAATTGACACAGATGTGCTTTATGTTCTTTTTACATCAGGCTCGACAGGAACTCCAAAGGGTGTGATTATCTGCCAGAAAGCTGTGATTGACTATGCAGAATGGGTAACATCCACTTTCAATATATCTGACAATACAGTTTTTGGAGAACAGGCACCTTTCTATTTTGACAATTCAATTCTTGATATTTACCAGACTCTAAAAAACGGCGCGACTTGCCACATAATTCCACAGAAATTCTTCATGCTTCCAAAGAACCTTTTTTCTTTTCTTAACGAAAAAAAAGTAAATACAATTTTCTGGGTTCCAAGCGCGCTTTGCATAATGGCAAACCTTAAGGCTGTAGACAAATTTCCGGTTCCAACGCTGAAAAAAATTCTTTTTTGCGGAGAAGTAATGCCGAACAAACAACTTAATGTATGGCGAAAGACTTATCCTAATGCGCTTTATGCGAACCTTTACGGACCGACAGAAATAACAGATGTATGTGCATATTATATTGTTGACAGAGAATTTTCTGACGATGAAAGTCTTCCTATAGGAATTGCATGCAAAAACACAAGAATAGTTGTTCTTGATGAAAAAGATAATCTTGTTTCCGTTTCAACCCCAAATGTAAAAGGTGAACTCTGCGTTCTGGGAACATGTAATTCCCTGGGATATTACAACAATCCAGAAAAAACAAGAGCGGCTTTTGTGCAGAATCCTTTAAACAAAGTCTATTCAGAAATAATGTACAGAACCGGTGATGTGGTTCATTACAATGAGCGTGGTGAAATCATGTACGACTGCCGAAAGGATTTCCAGATCAAGCACATGGGGCACAGAATCGAGCTTGGAGAAATTGAGACCGCAGTAAGTGCTGTGGAAGGCGTAGAGCAGAATTGTTGCCTTTACGACACAGAGAAATCAAAAATAGTGCTCTTTTACACTGGAGCAATTGCCCCACAGGCTGTTGTTGATGCAATCAAAGATTCTGTTCCTGAATATATGATTCCAAACAAAAAAATCCGGCTTGAAAAAATGCCTATTAATCTTAACGGAAAAATAGATCGTGTTGAATTAAAAAAGCAATTATAAAATCAATGGAGATAAAAAAATGGAAGAACTATTAACTATTTTAAAAGAAGCAAAACCTGAAGTTGATTTTTCAACAGAAAAGAAACTAGTAGATAACAGTATTTTTGATTCGTTTGATATAGTCCAGCTTGTAATGCAGCTAAATGAGGCTTTTGATATTGAAATCGGCGCAGAGGAAATCGTTCCGGAAAATTTCAATTCTGCAGAATCAATTTGGCAGATGATTCAGAGATTGCAATAGAATAAAAAATCAAACAAAGATTCCTTTACTGACTATATTTCAAAATTCTATAGTTTTAAAGGAATCTATTCACTATAATAAGCACTATGTTTTCAGCTCTTTATCAGATTTTTATAACACCGCTGGTTCAGCTAACGGAATTTTTTTATTCGCTTTTTTTTGAGGTGACTGGCAATCAGGGAATTGCTGTAATCGGTTTGAGTTTTGTTGTTACAATTTTCACGCTGCCGCTTTATATGGTGGCAGAAAAATGGCAGGAAACCGAAAGAAATATCCAGAAAAAACTGAAGCCTGGCGTTGAGCGAATAAAAAGCACGTTCAAAGGTGATGAGCAGTATATGGTTCTTTCCACTTTTTACAGGGAAAATCATTACCATCCTATTTATGCCTTGCGCTCATCTTTCAGCCTTTTGATTCAGATTCCGTTTTTTATTGCGGCGTATAATTTTCTTTCAAACCTTGAGCCTTTAAAAAATTATTCTTTTCTGTTCATAAAAAGTTTCGGTGAGCCGGATGCGACTTTTCACATTGGTTCTTTTGCAGTAAACGTTCTTCCGATTGCAATGACAATTATAAACTGCGTCGCGGGTTTTATTTACTCAAAAGGTCATCCGCTTTCTGAAAAGATACAGATTTATGGCTGTGCGGCGGTCTTTCTGCTTTTGCTTTATAATTCTCCGGCGGGGCTTGTTATTTACTGGACGATGAACAACATCCTTTCTTTGGTTAAAAATATTTTTTACAAGATAAAGAGCCCTAAAAAAGTTTTATATATAATTGCTTGTATTGCAAGTATTTGTCTGATTCTATGCGGGGCATTTGTATTTAAACACACAAAGACAATTTTCCGGGTGGGACTTGTTCTTGCAGGAATCTTGATTCCTCTTGCACCTTTCGCGGTCAAATTTTTGGCTTCATTCTTTGAAAAACACTTTTATATTCTTGATGAGAATCCAAAGCTGCGCCTTTCGATATTTTTGATTTCGGCATTTATACTTGCGGTTCTTACAGGGCTTGCAATTCCTTCTATATTAATGCAGTCTGAGCCGGAACAATACAGCTATGTTGACTCCTACACTTCGCCGCTATATTTTATACGGCACACATTCTTTCAGACTATTGGATTTTTTGTTGTCTGGCCATTTTGTTTTTATGCGTTGTTTTCCGCAAAGACAAAGAAAGTCCTTACATTTCTGTTCACTTTTGTGGCTTTTTCCGCATTGCTGAACTGCTTCGCTTTTTCAGGAAACTATGGACCTGTAAATCCGAACCTTCTTTTTATGACTCCGCAGCATTTTATGCCTGGAATAAAAACGATTCTTGTGAATATTCTTTGCATGGCGGCAATATTGGCATTGGTCGCTGTAGCTTTTTCTTTTAAGGCAAAGGTTTTAAATTCGCTCTGCACAATTTTCTTGATTTCGCTTGTGGCTATTTCTGGAAAGAATATTATTTCTGTTCAAAATTCGTTCAAGAAAATGGAAGCGCCTGATCTTTCAAGAAAAATCGAGCCTATTTTTCATCTTTCAAAGACAGGAAGAAATGTAATTGTTCTTATGCAGGACAGATATTTTTCTCCGTTGATTCCAAAAGTGCTCGAAAACAATCCACAGCTAAAAGAGCGGCTTGACGGCTTTATCTATTATCCGAACACAGTATCCTTTGGAAAGCTAACAATGATTGGAACTCCTGGAATCTTTGGCGGTTACGACTACACTCCTTTTGAGATGAACCGCAGAACTGACAAAACTCTTCAGCAGAAACACAATGAGGCAATTCTTACAATGCCTATAGTTTTCCACCAGAACAACTGGAATGTTACCGTTGCAGATCTTCCTTACGAAAATTACCTTGAGCAGCCTGTTACTGATATGTATAAAGGTTATGATTTTATAAACCGGGTTACAACGCATGGTGCATATTCCGACATCTGGTATGCGCGGCACAATATGAAAAAATCCCCGTTCATGAGCGAAGGAATCAAGCGAAACTTTATCTGGTTCAGCGTCCTAAAGATTGTTCCGCCTTTTATGCGACAGATTATTTATCACAAGGAATACTGGATTTCCTACAACAAATTTGAAAACAGCGCGAAATTCATTGACAACTATTCTGAGATTGATTTTTTCCCGGAACTGTTTGATTCTTCCTCTGAAAAAAATGCGTTCTTTCTTTTGGACAACGAGGCTAACCACGAAGCAATTCTTCTGCAGGCACCGGATTATGTTCCAGTGGAAAATGTGACAGATTTTGGTCCAGGCGGAAAAGACCGGACTTATTCCTCTATGGTAGGAATTTTATTGCGCTTTGCAGATTTTGTTGACTTTTTGAAAGAAAACAATCTGTACGACAATACAAAAATCATTCTTGTTTCTGACCACGGAATGAGCCGCAACACCGGACTTTTTGACAACAAGACACAGCATTTTCCGTTCTATAAGGAAAATATGACAGCTTCCCTGCTTGTAAAGGATTTCTCTAGCCGCGGAAACCTGAAAGAAGACTATACTTTTATGACAAACGCTGATACTCCTGCCCTTGCATTAAAAGATATTGACGGAAAAGCCCTGAATCCGTTCACAAAAAATCCGCTCGATGTAAATTCTATGGGGGGGGGTATGACAAAGAACGACTTTATAAAAATGTCAAACGCTCCTGCTGAAAGCACCCGAATCAGAAAAAACATACAGTTCAACATAAAAGACGACGAATGGTACACCGTAAAAGACAACATCTTCGACAACAAGAACTGGTCGCAATATATTGTTAAATAAAAAGATGAACGATACTGAATACTCTTGGTATCGTTCATCTTTTTAACATCTTTTTAAAAGAAAGAAAATTTATAAATATTCTTATTTTCTGTATCCTTTATACCATTTTGCGAATGCGCTCAAGCCTTGTTCCAAAGTGGTTGCCGGTTTAAAGCAAAAGTCTTTTTCAAGGTCTGAAACATCAGCAAATGTCTGGTAAACATCGCCGGGCTGCATTGGTAAAAGCTCCTTTTTTCCTGGCTCAGAAATTATTTTTTCTTTGATAAGGCAATTTTCAAGGATTTCAACAAAGCGCATAAGGCTTTCCGGCTTGCTGTTTCCAATATTGTAAATTTTGTAGAACGCACCGTCTTCTGTTGCCTCTGGAGTTTTCTGCATGACTGCCCGAACGCCTTTTACAATGTCGTCAACAAAAGTAAAGTCGCGGTACATATCGCCGTTGTTGTAAATCTGAATCGGCTCGCCTTTTACAAGTTTGTTTGTAAATTTAAAATATGCCATGTCAGGTCGCCCCATCGGTCCGTAAACAGTAAAAAATCTTAAGCCAGTGCATGGAATTTTATAAAGTTTTGAATATGCGTGCGCAAAAAGCTCATTGCTTTTCTTTGTTGCGGCATACAACGAAACAGGATTATCAACCTTATCCTCTGTTGAATATGGAACTTTTTTGTTTGAACCGTAAACGCTGCTTGAAGAAGCAAAAACAAGATGCTCAACAGGATTATGACGGCAACATTCAAGGATATTGTAAAAACCAATCATATTTGAATGGATATACACGTCAGGATTATCAATTGAATAGCGGACACCTGCCTGAGCCGCAAGGTTTACAACGAAAGCCGGCTTGTATTCCGCAAAAAGAGAATCCAGCAACTTCTTGTCCGCAATATCGCCTTTTACAAAAGTAAAATCTTTTTTCAGCGCAGAAAGCATTTCAAGACGTTCCTGCTTTAATGAAACATCGTAATAGTCCGTTATGCAGTCAATTCCGATAATTTTTATGCAGGAAACATTTTCCAAAAGATTTTTGCATAAAAAACTTCCAATAAATCCAGCTGCGCCAGTAACAAAAACAGTTTTATTTTCCAAAGAAATATTTGACATAAAATAAGTATAGAACTTTCAGTTAAAAAAGTATAGAGTTTTATAAATCATGGTAGACAAAGAAAAAATCTGTTCAGAATATATTTTTTTCACAAAAAAACTGATAGAAAGCAACATAACAATTACAACGATGGAAAGCTGCACCGGCGGGTTAATTTCCTCATTGATAACTGATACAGAAGGCTCCTCCGCAATCTTCGCTGGTTCATTCGTAACATATTCAAACAACGCAAAAATAATGCTCGGAGTTCCTTCTGAAACCATAGAAAAATATTCAGTTTACTCAGAGGAAACCGCAAAAGCCATGGCAACCGCAGCCCGAAACACATTCAACGCAATGATAGGAATCGGCGTAACCGGCACAACCGGAAACATTGACCCAAATAATAAAGAAGATTCTGTTCCCGGAAAAATTTATTTTGCAATCAGCTCCAGGGAAAAAACTGAATCGTTCCAAATTGAACTTCCGCCGCAAAATTCAAGAGCCGACTATAAATTTCTTGCGGCAGAAAAAATACTTGAAAAACTGATTTTATTCACAAAATCAATGTAAAACCGCCCGCTTTTTATGATATAATATTTTCAATTTCAATCTTCGAGGTTTTTATGACTTATGTTTATGTTCTGGTTTCCGGCAAAAATGACTTGTATT
Source organism: bacterium (assembly GCA_963599585.1). Classification (GTDB taxonomy): domain Bacteria; phylum Spirochaetota; class Spirochaetia; order Treponematales; family Treponemataceae; genus Treponema_D. Next base: position 6,528 of record CAVBXG010000009.1, read on the forward strand.
ACGAGCAGGCACTGATGTCAGCTTATTCTTTGCGGAATCTTATGCCGGACGCAAACGCAATTCTTCTTGTTGATGATAAAACCGAAGATTCAATAAATTCAGAAGTCCTAAAGCGCGGAGAAATAAAAAAATATGTCTCAAAAATAATTTCTGTCAGATTTGATGAAAAAGTCTCAAATGTTGAACGTTCGCGCCTAATAAAAACTTCAATTCCAGAATATGTTGATGACGATTTTCTGTACATCGACTGCGACACAATAATCGCCGCCGACCTTTCTGAGATTGAAAAAGTTCCGCACAAAACCGCAGGAATTTTAGACGGCCACGTAATGCTTGATGAGCATATCCACAAAAAATATTTTTTGGCGCGCGACAAAAAACTCGGGTTTCATGGAACAGAAGAGGCAAACTGCAATATAAACGGCGGAGTTATTTTTGCACGGAAATGCGAGGAATCAAAAAATCTTTTCAAGGCATGGAACGAAGCCTGGAAATATTCCGCATATCAAAAACACGATTTTCACGACCAGAGCGCGCTGAACGAGGCGAACTACAGAACCGGCTTAAAAATGCAGCTGCTTGACGGAAAATGGAACTGCCAGCCAAGCCACGGAGGACTGGCGTTTTTAAAAGATGCAAAAATCATCCATTATTATTCCAGCGAATTTTCCGGGAAAAACTACATTCCATATTACAAGCTCGCGGACAAGGAGCTTCAAAACCGGATAAAAGCTGAAGGAAAAATTCCAGATGAAATAAAAAAAATGATAGATGACCCGAAATTTCAGTTCAATAAAGTTCATTTGATAAACGACCAGAGAATCGTAAGCATAATGCAAAGCCCGATTGTATTCACTTTTGCCGACATAAAAGCAAAAATGCCGTGGCTCTTTAATTTTATTGAAGCACAGTTTGCGTTTATAAGAAAAATAGGAAAATCTTTCAGCAAAAAACGAAAATAAATAGTAAAAAAAAAACTTTTGTGTTAAACTAAAAGAATGAAAATAGCAGTTGCAGGAACAGGCTACGTTGGGCTTTCAAACGCTATACTTTTGGCACAGCACAACGAAGTAAAAACCGTTGACATTATCCAAGAAAAAGTAGACTTAATTAACAGTAAAAAATCTCCAATCGTTGACAAAGAGATTTCAGAATATCTTTCTACAAAAGATTTAAATTTAACCGCCACAACAGATGCGGAAGAAGCGTACAAAGATGCTGATTTTATCATCATTTCAACGCCGACAAACTATGACGAGGAAAAAAACTATTTTGACACTTCAAGCGTTGAAGCCGTTGTTGAGCTTGTAAAAAAATCAGGTTCAAAGGCGACAATTGTTGTAAAATCAACAGTCCCGGTTGGATACACTGAAAATCTGAGGAAATCTTCCGGCTATAAGAATATGCTTTTTTCACCGGAATTTTTACGGGAAGGACACGCGCTTTACGACAATCTTTATCCTTCTCGCATTGTTGTAAGCTATCCAAAAGATGATGAAAGTCTCTTGGCAAAAGCCGAGCAGTTTTCTTCACTTTTAAAGGAAGGCGCAATAAAAAAAGATGTACAGGTTCTGCATCCGCACTGTACAGAAGCCGAAGCGATAAAACTTTTTGCAAACACATATCTTGCATTGCGTGTCGCATATTTCAATGAACTTGACACTTACGCGGAGTTCCGTGGATTGAACACAAAGCAGATTATTGAAGGAATCAGCCTTGACCCAAGAATCGGGAATTTTTACAACAATCCAAGTTTTGGTTACGGCGGATATTGCCTTCCAAAAGACACAAAACAGCTTTTGGCAAATTATTCTGACGTGCCGCAGAACCTTATCCGTGCAATTGTTGATTCAAACCGTACAAGAAAAGATTTTGTTGCAGACCAGATTATTGCGAAAAAGCCGAAAACTGTCGGTGTTTACCGTCTTACAATGAAAGCCGGGAGCGACAATTTCAGGCAGAGTTCAATTCAAGGCGTAATGAAGCGAATCAAGGCAAAAGGAATTCAGGTTATCGTGTATGAGCCGACTTTTAAAGGCGGCGACGATTTCTTTAATTCAAAAGTCACAAAGGATTTGCAATGGTTCAAGGAAAATTCTGATGTGATTATCGCGAACCGCTGGAATACAGACCTTGAAGATGTAAAAGAAAAAGTTTACACAAGAGACTTGTATTCAAGAGACTAAAAAAGGCTCAAAATGGAAAAAATTCTTATAAACGGAAACTTTTTGAACAGAAATCTTACAGGAATTGAACGTTTTTCATGGGAAACATGCAAACGGCTCGATGGACTTTTAACAGAGCAGGATGATTTTTCAATTCTTGTTTCGGCAAATCCAAAAGTTATTCCTGAATTCAAGAACATAAAGGTTATCCGTTCAAAAAAAATTATAAAGAATTTTCCATTTTGGGATTTGATTGAGTTTCCAAAATACTGCAAGAAAACTGGTTCTGTGGGGCTAAATTTTTCCAACACTGCCCCGCTCGGAAAAAACTGCGGTTATGCGTTTTTGCACGATATTTACGCGAAAGTTTTTCCAAAAGATTTTTCCAGCGTAAAAGACAAACTTGTAAGAACGTACAGTCTTTTGAACTATAGAAACATCGCAAAAAACGCAAAGATTGTCTTTACAGTCTCGGAATTCAGCAGGAATCAGATTGTAGAGATATATAAGATTTCACCTGAAAAAATCTGCATAATCCCAAATGGCTGGGATCATTTTGCCACAATAGAAGAAGATGAGCGGATTTTTGAAAAATTTCCTTCATTAAAAAAAGGCGGTTTTTATTTTACGCTCGGTTCACTGAGCAAACGCAAGAACCTTACCTGGATATGCGAATATGCAAAAAATCACCCGGACGAAAATTTTGCCGTAAGCGGAAAAGCCATCAGCGGACTTGTTCCAGACGAACTGAAAGATTTACGAACGCTCAAAAATGTAACTCTGCTTGGATATGTCTCGGACGGTGAAGTAAAATCCCTGATGAAAAACTGCAAGGCATTTGTTTTTCCAAGCTATTATGAGGGATTTGGTATTCCGCCGCTGGAAGCTCTTTCTGTTGGAGCTAAAATAATTGTCTCAAAAGCCGCATCTTTACCTGAGATTTACAAAGACACAGCCCACTACATTTTGCCGGATAACATAAATATCCAGCTGGAAGAACTTTTAAAAGAAGAGACAGCCGCACCAGATGAAATCTTGAAAAAATACACATACGATGCGGCTGCGCAAAAACTTTTAGAAACTTTAAGATGTTCCTAAAAGTTGCAGTCAATAAAACTAGAACAAAACCTTGAATCCACAGCCCAGAACCACGCCGAACTGAACCGGATATTCATCGTTGTCAACAAAATGGTACGGTGTTGAAAAATCCGCATTTTTACAGTTTCCGTTGTTTCCGTAAATGCTGCGATCGTAATTATCACTGTCTATCATCGTGTAATAGCTGTAAAGGAATCCAAGATTCAGGCTCAACTGCAAATCCCTCTGAACATTTTTATGCTCAAAAGTAGTCTCAAGTTTTATCATGTGCATCCAGTTGTATGCGCCGTCGTGCAAGAAATATTTCTTAAGGTCGTCCCGGTTATATTTGCTCAATTCTGAATACAAAGAGCTTCCAGGAACCTGCTGGCTTCCGTAATCTGCGCCATGACGGATAAACTGATACTGAATCGCGGTACTCAAAAAACTTTTTGGCTTCATCTCAAAACGGAAGAAAAATTCATCAGCATTAGGCGGAAGATAATAGCCAAGATTTTCACCGTTATTTGTGTAATTTTCCATGACATAATGATTATACGTTGAAACATAATTTATCGCATGGTGAGTGTAGCAATACGGCTCAACTTTTGTGTATCTTGTTGAGACGCTTGCAAACGGAAGCCACGGAATGACCGCCTTTGCGCCAAGCTGACCGGAAAACATAACGCGGGTTTCTGTGAACCAGTTGTTCTGTATGTTAAGCTCGTCAAAATAGATTGAAGCCCAGACTTTTCCGACTCCAGGTTTTCGGAGCATTATATCGCCAAAAAGCGCAAGATTATCCGAATCGCCGGTATGATTCTGGTACTCAACATAAATAAAAAGAGGAAAAAGATAACCGATTTCAAAACGCTTCGGATAAACCACGGAGCTACCAAAATCAAGATGAAGATACTTGAAGTCAAGTTCAATCATATTCAAAGAAAATGCGTTCTGCCAGAAATACGAATCATCCAAACCGTCAACTTCCTCTGGATACGAATTTGAGTTCATATAGTCTGCGTTCGGATATTCAAGGATTCCGGCAAGCGTTGAAAATTTAAGCCAGCTGAACATTTCAACGCCTGTATTGAATTCAAAGAACGGCCGTGCCTGACGGTTCAGAACAAGAGAACTTCCGTTATCCATTGCGGCCCATTCATGCGACTGGCGGCCAGCCCCGATTGTAACATGGTCATCAAGGAAAGACGCTTTTATTTCCGCAAGTACGCTTCCGCTAACACCAAATTCTGTAGCCCAGCCTTCTGTTCCAGAGGCCGACAAATTTGACAGAAGATAAACCTGACCGTCCCACGGCTTCTTGTAAGAATATGGCAAATAACTGTTGTTCAAATATTTTGTGATTGTACGTTTTCGATTTTTTTCAAAATCAGCACGCTCTTCTTCATCCGTCATCTTATCGTTGAAATATCTATTGACATCTTCATCAAACCACGCATAGCCGATAAAATATTCGCCCTGCTCCTTTAACGGCATATATGTAAAATCAAAAATTCCAGAGAAACCGTAAGAAACATAGTTTGTAATGTCGCCGCGGAAGTTGAACTTCGGCATAAAATCAAAGCCGACAGAATTAAAATCCGAATTATTGTAGATTCCGCCGGAAACATTTCCTTCAAGCCCAAAATCGTATAGAAACGAAAAATGATATTTTTCATCTTTTGTCTGGACCGCAAGATGCCTTGCATTATTCTTTTTTTCAGGATTTATTTCACATTTCGCCTTGAAATTTTCAAGAATTTCAATCTCAGATGGCTTCAATTCATCTTCATGTTCTAAAATCTGGTCAATCGCCTTAAAAATCCTTGAGACTGTGTACGGTTTTGCTCCCGGCAGAAATTCGCATAAACCTTTCATCTCCGCAATTTCAAGAACGCTGTAAATCTCATCATCAACGCTTACAGAAAGATTTTTCTGGGCAAAAGAAAATTCCATGCACAAAAACAAAGCAAAAATTGATAAAATAATCTTCTTCATATTTCAACCTTATTCAAAAAGTTTATATTCAAAAATCAGGCTGCCTTCAAAACCGTGGGCAAAATTTCCTTCTTCATTCTTGTTGTTAAAAATAAATGAATAAGTTGCCCGACCAGAAAGGCTCATGTGCGGCGCGATATTATACGAAGCCTTCGCCGTGATGCGGTTTGTAAACTGAACAGAACCTGTAAGAACGTAAGTCCGGGCGATATTTTCAGCTTCCTCATCTGTGATAAGCCCCATCTTCCTTAAGACGCTCGGATAATAAGCATAATATTTTTTTCCGTCAATTTCTATTGTATTATTGCACAGACCGAATGAATTCGTTCCGTGCGCCAAAAACAGATAATCAAGTTCAGCGTTCCATTTTGAAATCTGACTGTAACCGACTCTTGCCTGAAAACCAATCGCATCAGGTCCGAACGGAGAACCAATCCACGAGCAGAGAGGAACACTTGAGTTTGACTGCATATCGTTTCTTGTGCTGTAAAGAGACCAGTCAGCTCCTTGTTTTATGTAGCAGAATGGAGTTGTGTAGACACCTTCCAGAGTTCCAGTCCACCAGCCATTATTCTTGTCTGGAACTGTAAGCTCAAATCCTGCCTGAAAACCAATTCCATCCGGAATGGAATTGGCATTTGCCGAGCCAAGCTCAAACGGTGTCTGCATCTCGTTCTGCGCATACAGGAAATAAAGCCTGGAATACTTGAACGGCGTAAGTTCCAGAGAAATTCCCATATACTGGCAGATGTGCGCCTCGCCATAATATTCTTTTTCAACGTCGCTCACGTAATCGCTGTCTTCCCACGAGCCGAAAGAATGCATAATCATAAGCGGATTAAGATGCTTTATCTCAAAGCCGCTCTGAACAAGAGTTGCCTCCATAATCCCAAAACGAATCCAGTCAAAAAGCGGACGCGCCTCAACGCTGTGCATATAAAGATACTTATCCGTGCTAACCTGGACAACATCAAGGTTATATTTCATTCTTGGCGAATAAAGATTAAGCTGGAAATATCCTTCTGTCTCAAAAGTTGAGTTATAAATGACTGAACCTGTAAGGGTTTTTCCAATCTGAAGCCCCTGCCGTCCGAAACTTACATTTACGCCCCATTTTTCAAACGTTTTTCCGGCACTTCCGTAGGCATATTTAGGCCAAAAGAAATCCATATCACTTGTGTTATAGAAAATATTTGTAACATTTGAGTCTTTTTCCATTCCCCAGAAACTTTTTGCAAGAGTTATTCCGCTCTGGATGATAAAATAGTCTCCCCAGCCCAAATAAAGCGGAAGTTCCGCAAAGGATTTTGAACCGTAAGAATTTATAAATCCAGAATATGCGCCGTATTTTGCGATTTCTATATTTTTATTGTTTCCAGAGCCGTTTATAGTAGGTTTCTCACTTTTTTCTGTTTTTTGGACTTTATCCCAATCAATATTAGAGCCATCAGCCTTATCTCTATAATTTTCTGGCAACAAAATGTCATAACCATTCACAGAATTCTTGTGTCCTGTGTAGTCGGTCGCAAACGACCAGTCAAGTTCGGAGTTACTTTTGTACAGAACTCCTGGCGCGGCATTCAAGTTAAAACCAAAATAGACCGGTCCCATGTCAAACTTAAAAGCTTTTTCACCAAGATAATCAGAAAGTTTGTCATAAAGATTTTTTCCGGCATCGCCAAGTTTCTCATACGGAACAAGATTCAAATACATTTTAAGCTCGCCAACAGAAATCGGGGCGTTTGTGGCAAATGAAGTGCGCTGAGTTTCATTTGAAAGCATAAAAAGCGCGTCATAAACCCAATGTCCAGCTGGAATAAGCTGCTGGGAGCCATAAGTTTCCGCATTTAAAAAAGAACAAAACGAAAAAAATGCGGCAAAAACCAGAATATAACCTTTTTTTATCATTTTTTTTGTAAAATACATCCTCTTGTTTTACCATTTTTTGTAGAAAAAATAAACACTTTATTCTATTCTATATGTATGAAACTTGCCATAGACTGCCGAATGACAAACAGCGGAGGAGTCGGCTCATATTTAAATGCGCTTCTTCCCTATCTTACAAAAAAGAATGAATGTCTTTTACTCGGAAACAAGGATGAGCTTGAAAAATTTGAGTCTGAAAAAACAGAAATCCTGAACCTTGCGACAAAAACCTTTTCATTAAAGGAACTTTTTGCGTTTCCAAAAGAAATACTGAAAAAAATCAACAGCTGCGACATTTATTATTCACCGTATTTTAATGTTCCAGGAAGAATAACCGGAGGAATAAAAATTCCGGTTTTCACAACAATCCACGATGTGGTTTTTCTTGATGTGCCGGGACTTGCCTCAAAAACAGGAACGATTATCAGAAAATTCTTCTATAAATATGCGGTTTTCAAGTCAAAAAAAATTTTTACAGTTTCGGAATTTTCAAAGGAACGCATAATCCATAACCTAAAATGCAAAAAAACTGTCGTTGTAACGTACAATGCCGTTCCAGGCTGGTTTTATGAAAAAGATTCTGAATCAAATTCTGAGCCGGAAAAAGAAAATTCAATACTTTTTGTTGGAAACATAAAAAAACACAAAGGGCTTTCTGTCCTTGTTGACGCTTTTAAGATTGCAAAGGAAAAAGGTTTTGACCTTACGCTGAAAATTATCGGAAATTCTGAAAATTTCCGCACAGCAGACGAAAATATCTTCAAAAAAATAAGCGAAGCGCCTAAAAATTCAATTTTGTTCACCGGCAGAATCAGCGATGAAGAGCTAAAAAATCTTTACAGAAAGGCAAAAAGACTCGTGCAGCCGTCTTTCTACGAAGGTTTTGGGATGCCGCCGCTTGAAGCCATGAGCCTTGGAACAAAAGCAATAATCTCTGACATTCCGGTTTTCAAAGAAATCTACAGGGATTTTCCAGTAACGTTTTTTAAAGCCGGTGACTGTAACGATTTGGCGGAAAAATTGCTTTCTATAAAGAATGAAACTGATGAAATAAAAGAATTTCCGCAAATCTATTCATTTGAAAAAACTGCGGAAATAATTCAAAAAACACTTGAGGAATCACTATGAAAGTAGCAATTGTACACGACTGGCTTGTAAATTATGGCGGCGCGGAACTTTTTGTTGAATATCTTTTAAAAATCTACCCGGACGCTGAAATTTTCACGCTTGTATACGACAAAAAACGGATTGGAAACCACTTTCTGAACAACAAAATCCACACTTCAAAAATCCAGAAACTGCCGATGGCAAGCAGAATTTACACAAAACTTTTAAAATTTATGCCGACAACCTTCGAGTCATTTGACTTCAGCGGATTCGACCTTGTGATTTCATCCTCTTCCTGCTGCGCAAAAGGCGTAATCACTCCGCCGTACGTTCCCCATGTGGCGTTCATCCATTCACCGATGCGTTACGCCTGGGATTTATTTTTTGACTACAGAAAACGAAGCGGCAAGCTGACACAATTTTTTATGAACAGATGGATTCCTTCCCTCCGGCTTTGGGATTATGTTTCAAGCCAAAGAATTGACACAATAATCGCGAATTCAAAATTCATCGCGCGCAGAATAAAAAAATTCTGGAACCGCGACGCGAAAGTAATTTATCTTCCTGTTGATGTAAGCCGGTTCAATCCTTCCGAAAAACCGCGGGAAGATTTTTATGTTGCATTCAGCCGGCTTGTTCCTTACAAAAGAATCGACCTTGCTGTTTCAGCCTGCAAAAAACTTGGAAAAAAACTTGTTGTAATCGGCGGCGGGTCAGAGATGGAAAACCTAAAAAAACTTGCCGGCAACGACAAGAACATAACTTTTTTGGGCAGGGCGAGCGACGAGGTTCTTCAAGACAACCTTCAGCGTTGCAAGGCTCTTCTGTTCTGCGCGGAAGAAGATTTCGGCTTTGTGCCGCTTGAAGCACAGGCTTGCGGTGCTCCAGTAATCGCTTTTGGCCGCGGAGGCGCGCTTGAAACTGTTGCGAGCGGAAAGACTGGAATTTTCTTTGACGAGCAGAAAATCGAGTCGCTTTCAAACGCAATCCTTGAATTTGAAAAACTTGACTCAGACGGAAAATTCAAAAAGGATGAGATTGTTGCGCACGCACGTTCATTCACAGAGGAACGATTCCAAAGAGAGTTTGTAAATACTGTACAAGAAACCGTTAAAAAGTTAAAATATTAAGCCTATGACCACAAACGAATTTATTAATTATTTCAAGAAAACTTACAGAAACAGAACAAGTTCTTTCTTATCTGGACTGTTGATTATGTTTTCAGATGCGGTTGCCCTTTTCTGCTGCATTGGACTTGCATTCCTTATAATGAATTTTATAAATCCGTCCGCAATAAATTTCAGGTCATTCATTTATTACTCAGTATTTTTCCCGATTATCATCGCAGTTTTTTATGCAGGCGGACTTTATCCGGGAATTCTGCTTTCTCCTTCTGAAGAAGTACGAAAAATGACAATGATTTCATTTTTCTGCAATTTCGGAATCAGCATTGCGTTAGTTTTTTTTGGAAATGACAATGAAACGATAACAGGCGCAATCGCCGAAAACCTTATTAAAGACAGCGACACTTGGGGCGTTGTCTGCGCATTTCTTCTGGCAATTCCGATTTCTGCAATCGGGCTGCCTGCAACCAGAGAATTCTCGCGCCATATTTTCGGAAAATTCAATTTTTACGGAGTTCCGGCTGTTATCTACTGCACCGGCGACAGCGCAAAGGAAGTCATAAACCGTCTTTTAAAGCGTCCTGACTTAGGCTACAAACCTGCCGTTATAATAGACAGCGCAGCAAAAGAATGTTACATGAACAACGGAATTCCAGTTTTCCCCGATTCAGAGGAAATTCTTGAGACAATAAAACATCTGAAAATAAAAGTTGCTATAATCTGTGATTTCCAAGGCAAACGAAGACCGATAATGTCTTCCTACCGCTACACAATCAATATCTCAAACCATCAGGACATCTACACTTCATCAATGCATCTTAGGGATTTGGGCGGAATTCTTGGTTTTTCTGCAACGCACAATCTTACAAAGAGATGGAATCTTTTCCTGAAACGCCTGATTGACCTTGTTCTCTGCCTTATTGCATCAATAATTGTAATTCCTTTTTCTATAATCATCGCAATAGGAATAAAAGTAACTTCCCCTGGACCTGTTTTTTACGGACACAAGCGGGTCGGCAAAAACGGGAAATACATAAAATGCTGGAAATTCCGTTCAATGTACAAAAATTCCCAGGAAATGCTTGAAAAAATTCTTGCGGAAGATCCAGTACGCCGGGCAGAATGGGAAAAAGACAGAAAATTTGTGGATGACCCGCGCGTTACAAAATTCGGGAAATTCCTAAGAAAAACCAGCCTCGATGAGCTTCCCCAGTTATGGAACATTTTTATCGGCGAAATGAGTTTTGTAGGTCCTCGCCCTGTTACAGAAAGTGAACTTGAAAAATATGGCGAAAATGCCGACTATATTCTGACGGTAACTCCAGGGCTTTCTGGAATGTGGCAGATTTCCGGCCGTTCCGACACTGGTTACGAGGAAAGAATAAATCTTGACACATATTACATTCAGAACTGGTCCGTATGGCTTGATATATGGATTATCATAAAAACTGTTTGGGTTGTAATCAACGGAAAAGGCGCATATTAAAAAATGAAAAAATCACTTGTTTCTCTGTTCTTGTTAGTTTGTTACTCTGCACTTTCGGCTTCATCATATAAAATAAAAAATGTGGAATACAATTTGGAAGGCTCCCGTGCTGAATTTACCGGAATCACGCGGGAATATGCGCTAAAGACAAAAGTTCCTGTTGATTTCAAAAGAAAATTCCATAATGAAGATGAGCTTATTGAATATATCAACGATTTAAAGCAGCAGATTGAAAACACAAGAAATTTTGAGAAAGTCAATATTGATTTTTCTGTTACGGATGCGGACGAATCTGATGTATGCGGAGTATTTATAAGAGTTTCCACATACGATTCCATGCATTTTATTGCGGCTCCATACCCAAAATATAGCTCAGGCGACTCATTGAATCTTACAATCAAGCTGAAGGACACGAATTTTCTTGGCTCAATGGAAACAATGACTGGCGAGGCGAAATTTGCAATTGAACTGAATGATGATGACAGCCCGAAAGATTATCTTGTCGGCTTGGGAGTCTCGTTTGAAACACCTTTCCAGCTGGGAACTCTGGACGCCTCTTGGGACAACAGCATTGATTTTTCATATACATTCGGGGATTCAACTCCAGAGTGGAATATTGACTCAGGACTGACGCTTACAAAAAAGTTCAACAAATTTTCAGTTGTGGCGAGCGCAAACCAGATTTTTGCGAGAAATCTTGACTACGAAGATGAAGATGTGAACGGAACAACAGTTCATTATGGAGACGGAACTTATTTTGGTGAAAAACTTGGGCTTTCAATTCCTATAACAATTCAGGAGATTGATAACTGGGGAAAAATTTATTACACGCCGTTCTTTTCCGGCACTTACTATTGGGATTTTGACGGAATAAACGAAAAAAACACTGATTTGACAAGCCCGGAACTTTCTTTTGGGCAGACGCTTTCAACAGGGCGTGTAAACTGGATTGAAAATTTCAGGAATGGACTTTCTGCCTCAATTACAAATTCATTTGCATACAACTTTCAGACGTACAGCTTTAAACCATCTGTTGAAGGCGAACTCCAGGTATACAAGGCGTTCAACAGATTTGCGCTAAGTTCTGATATTTATGTTTTTGCGGTAATGAATGGAACAAAATCTTTCGGCGACCGCCTGCGTGGTATCCGCGACAAACAGTATTTCAGCAAGGACACAGGCGACCACATGTACGAAAAAGCCTGCGAGTCTGCCGGCGCATTAGTTGTAAATTTTGATATTCCAATAAAAATTTGCCGAATTTACTGGGATCAGATTCCTGGAATCAAAAAAATCAAGTTCGCAAAATACTTTAATCTTGAGGCGCAGATTTCACCGTTCATAGATTTTGCGTTATTCCATAACGAAGCCTCTGGAACTGCATTTAATCCAAAAGACGGATTTTTGTGCGGCGGTATTGAAGGAATTATCTATCCGTTTAGAGTCCGTGGAATTCAAGTCCGGGCAAGTTTTGGTGTTGACCTAAGCAGAAAAATGCCAAAACTCAACTCATTCTTTAATCAGGATTGGCGAGACAACGTAAGCTCCTATGAACTTTCAATCGGATTGGGCTTGCACTATTAACTTTTATTTCGGAATAATTTCACTCAGGCGCACAAATGATTTTTCTTTCCAATAGTTTTCAGGCTCGGAATCTTTCAGGATGTTGAACAGCTGAACTGCAAAAATCAAATTGTTGTTCAGATAATTCAAATCTGCAAGCGTGTAAAAACCTTTCCAGATATTATTTTCAATTCCCCATTGAATTATATCTGGATAAAACATAACTTCCTTTAAAACATCAGAAAGCCCTGTCACCTCAAAATCCGCATTGCGTTTTTTTATCACGTCAATAATTTTTGTATAGGCTGTAAGCACTCCAAGCTGGCAAGTTTTTAGCGCCTTTTCCTTTTGGTTATGAATCTGGTAAAAATCGGAAAGGGCAAAATATGCTTTCAAAAGACTGAAATCGTCACAACGGTAAAGACTGAAAAATTTTTCAAGGCAATCGCTTCTTGAACTTTCAGAAGTTTTTTTCAAGACTGAATACAAGGTTTCATCTTTAAATTCTTTGCTCTGGCTCAAAATCAGCAGAAGAAATTCCTCATATTTATCATCTTTTTTTAAAAGCTGGCTTACATTGGCAAGTTCATAAAGAATATCATATTTTTCATCTGGAATTTCCAGGAGCTCAGAATTTTTATAGGCAGTAAAAAAATATTCGTATGCAACGGAATACTCACCTTCAAGGCAATAGATTTTTCCAATCAGAAAGTCTGCCTCAGGAAAAGCGGCATTTTTTCTTAAAAAAGTGAGCAGCTGATTTTTTGAGTCGTCAAAAGTTTCCTCGCCATATTTTCTGAAATTTCGTTTTATAATCTGAATAGCCTCAAAATCCTCCCGCTCGCTAAGAATTTCAAGGATTGAATTCAAAGAGTCGCCTTTTCGTTTTACTTCCGCCGGTTTAAATGAATTTTCAAGAACATAAATTTCGTATTCAGACTGATTTTTTTTTGAATTTTTAGCTTTTTCAGCCTGATTTAACGCTTCGCCATAAAAATTTTCATCAAACGAAATTTGGGCTTCTTCCAAAATTCGCTCATAATTGTGAATGTAGTCCGGCTTTTTCAGATTTTTTGAAAATAAATTGGCTGCACAAAAAATCATCAGACAAAAAAATGCGTTTTTTTTCATTCTATTCCTCGAAAAAATCTTTTAAATGGAATTCAATTCTTCCCTAAAAGCATTATCGGCATCCGCTTCGTTGACCGTTCGTATAATTTTTCCTTTTTTGAAAATAATTGCTTTTCCGCCCGCACCGGCAATTCCCAAATCAGCATGTTTTCCTTCGCCAGGACCGTTCACAACGCAGCCCATCACGGCAACTGTAATATCCTTTTTCATTGAAAGAAGCTCATTCTGCCATCGCTGAACAAACCCATGGACATCAAAACCCTCACGGCCACAACGAGGACAAGAGACAATTGTTACACCGCCCTTTCTTTTTCCTGTTTCGTGAAGAATTTCCCGGCCCGTAATAACTTCATTTTCTGGTGTTGAAGAAAGACTTACGCGGATTGTACTTCCAATTCCTTCATTCAAAAGATGTGAAAACGCCATTGTTGATTTTACAACGCCCGTTATCAAAGGACCGGCTTCTGTAACACCAATATGAAGCGGAACATCGTATTTTTTTGCAAAAGCCTCGTTAGCATCAATTGTTTCCTGAACGCTGGACGCCTTCATGCTTACAACATACTGACTGAAATTCAGTTCCTCAAAAACTGCTGCTTCCCTTGTCGCGGTTTCCGCCAATGCTTCCGCACGGGAAATCTCATTTTTTTCAACTTTCTCGGCAAGATCTTTCGGAAGGCTTCCTGTGTTAACGCCGATTCTGATAGCCGCGCCTTTTTCCCGGCAGGCATTTACAACTTCCTCAACTTTCTGTCGGCTTCCAATATTTCCAGGATTTATTCTGATTGCCGCGACATTTCCTTTTAGACATTCAAGCGCCAAACGATGGTCAAAATGAATGTCCGCAACCAGCGGCATATCTGTATGATTCTGAATTTTCACAAGGCTTGCGGCACTTTTCATATCAGGAACGGCAAAACGAAGAATGTCACACCCCAGGGATTTCAAAGTATTTATCTGTTTTAAAAGCTCTGTCAACTTTTCATCATTTTCGCAAATATCAACAATGTCGGACTTCCACATCGTCTGAATAGAAACCGGCTCATCTCCGCCAATTCCTATACGTTTTACATTTCCAGCTCCACCTAAAAAAACTGTCCGCGGCTTTAAAAATTTCATTTCCATACAAATATTATACAATATGTTTTTAAACAAAAAAAGACTGTCCGAAAACTTTGTTCCGGGCAGTCCTTTTCTTTATTTATGAGATTTTAAGCAATCATTGAGAATACCATTACGAACAAGGCAACAGTTTCGCAAAGACCTACAACCATGATGTACTGGGCAAAACCTTTTCCTGTTTCACCAAGAGCATCAGAACCTGCGGCACCAGCTTTTCCCTGAGCAACAGCAGAGAACAACATACCAAGACCAGAAGCGATTCCAAGTCCAAGAGCTGTAGCAGGATTCATAGTACCAGCATTAACTTTTCCAACCATAGACTGCATCAGAAGGAAGCCGTAAATTGTCTGTGTCAAAGGAGCACCGGCAAATACAGTAAGAATGAATGGAGCCGGCTTATTGTTTACATAACAACGTTTCCATGCACCAATAGCACCCTGACCTGCAATTCCAATTCCAATAGCTGAACCAATCGCAGCAATACCCATACAAAGAGCAGCACCTAACAAACCAAAATTCATAATTAATCTCCTATGGCAGAACATTTTGTCCTGCAGAATAGTTTATTTTTTTATTTTTTCCGTTTCAGCGAACGGAGCATATTTGAAACCAGACCAAGACATTCCCAAGTGATTTGAGAATTCAAGCGTATTCAAACGAACGCCATGAACAATTACTGAAAGCAAGTTCAAAACCATATTCAATCCGTGTCCAAAGACAAGAAGAATGATAGCAGCAATGAACAGAATAGCATGACCTAAAATCGGACCGGCCATTGTATTTACTGTGTTTGAAATTGCAGCGCCAGCAAGTCCTACAGCCCAAAGTCTTATGTAAGAAACAATATCAGAGAAAACATTTACAACACCAAGCAGCACAGAAATTATATTCTTGCAGCTTTCAAGTATTGATTTTCCAACGCTTCCATCATAATTGCTGAACACAAAACTCAAAGCGAAACCAAATGCGACAAGTCCTATTGAAACTTTTCCAACCGGAACACCGTAAATAAGTTCATCAAATGCAAAAACCTGTGAACTTACAACCATGTTCAGAACCACATAGAACATTCCCCAAAGCTGGAGCAATGAACCAAGTTCACCGAGCATCTTCAAAGATTTGTGATAACGTGCGATTCCCTTGAAATGCGCAACAGAAAGCTGCAGAAATCCAAGAGTAAAGCAGAAAATCTGAAGATTCTGCGCAGTTGTCAAAGTTCCTTTTGAAGGATCATCAGACCAGAACGGAAGCCAAGCCTCTGTGCTGGCGTTAGAAATCGGCGGAACAGAAAGATTCACAAGCCAAGCCGGAAGCTGTTCAGGAGTCAGGCCAAACCATGTGCAGGTTACAGTTCCCCAGGCGATTGTCGCAATTCCAAGCAAAAGCGCAAGATTCAAAATCGGAGCGACTTTCTGTTTTTTTGCGACAGATTTTAGAATCATAATCAATGACGCAACTGTAACAAGCGCGCCATAACCGCCATCGCCAAAAATCATTCCAAAGAAAACTGTAAAGAACAGCAAGAACCAGCCTGAAATATCATATTCATGATAGCCTGGAACTGTTCCCAAGAAATCTGTAAGCGGATAAATCAGACTTACAAATTTATTGTTTTTAAGTTTTGTAGGAACCTCATCGTCTTCAGCAGGATCTGAACAAGCCAAAGCCCAGCCATTCAATTTTACGGCTTCCTTTAACTTTTCAATGCTGTCAACAGGAACAAATCCTGAAAGCCATGCCAAATCCGTTGATTTTCCAGCTTCTTCCTGCTCCATTCCTGAATAAATATTCTCAAACTCAATATCTGATTCAAGTGATTTTTCCAATTCCTTCATCTGAGGAACAAAAACTGCAAGAGAAACAAATTTCTCGTCAATTTTCTGGATTTCAGCAACATCAGAATCAAGTTTCGCCTTTAATTCATCAGTCGAGAATTCCGGCATTGGAACTTCATAGGCTTCCGCAGGAAATCCTGAAGGTCGCTCATCTGTTGCATCAAGCAAAACAAAACGAACGATTTTTTTGAAGCGATTAACGCAGATTGTCTTTGAATTTTCATCAATAAGATTGTACTTGTCCTCTGGAATCTCATACATTTTGAGAGAAATATTCTTTTCCTTCAGATAAGCAAAATCCGCCGGTGTAACACCACCCCAAGGAGCAAGACGCTCAAGTTCCGCGGAATAAGACGAGATTTCTTCCTGAAGTTTTTTCTTTTGTTCAGAAAGCTCAATCACTTCCCTGCATTTTGCAGGAATTTCTGAATTGCCAAGCTTTTCAGCTTTTGGCATTTTTTTAGGAAGTTTTATTTCCGCAAGAATAGAGGCAGCATTCACTGCATTGTTAGACGCTTCTTTAAAAGCCGCCAGCTGCTCGCCTTTTCCTTCAATATGTTCAAGATGAACAACACCAACTTTTTTCAGTTGCTTCAATGCCTCTTTTCGCTCTTTATTAAGAACTACAAGCGAGACTTTTTTCATTTGTACAATCACTGTAAAGCCTCCTTTTTAGCATCAGATGCAGCCTGAAGTTTTTTCTTGGATATTTTGCTGCGTACAACCGCCGCAACCTGCTCGTCACCAAGATAAACAGAAATTTTCTTTATATTTGCTTTTGTTTCTGGAATTTTCACTTTCTCAAAAAGATTTACACGCTGAGTTGTCGTGCGCAATTCCTGAGAAAGAAGCCGAACCTGCTCGTCAAGAACTTCCGCCTCAAGATCCAGAGACAAAGCTTTTTCCATTCTGTCAGCAGCCATGTCAATCCATAAAGGAGTTTCGTACAAATCGTAGTCGCCACGGCTAAAATCTGCGCCTTCATAAACTGGAATAACAACACCGGCAATATTGCCGACACCTTTTTTGATGTTTTTTACAGTTACCATTCCAGGTTTAAACGCTTCTGCCTCGCCAAAAACGGAAATCCAATCATCGAATTCCTTTTCCAGCTGCTTGCGTTTAGCGCGCACTTCCTTAGCCTTTGCGTCAATAGTACGAATTTCTGTCTGGAGCTGCTGTTTTTTAAGCGTAAGCGTAGGAAGATAACGCTGATACATTTTCAGCGCGTCTTTCTGAACTTTCTGCTCATTTTTAGTCAGCTTAATTTTCGCCATACAGCTTCCTTCTGCTATTAGTTTTTTATATTTGCAATTTTTAGATGCAAAACCTTTACTAAACCAGAATTTTTAATTCTTTTTTGGCCAGTATTTTTCTACCAAAGCAGTTTTTATACCGGTTTCTGACGGTTCAAAACAGTCTGAAAGAATTTTCCAGCCAAGATCCAAAGCATCTTCCAACTTTATATTTTTTGAAAGATCCATCATTTCGTTTTCAAATTCCTTTCCGTATGCAAGAAGTTTTTCATCCCATGCAGACATATTGAAACCCATTGATTTCTTTTCAAGGGTATCCTTGTAATTTGAATAAAGACGAATCATACCATCCATAAGAGCACGGTGGTCATCGCGTGTCGAACTGTTTACATTCTGTTTTAGTCGCGACAATGAACCGAACGGCTCGATTCTTCCGCCCTTAAGATAATACTGACCTTCTGTGATGTATCCTGTGTTGTCTGGAACCGGGTGAGTAACGTCATCACCAGGCATCGTTGTAACAGCTAGAACTGTAACAGAACCTGCATTATCAAAGTCAACGGCTTTTTCATAGCGGCTTGCAAGCTGAGAATACAAATCTCCAGGATAACCACGGTTTGAAGGAACCTGTTCCTGAGTAATCGCGATTTCCTTTAAAGAATCCGCAAAGTTTGTCATATCAGTAAGAAGAACAAGAACATCTTTTCCCTGAAGCGCAAACTGTTCAGCAACCGCAAGAGAAAGGTCAGGAATTTTCTGACATTCTACAGTCGGGTCAGCTGCGGTATGCATAAACATAACAGTCTTAGAAAGAGCGCCACCGTTTTCAAGCGTATCCTTAAAATAAAGATAATCGTCGTACTTCAAGCCCATTCCACCAAGAACGATTACGTCAACTTCCGCCTGCATTGCAATTCGCGCAAGAAGCTGGTTGTACGGTTCACCAGAAATACTGAAAATCGGAAGTTTCTGGGAAATAACCAATGTATTGAACATATCAATCATCGGGATTCCAGTACGAATCATACGTTTTGCCATAATTCGTTTTGCAGGGTTTACAGAAGGTCCTCCGATTGCAACAAGATTGTCCGCAAGTGCTGGACCATTGTCGCGAGGTTCTGCAGAACCATTAAAAATTCGGCCTAAAAGATTTTCGCTGAAAGAAACTTCCATTCTGTGTCCAAGGAATCGGATGTGATCACCAGTTGAAACACCGCGTCCACCAGCAAAAACCTGCAGAGAAACTGTGTCACCGTCAATCTTGTTTACCTCGGCAAGTGATTTACCGAAAACAGTCTCGATTTCTGCGAGTTCTCCATAGGCAACATTGTCAGCTTTTACTGTGATAACGGAACCTACAATAGATTCAATACGGCTATAAATCTTACTCATTATTCACCATCCTTTAGCATTTCACTAGCTTCAGCTTTTACAGTACCTTTTTTAGAAGCGTACAAATCATCAATTTCTTTTTCTTTTGCCTTGAATTCAGGTGTGTCCCAGGCAATGTAGTTCCAGTCCAAAGACTTCTGGCGCAGCTGGTTAAAGAATACACGGGCATCATCTTTGTCCGCAAGTTCAAAATCAGAGGCAAGAACCTTAAGAACTTTTTTGAAAGTATATGTCTGACGCTCAACGCTTACAGCCGCATCAACCTCATCAAAAGAGTTCTGCTGGAAATAAACATTGTCAAGATATTCACTCTTCATATAAAGAACGAAGTCTTCTGTTGTTGTACCTTCCTCGCCTACAACTTTCATCATCTGATTTACCTCGACACCAGCCTTATACACATTTCGCGCATAAGAAACCCAGTCCTCGCGGATTACAGACTTATATTTTGACCAAGAACCGATTGGATCGATTGCAGGGAATTTTCGCGCATCAGAACGTTCGCGTGTAAGACCGTGGAAACCGCCAACAACCTTCAATGTTGCCTGGGTTACAGGCTCCTCAAAGTTACCGCCGGCAGGAGAAACTGTTCCACCAATTGTGACAGAACCTTTTGAACCGTCTCTAAGGCGCACATAGCCAGCCCGTTCATAGAATGCGGCGATATAAGATTCAAGATATGCAGGGAAAGCCTCTTCTCCTGGAATTTCCTCCAGACGGCCGGACATTTCTCGCAAAGCCTGAGCCCATCGTGAAGTTGAATCCGCAAGAAGCAAAACGTGAAGTCCCATCTGTCTGTAATATTCAGCCAAAGTAACTGATGTGTAAACAGAAGCTTCGCGCGACGCAACCGGCATTGAAGAAGTGTTACAGATGATGATTGTTCTCTTCATCAATGACTCGCCAGTTCGAGGGTCAATAAGCTCAGGGAATTCCTTAATCGTTTCAACAACTTCACCGGCACGTTCACCGCACGCCGCGATGATTACAATATCAACATCGGCATTTCTTGAAGTTGTATGCTGAATAACAGTTTTTCCGGCACCGAATGGTCCAGGAATACAGTAAGTACCGCCCTTTGCAACCGGGAAGAATGTATCAATAAGACGAGTTTTTGTGACCATTGTTTCTGTCGGAGCAAGTCGTTCAGCGTAACAGTCAACAGCACGCTTTACAGGCCATTCAAAACACATTGTAAGAATATGGTCGTTTCCTTTTTCATCTGTGATTACAGACATCTTGTCTGTGATTGTATAAGAGCCGGCCGGAGTAACTTCTTTTACTGTGTAAGTTCCAAGAAGTCCGAAAGGAACAAGAATTTTGTGAGAGAACGGTCCTTCTGGAACAGAACCGATTGAATCTCCGCGCAAAACTTTATCTCCCGGTTTTACAGAAGGAGTCCAGTCCCATTTAGTTTCCTTATTAAGCGGATCAACATAAACTCCTCTTTCAAGGAAGAATCCTGCTTTTTCAGCAACCAAAGGAAGCGGGTTCTGAAGACCATCATAAACCTGACCAAGAAGTCCTGGTCCAAGCAAGGCGCAAAGCATATTTCCGGCAAATTCAACTGAATCGCCTGCTTTGATTCCCTGTGTCATTTCAAAAATCTGTAGCTGGGCAACGTCACCGCGAATACGGATAACCTCACCACGAAGTTTTTTGCCTTCAACATTAACGTAGGCAACTTCGTTCATGGAAATATTTCCGTCAAACTTAACAGAAACCATGTTTCCATTGATACCGACTACTTTACCTTTTGTTTCTGTCATATAGTTTCTCCAAGTATAGTATCGTAAATTTTGTGATAAGAATCTGTTCCCTTCTCTTTGTCGAATTTTCTGATTCGTTCAAGCAGCATCAGCCGGATTCCATAAGCAAAAACATAATCAGCAGAAAAATAATCCATTGGCTGAAGTGTGTTAAGAACACTCAATCTGAATTCATAAAGAAACTGTTCCGCAGAAAGCGGACTGTCCATTCCAACAGCAGTGCGGGCAGCCTGAACCAAATCAGCAGAAATAGAAACCGGAATCGCACCAGCCTCTTTTTTCATTTTCTGAGCCCGGACCTGAACAAGCGCATAACGCAAAGCCCGTTCAAAATCGTACCATTTATCAAGAAAAGCAGATCCTGTTGATTCTGGTAATTTTGGTGCCTCAAGAGAAAGTTTATTCAAAATCTCAATCTGTTTTGCATCAAAAAAGCGGGAACACAAATCTCTGTAATATTTTTCGGTAATTGGCAGCGCAGATTTTTCTCCAGCAGCAGAAATATCAGGTAGCTGCGAAACCAAATAATATTGTTCTTTCACTAATTATTTCCTTTTGCAGCCTCTTTCATAATAGCTGCAACACGTGGATTCAAATATGCAGAGAACAAATCTGCAACTGATTCTGCTGAATAATCATAGAATGCAGCACCATTATTTACGCCGATACGGAATCCTGCAGAAAGTGTGCTGTCAGGCTTGATTTCAAGGCCTTTTGCAATTTCTGCTTTCAGAGCGGCTTTCAGCTCGTCCTCAAGAGACTTTAAATCTTTTTCGCTTAGAATAACAGAAAGTTCCGAAGCATCTGCATTTTTGCTCCAGGCTTTTACTGTCTCAGGAATCAAGGTTTTCATCAAATCTGGTGAATAAGATTTTGCTGTCTCTGACTGGATAAGCCCGTCAAGCTCAGCAACCAAAGAATCACGGAAACTTATAAGCATGTTGCGGCAAGCCTGAGTAACAGCATCTTCACTTGCTTTTTCAAGGCGTGCAATTTCAGACTTGGCATTTTTAATCATGTCATCTGACTTTTTCTGTGCTTCTTCAACAATAGATGCAGCTTTTTTCTCTGCATCGGCGGTAATCTGTGCAGCAGCCTCTTCGGCACTGGAAACTCCGTCTTTTTTTATTTTGTCAATTAACTCTTGTAACTGAAAATCCATTTTTACCCCACTAAAGTTGTTAAAAAAATGTTTTGTTTAAATATAATCCAAAAAATAAAAAAGACCAACAAAATTAATCCAAAAATGGAATATTTTTTGATTTTTTTTATCTCAATTAATATTAAAACAACAAAAAAAAGCAAAAAAGTCGGAAAAAAATCTACGGACGCTCTATGTCAAGCACAAACTGGACTTCTGTCGCGGAACATCCAAGCTCTTTTGAAATAACATCCGCCTTGTAGCCCTGATCGTAAAGTTTCAGTATCTTATCTTTTAAGGTTTCTGGAGCTTTGCTCAAATCTGCAAGAGTTTCAGAAACAAAGACTTTTGGCGAAACAACAGGAATCTGGGCATAAGCCGCACCCTGATTATCCACATGAATGTCTGTATTCACAGGAATTTCATCTTTTTTATCCTGCGCAAAATCAGATTTCTCATTAAAAAGCGTTGTCTGCAATGGCTCAACAGAAAACTGGTCTCCTGTCCGCGTAAGAACAACTGTGTCTTCTGAATTTATGCTTTTTTTTGAGGATTTATTCTTTTCGTATGCAGAAGCGGCGATTCTTCTTCCGACAGAAGGCTTTGAACTTATTTTTGCAGTCAGTTCAGCAGTTCCAGCGGCGGAATTTTTCATTTCATCAAGAAGTTTCAGTTTTTTATCTATTTCCGCGTTCAGGGATTTCAGTTTTGAAATGGAATTATCCATGAGCGTAAGATTTCTTTCAGTCTGACGGTTCAAATCCATCAGAATTTTATTAACCTCATCCTTTGTGCTTGAGATAATATCTTCTGTTGTAAAAAGATTTTTAAAATGACGCAAGAACACAATCCACATTACGACATTGAAAATACAAATCAAAATTAAAACAACTGACAATTTTCACCTCGTAATATCAACATGCTGACCGATATAGGATTCCTTCAGCCTGCTCTTATTGTTCGCCTCTTCGTCCGGAGTTTCTTTATTCTTGTTTTTTCCAGACGATTCAGCTCCGCCTTGACTGTTATGCCCGTTTTGATTTACAGATGCAGCTCCGTTCTGCTTTTCAGCTTCAAGAACCTTGTTTTTCTCTTCTTCTATCTGGCGCACAATTTCCTTGTTCTGCGCATTCTGAACAGCCTGCATGCTATGTTCCGCAAGCGAAGTCTGTTTTGCCATATTCGACATCTGAGAATACATTGTCTGCAAATCAATCGGCTGAAGTCCCATTTTATTTATATCCCTCTGGTCCTTTTGAAAAATCTACAGAAGGCGGCTCATATTTTCCGCGCTTTGCAAAAGAATTTTCGTAATAGAATGTACAGCCTGAAACTTCTGTATGAACTTCATCAACAACATCCCGGACATAAATTTTTGTTCCAGGATACGTTGTTCCTTCAACTTTTACTCTTCCGACTGTCTTTAAATCCCTAAGATGAGCCTGAAGAGCCTCCACTTCCTTGTTTATTTCCTTTGACTCGGTAATTATTTCGTTCTTGCGCCCAATTGATTTCTGAAGATTTTCTTCCTTATCTTTTGGAAGAGAACGGCGGACTTTTTTCATGTTTTCCAAAGTTCCGATGTCAAGCTCGATATTTTCAAGTTCCTTTACAAGCTCACCCTGACGTTCAAGAAGCTCATCCAGCTTTTTCTTGGCGCGCGGATCGACGCCAACAGAAAGCGTCGTGGTTGCGCCTCCACCCGGAGAACCGACAGTCCTTGCGCAAATTTCTTCCGTTGCAAAAAGCCTTCCGCCTGTAATCTGCGCTTTTTTTCCATAAAGGATGATATTTTTCATTGCTGTAACATCGCAGTTCATCAGACTGTCTGTTGCAAAAAGATTTTCCTCAACTTCAATTTTTGTTTCCTGAACAAACTTGCACCAGAGGGATTTTCCGGCTTTTATAGAACCTTCATTTTTTCCAAAAACCCCCTGATGAATTATAATGTCGCCGTTTTCCGACTCGATATTGCATTTTCCGACAGAACCGCCAATATCAATTGAACCAGTTGCCCGGACATCAAATCCGTCATCAACAGAACCTTTGATAATAACAGAACCGACAAATTTTATGTTTCCAGACTTTATGTTTACGGCATCCAAAGTGAGCATTGGCTCTACAGAAATTTTTCCATTCTCAAAAAGAACCTGACCATCGCAGGAAGCTAAAATTGTAACGCCATCGTTGTCAAAATGAACATTCTGACCAAGCTGAACCTGAATATCTTTTCCGTTCTGCGCTTCAAGATAATGTCCGTACAGAGTTTTTCCGCCTTTTCCGCGGGTCGCAGCAATTTTTGTTGCCAAAACCTGGCCTGTAACAACATTCTGTATATTGTTCAGTTCCTTAAAGTCAATATTTCCGGAAGCCGATTCCTGAGCCTTAATCTTTGTCTTGTCTGTTTCAAAATTGTACTGAACGTAAGCGTCTTTTCCGTTTTCAGGAAGAATCGCGGATGCAACCTCATAAGGCGTTGAATAAACCGGATTATCAACAAATTCGTTGATTTTATCCTCGTTGATTCCAGCGCGGATTCCCTGTGCCTTCAAAGAACGTTCAATCAAATCGAAAGTACAGTCCGCACCGCCCATTGCCGGCGGGTCCACAGTGATTGTCCCATGCATCTCATCCTTTGAGACATCAACAGAAACAAGCGCATCTCCTGCGGCAACATGCTTGTATGAACCGACCGTCTCGTATTGTCCGTCTGTTCCGTTTTTTATAAATTTATTGATAAGTTTTTCGTCAAAAGTCTCTGTATCTGCCCTTTTTACAGAATCAAGAATTTCCGAGACATCAACAGGGCGACCTTTTCCAACAGGAAGAATAACCTTTAGCTTGATAGAAGAACCAAATCTGTGTACATAAAAAAGTCCGTCCCGGTTTTCTTCAATCTGTTCCTCTTTAAATGTGTTCTCATCAAACAAATCATCAGAAGCCGCTTTTCTTTTTGCCGCAACCGCCTCAGAATTCTGGTAAATGCGCAGTTTCCATGGCTTTTTTCCGATTCCCAAAAAACCGTTGCTGCCTTTTTCAACAACCTCGTATTCAAGTCCGGCAAGTTTTGTGTCAAGCTGAACGGACGCATCAGCCAAGGCTTCATCAACGCTGTCCGCATTTACTTCAACGCAGTTAAGCTGATTATCCAGTTCGAGACGTTTTGACATTTCTTCACGGATTTTTTCAAGCGAATACATTGCCTACATAATTCCTTTTCTTAGGTTTGTAAGTTTTGCGCGCAAACGCAAATTGGCTTTTGTATGCAGCTGGGAAATCCGCGACTCGCTTACTTCAAGAACCTCGCCAATTTCCTTGAACGTCAAATCTTCGTGGTAGTACAGAACAATAACCAATTTTTCTTTCTCAGGAAGCTCGTTTATAGCCTGAATTATAACTTTTCTGATTTCCTCGCGTTCCGCAATCACATCAGGATTCAAACTTGAAGGAGATTCTATTGAATCCCCGATTGACATACTGTCAGAATCATCGCCGGAATACCAGACTTCATTCAGGGAAAGGACGCTCGTTCCTGAAACTTTCATAACAGTCTTGTGATATTCGTCTTCGCTTATTTTCAGGGCACCGGCAATTTCAGAGTCGCTCGCCGTTCTTCCGAGTTTCGCCTCAAGCTCAACAATGGTATCCTCGATTTCCCGGGATTTTTGGCGGACAGAACGAGGAACCCAATCGATTTCCCGCAATTCATCAAAAATCGCGCCACGGATTCGGGTTACGGCATAAGTCTTGAATTTTACACCTTTAGCAGGATCATATTTATTTATCGCATCAAGAAGCCCGAACTGACCAAATCCAACAAGATCGTCAAATTCAACGCTGTTAGGCATTCCAACCGCAACTTTGCCGGCAACATATTTTACAAGAGGCATATACTGCCGTATAAATTTGTCCCGAAGTTTAGTTGACTTTGTTTTATGGAATTCTTCCCACAACAAATCCTCTTCTTTTTCATCGTTGATAGATGTTGCTGCGGATGTCTGATCTTTTTTTTCAGCTGTAATTTCGTCCATATAAACCTTACCTTATTAATTATCTTTTGAAAGCAAAGTGCTGATTGCCTTGGCCATAAGTTCTGCGTCCTGACCGCCTGATTTTTCCTTGGAAGAACCATCCGGAGAAGCAGAATTTGTATCTTTATTTTCTGAAAAATTTGAATTTTCAACAAAACCGGAATTTTCTGAATTGCCAGCCGGCTGTGCTTCAGAAAGATTTTCCAGATCAGGCAAAATATCCAGAGTTTCAGAATCGTTTTCCGAATTATTGGAATCTGCAAAAGAAGGAACTGAATCCATTTTTGATTTTTTTTCATCGGATTTCAGTTCTTGAACAGATTTTGACTCCACGCCAGAAATATTTGAAGGATTTTCCGCAAAATTCAAAGGAACAAATCCGCTGTTTCCAGACGAGGAATTCTCATTTTTTATTTTTTGAGCCGCATCAGAATCTTTTTCGGGCGGAACATCATTTTTACGAGCCTGTGCGCTGGAATCATTTTTAGGTTCAGGCTCTTTTTCAACATTCTGCAGATCCTCTCTGTTCAGCATCTGATGGTTCGCCCCGACAAAAAACTGGGAGCCGCCATCTTCCGCGGGAAGCTCCTCATCCTGAATCACAATGTCAACAGGCTGACTTCCAGAAGAATTCTGCGGACTTTTATTCGTCTGCTCGGAAATGTCTGCTGTATTTTCCGCAAGAACAAATTTCTGCATGACAAACTGAATCGCCACCGCAAGAATTCCAAATCCAAGGGCAAAACAGAGCGCAATAAAAAAACGCGCCCCAAACGTTCTTGCGACAGTATGAAAACTTGAAAAAATAGAAAGCAGAAAACCAAAAATTGAAAAACCTGCAATGAATTTTAAATTTTTCATTTTCCACCTCCCATTCAGAAAATCAAAACATAAAATCTGCTAAAAAAACAGTTTAATTATATATCAAATATTGACAAAAAGACAGAAAAAGTTTTTCAGAATCTTTTATCTTGATTTTTTCCCAAGAAATTTCTTCAAGAATGAAGAAACTCCCTCGTTTCCAGCATCGCCTGTCTTTTCAATTCTGCCTACAATATGCTTCAAACAAACTGAAGGTTTGCAAGTCGGATTCACAACAATAAACGGTTTCTGCCTGATAACAGAAGCCTGAACAATCGGATCGTCGTAAACATAACCGATGTAATCAACTTTGTATCCAAGGAACTGACCTACAATAGTAATAATTCTATCAGAGATTCGTTTTCCTTCGTCAGCGGAATGAACCCTGTTCACAAGAAGCTTTAAATTCACCGTGCGGTCAACAATTTCCGTCGTGATTATTTTTATTATTCCGTAGGCGTCTGTAATCGCAGTCGGCTCTGGAGTTGTAACAACATAAACCTCATCGGCAGCGGCAACAAACTGAAGAACATTGTTTGCGATTCCAGCACCTGTATCAATGATGATTATGTCAGCGTTTCCAAGCGTGCTGAACTGTTTTGCAAAATACTCAAGCTCTTCCTTGCTTAGATTCGCGATTTTTGAGAAACCGTTCGCTCCGGCAATGAATTTTATTCCGAATTCTGTGTCAAGAATGATTTCCTTCATTGTCTTTTTCTTGTTGATTACGTGCAT
Organism: bacterium; assembly: GCA_963599585.1. Taxonomy (GTDB): domain Bacteria; phylum Spirochaetota; class Spirochaetia; order Treponematales; family Treponemataceae; genus Treponema_D. The sequence continues at coordinate 34,247 of CAVBXG010000009.1, forward strand.
CAAATTGTACTGGGGAACAACATTCAGTAAAACATTGACATTCGCCATTCCAAGGTCGCCATCAATAAGAATGACTTTTTTTCCAAGCTGAGCGTACGCAATCGCCATATTCACAGAAATATTTGTCTTTCCAACGCCGCCCTTGCCGCTTGTAATTGCGATTATGCGGGTCTTATGATTTTTCTCAGAGGAATTTTCTGTTTCTGAATCTTTTGGTTCTGCCAAACCGCCGCTCAAAAGTTCACGCAAATCTTCTGCCTGTTCTTCCATACTTAATTAACTCCAAATTTATCTTCAATGTGAATTCTATCAACTTTAAAACCCATCATCCTTATCAAAAAATAAAAGACATTCGCTTTTTCTATGCAGCCAGCCGCTTTTTGCCCGGTTGTAAGATACGAAATATTCTTATTTTTTTCCCAGATTACAGAAATTACATTTCCATACTGATTTGACTCATCGCACTTAGTAATTATAACAGAATTATAGCCAAATGGCTCGTAATTTCTCATTATATTTATTAAATCCCGCGATTTTGTGGAAGCCATGACCGCAAGATAAACATCAGGATTCATTCCCGGAACATCAAGGGTTTCTTTCATCGAGCCGATATGCGCTGAATCGTTCGGGCTATAACCGCTTGTGTCAATAAAAATCGCATCAACATGGTCTTTCACATCCTCATAGATTTTCTGCACATCGCTTGCATTTTCAGCCTTTAAAACCTGAAGATTAAAAAGAAGCCCGAATTTCGCAAGCTGCTCCTGCGCGCCAACCCGCATTGTGTCAGTCGTTATAAAACAAAGTTCAACTTTCCTGTCCTGTTTTTTTGCGGACATTACATATTGGGCGGCAAGTTTTACAAGAGTTGTGGTTTTCCCAACACCAGTCGGTCCTACAATAATCACAACGTGGGGATTCCTGTGGACTTTTTCCGGCGCGATATTTATTGACTCGCCAATCCAGTCTATTACAACGCGCTGAACATAATCCGTGTCCTCAAGCTGCTCCAGAGAAAGGCTTTTTAGCTTTTCTGTTATGTGCCTGCAGTAAGGGATGGAAAAATCATTGTCGGCAAGAAGATTTTGAATCATCTCTATTGAAGGATGAATTTCATTTCCAGAAGAAGGAACAGTTTTTGCCTGGCTCAAAGAATTTTTCAGTTCCTCGATTGATTTTTTTATTTCATTCAGCTGGGCATTATCCGCCTTTGGAGCAGTAACTACAGGAGAAGATGAATTATTTAAGCTCGGATCAAGCGACTGAATCGCCATGGAGCGCAAAAAACTGTCCTTATTCCGCATAAAAGAGTCAACATCAGACGCATACGCAGGCGAAGAATTATTCCGATGCTTTACAACATAAGTAACTTCAACGCCTTCCTCATTTATAAGTCCAAAACAGCGGGTTTTTAAAACCTGTTTCTTGTTTATTATCTCATAATCATTCTGATATTTGCGGTAAAGTTTTTCCTTGGCTTCCTGCATACTTTTCGCATAAACTGTCTGCGCAGGTCCATTTATATTTCTTTCCATCATACCGGTCTATTCCTCATACGCTATTTCACCAAGAACTTCCACTGCAACATGGCTTCGGGCCGCATTAACCTCTTCCGCAGCAAGAACCACAACTCCAGGCATTTCAATATCTATAGAATCATGCACGAGCATTCTTATTGAGCCCGGACAAAGAATTATTGGCATATAGCCCATCACGCTCACATTTTTGATTGTATTGCTGACTGCGTTTATCCATTTCCTATTGTCAGCAGGATCTAAAGCCAGAATCGGACCTGAACCATCCTCTGGATATTGCGCATGATTAAAAAGAAGCTCGCACCAGCCCTGGCTCAGATTTATCAGCCGGAGCTTTCCATCATTATCCGCATACTGGAGACAAATCTGGCTTCCAAGAGCAACCCGCACGGCATCAATAAGTTTCCATGTAACACGGGTATACAGTCCGTTGTTTGAAATCGCCTCTAAAATTGTGACAGTATTGCGGATTGAAACTTTTTCCTTAAGAAGTCCACGCAGGATTTTCTCAATCTCACCGATTGAAAATTTGTGGTCGCCGGAAAGAATTTCGTCAACAATAATCTGGTTGTCTTTTTTAGTCTGCTCAAGGATAAGATTAACTTCCTGACGGCCAAGAATATCCGCGGCATTATTTTTTATTATTTCCGTAAGATGGGTTGCAATAATAGTCGGAGCGTCAACAACCGTGTATCCGGCCTGCTCAGCATCCGAACGCTGGTCTTCAGGAAGCCAGATTGCAGGCATTCCAAACGCAGGATCTTTTGTAGGCTCGCCCCTAAGAACCTCTGTAACCGAACCGGTATTCATGCACATATAATAACCAAGGCGGACTTGACTTCTTCCGACAGGGATTCCGCGGATTTTAAAGCAATATTCGTTCGGCTCAAGATTCATGTTGTCAACAATGCGGATTTTAGGAACCGGAAGCCCCATATCCAAGGCAGCCTCACGGCGGATTCTTGAAATCCGTTCAACGAGCTCAGCCCCCTTCTCTTTGTCAACAAGCGGAATCAGCGCAAAGCCAATTTCAAGGCACAGCGGATCAAGCGGGGCAACCGCATCCTGCTCAGGATTATTCTGGGATTTTTTGCCGTTTGCAGCCTCAGCCTTTTTCTGCGCCTCGAGAATTTTTTCCTTTTCTTTTTGCTTTGAAAGCCTGAAACCAAAATAAAAAAACGCCGCTCCCACAGGAATCAGAATAAACTGAGTTCCACCGCGGAAAACAATTCCCATCGCCGCAAGAACACCGCCGATAATCTCGTAAATTGTTCCGTCAACCGAAAATTCCTTTAAAACTTTCTCGTCAAGCGAATCTTTTGACTTGTCAGCAGTAACAAGAATACCTGTCGCAAAAGAAAGCATGAGCGACGGCAGCTGGCTAAGAAGCCCATCACCAATAGTAAGGCGAGTATACACTTCAAGGGCTTCCGTAAAAGAAAGGTGGTGATAAACCATTCCGACAATAAAACCGCCCACAAGATTTATCACAGTAATAAAAATTCCGGCCTTAACGTTTCCTGAAACAAATTTTGAGGAACCGTCCATGTTTGAATAAAAGTCAATATCGCGGCGGAGCTGCTCCTTCTGTAAGTTCGCCTCTTCTTCCGTAATGTAGCCGTTTGAAAGCTGGTTGTCGATGTCGAGCTGCTTTACCTGCATGGAATCAAGCGTGAACCTTGCGGCAACTTCAGAAACACGTCCGGCACCTTTTGTGATTACAACAATCTGAACAACAATAAGAATTATAAAGATTACAAAACCGATGACAAGACTGTTCCCTGCAACAATATTCGCGAACGCCTGTACCATCGCGCTCTGAGTTTTCGCGAGCGCATTGACATTGTTTCCCTGCGCGGAAAGAATCAGCCTTGTAGATGAAATATTTATTCCAAGACCGAACAACGTGACGAACAAAATTATCTGCGGAAACGATGACAAATCAGAGGCGCGCGGAGTATACACGACCGTAAGAAGCACCAGAAGCGCGACCGCCAGATTTATAATCATGAGAAAATCGATAAATACTTTTGGAATCGGAATAATGAGCAAAAGAACCGCCACAACCGCAAAAATGCCAATCATGTTGGTTCTAATGAAAGTCAATACCTTTCCCCTGCCATTTTCGTTTGCCATCAGTCCCCACCCAGCAAATTACTCATTATTTTTTAGGAGCAAATTTTACAACTTCTGCATAAATTTGCGCTATTATCTGAAAATAATCTTCAGGTATTATATCACCAACCTCGGTTCTTGTATAGAGTTCACGCGCCATAGGTTTATTTTCAACTATAGGAACAGAATTCTCCGTTGCAATCCGCCTCATCATAAGCGCAATCTCATCCTCTCCTTTTGCCGTAATCTGAGGCGCAGGAGTCGCTTCCGTATCATACTTCAAGGAAACCGCAAAATGCGTAGGGTTCGTGATTACAACATCGGATTCACTTACAGCCTTTGGAATATTCTGCCGCGCCATCTGCATCGCACGCTGCCGGATACGCGACTTTACCTCCGGATCGCCTTCCATCTCCTTGTATTCCTGCTTTACCTCGAATTTTGTCATTTTCATTGATTCCATAAATTCTCGTTTCTGCACAAAATAATCAGGAATCGCTATCACAACAAAAAGGACAGCCGTAACAACAAGAATCGTTCCTATCATCCTTGAAATACTGAAAACCGCCTGCACAATGCTTTTATTCTGGATTTCCATAAGAAGAACCGGAATATCTTTTCTAATTAAAAAGAAAGAAATCGCGATAATCAGAAAAACTTTTCCAATGGACTTAAGAACATTAAAAATTCCCTTGAACGAAAAAAGCGTATTCTTAAAATACTGGGCAAAATTCGGAACAATTTTTGAGAATTTAGGCTCAATCGCCTTTGTTGAAAAAATAAATCCCTGATTCTGGATTATATTTCCGGCGACTCCAAAAACAACTCCAGTAACTGCGACAGGAACAACAATCTTTACAAATTTTTCAGCAAAAATATAAAAATAAGCCGCATTTTTTACATCACCATCATTTATATGGCTAAAAAAAAAGCGCATCACATCGGCACATTCAATAAGAATCCGCTTTGAAAGCACAAAAAGTGTCATCAGCGCAAAAAAGAACACAATCGAACTGTTCAAGTCTGAACTTTTTGCAATTCTTCCCTCTTCACGAGCTTTACGGAGCTTATATTCCGAAGGTTCTTCTGTACGCCCCTCGTCTTCCGCGGCAAACCACTGAAGGTCAATCTGCTCAAAACTCATTTTTGACCTCCGACAAGGCTGAGCATCCGTATAAGCTCATTCAGCCCTGTGTTAAACGAACGAAGGAAAAAGTCGCACAAAGGCTGAAAAATCATTACAATCAGCAGGAAAGAAAGCAGAATCATCACCGGGAAACCTTCGCTCATAAGGTTCATCTGCGGGGCAGCTTTTGAAAGCAGTCCGGTACAAACTGAAATCAGGACAAGAGTTCCCATAATCGGAAGCGCAATCACAAACGCGTCCGCAAAAAGATTTGAAAGTCCCCTTAAAAGGAATTTCACAACGGATTCCCTGCCTTCAACAAGCGAAAAAACGTTCAATGAAACAAAAGTCTGCCGCAAACCATTCAAAAAAAGCTTCTGAAACCAATGGTCCTGCAAAAAAATAAGAATCGCCGCAAAATTAAAAAACTGCCCAAGGAGCGGATTTTCAACCTGACTCAAGGAATCGTAGACCGCCGCCGCAGAAAATCCCATCTGGAACGCAAAAAACTGAGCCGCCGTGCTGAACGCCGCAAAAATTATTGAAACATAAAAACCAATAATAACGCCGATTAAAGCCTCTCCAATCAAAAGAAGAACATATTCCATGCTGAATGCGCCATCACCCTGAATCCATGCGGAATATACGGAAAAATCCACAAAACCAAGCATAAGATAAGACATATATCCAATCAGAGCAATTTTCGCAGTCCGGGAAACAGTTCTCATCGAAAAAAGAGGCAATGTAAAAATCAGTCCGGCGCACCTTGCGGCAACAAGAAGAAACACTGGCGCAGAATTTACAATTTCATCAACCATATTCATAATTATTTTGCAATTTCAGGAATCATCTGAAAAAGAGAAACCGTATAATTCCTCAAGTCAGAAAACATCCAGCCACTCAAAAGCAAAATCACCAGAAGAATCCCCACCAGTTTCGGAAGAAATGTCAAAGTCTGTTCCTGGATTGAAGTAACCGCCTGAAAAATAGCCACAATAAGACCAATCACAAGGGCAACTCCAAGCGGAGGCGCAATCAGAATAAGAATCTGGATTATACTGTCGCGCATAAGGCTTACAATCTGACCAATAGACAAAACTTACCTCCCGGAAAACTAATGAATAACAGAATTAAACAGCTGGGTCGTCAAAAGCCCCCATCCGTCAACAAGAACAAAAAGCATCAGCTTGAAAGGCATGGAAATCTGAACAGGAGGAAGCATCATCATTCCCATTGACATAAGAATACTCGCCACAACCATATCGATAATTATGAACGGAATATACAGAATCACCCCGATTTTAAAGGCAACCGTAAGCTCGTGCAGAATATAGGCCGGAACAAGGACATAAGTCGGAACATCAGCCAAAGTGTTAGGGCGGTCCAGCTTTGCCATGTTCATAAAGACAGAAATATAGCTGGAATCCCCTGCCATCTGCGAGTACATAAACTGACGGATAGGAGCCTCGGCCTCGTGGTACGCCTCCGTGATTTCGATAGTTCCTTCTGAAAGAGGCTTAAAAGCCCTGTCATACATCTGGGTAAAAGTCGGCCACATGATAAAAATTGTCATAAAAAAAGCGATTCCGTTCAAGACTGCGGTAGGCGGAACCTGCTGCAGGGAAAGAGCCCTTTTTATAAAATCAAGTACAATAGAAAACCTGAGAAAACACGTTACAAGAATCAGAATACTTGGCGCAAGGCTTAAAACCGTAAGAAGAACAAGAAGCCGCACCGAAAAAGCCACTTCCCGGCCAGTCTGCGGCTGTGTAACATTTATTGAAACGTTCGGAATTTCCGCCGGGCGAACATTCTTGTTCATCTCTGTATTTCCGCGCGCAGAACCTTGCGGAAAACTGCTCTGTGAAAAAGAAAAACTTTCAGCGGCAAAAAAAACTGCGGCAATAACCAGAATTCTCTTGGCAAACAATCTCATGATTCACCGCCGTTAAATTTATTCCGCTGCTTTTCAAGCAAATCTGTAATCTTTGATTTTGTTCCAGACATAACGTTTTCGTTGTCGCGAGGTCCATTCGGCATAAAAATATCAAGAATATCCGCAAAATTCTTTGGCTTATTCTTTTTTTTCTGCTTGTCCGAATAAAGATTCATCGCCTGGATAAGTTCAGGATCATCAATCTGGCTTATAAGGTTCACAGAATCGTCAGAAACGCCAATCAAAAAAGCATATTTATCTGTAAGAGTAACAATCTGAACAGATTTTGAAGGAGAAATGTTCACGGATGATACAATCCGCATAAAAATATCGTCATTGTCAGGCGTTGCCATTGTTTTTTTCATGAACCGGAAAACAACAAAGATACAGGCCACGACAACCGCAAGGAACAGAACCATCCTTAACAGAAGAAAAAAAGTTGAAGAACTGCGGGCTTGCGCCTGATTTTGCTGCGGCTCACCAAGAATAATAGAAGATTCATCAAAAGAATTTGAAGTCTGCTCAATAATTTGATTTTCTTCATTCTGCAAACTGGAATTCTGCTGCGCAAACGCTGAAAAGACAGAACAAATCAGAACAAACAAAAATACTACGAGATTTTTTTTAGTCAATTTTCCCCACCCTGAAAAATCGAAAATATTAAAACCTTTCCTAAAAATAAATTTTAGAGATTTCCTTAGTGCAAATCAGAAACACGTTCCAGCGGAGAAAGAATTTCTGTTACGCGGACACCGAAGTTTTCATCGATAACAACAACTTCTCCCTTTGCAATCGGTTTATGGTTTACAAGAATATCAACTGGTTCACCGGCAAGTTTATCAAGTTCAATAATAGTTCCTTCGCCCATTCCAAGGATTTCCTTGATCTGCTTTTTTGTGCGGCCAAGCTCTACAGTCATCTCCATGTAAACATCCATGATAAGACTGATATTTCCTTGTTCGCCCGGAACATTTGAACCTTGAAGATTAGGATACTGCAATATCTGGACATTAGGCATATTCATACCCATATTCTGTCCCATAGGCATCTGCTGCATTCCCATAGGATTCATCGCCATCTGGTTCATTCCCATATTCATTTGTGGCTGCATGCCCATCTGGTTCATATTCATTCCCATCTGAGGCTGCATTCCTATTTGGTTCATGCCCATGTTCATCTGTGGCTGCATACCGCCCATTTGATTCATCTGGTTCATTCCGGCAGAAGAAGCCGCATTATCAGATGCAGGAATTGACTCAAGTTCCGCAGTATCGTTTCCGCCATAAGCATTGCTGATTTGCTCACCGACTTCTCCGCCAAGACATTCCCACAAAGTATAAGTCTGACCATCCAAAGAAATCGGATAGCTGATTAAAGGAAATTTATTCTGCGGAATTCTAAGCATCGCCTTCGGACTGTTCGCCGCTTCCGGCGGATTAGAGGCAAGCCCTGGAAATTTACCGGTTTTGTCAAGTTCCTGAATTTCTGTTCCAGAATGCATTGCAACAACTTCTGAAATACAGTTCAACGCCATCTCGTCAAAATCAGCGTTTTCTTCTTTTGTGATAAGATTCACGATTTTCTGCGCAAGTTCAGGAGCAAGCAAATAAAGATGCTCTCCAGCCATTCCTGCAGAAAAATCCGAAGTTACAGAAACAACAACTTCTGGAATCTTTGCCAAAAGTCCATCTCTTTCAAGAATTTCAACAGTCGGAGTTCCACCGGTAAAATTTGCGCCTGTCATTGAATTCAACTTTTCTATAAAAGGAGCACTTAAATCACCGGCAAAAGTTGTTAAAGCTTGCGCGTTAATATGAACAGCAGGGCCTCCGCTTACATGACCGGATGAATTCAACCCGTCAACAGAAACTCCTGAAAGCAAAGCGTCAATTTCATCCTGGGAAATAGCACCATCACTCATAATGTATCATCTCCTTCTACAGAAAGTTCCTCAAAATCTTCTGCAGCAACATCTTCAATTTTACCTGTTACTTGAACTGCCATCTTTTTTCCAACAATTCCAGGCTGACAATAAAACTTCTTTTTGTTTCCAACACTCAAAGTGAACGGCTCCCCGACTTTTGTGTTAGAAAGACGAACAACATCTCCAACCTTTAACGCCAAAACGTCGCGGACAGGCAGATTGATTGTTCCAACTTCCGCAACAACTTCCATATCAACAGAAGCAAGTTTTTCCTTTAAAGTTCCCAAATACTGAGTCGTAGAACTTCTTCTGACGGAAGAAAACCAGAACTGCGAAGAAAGTTTTGAAATTATAGGTTCTATAGTCAAGTAAGGGATACAGAAGTTCATCATTCCTTCCTCATCGCCTACTTTTGTTTCCAATGTGATAAGAACAACCATTTCTGATGGCGGTACAATCTGGGCAAACTGCGGATTTGTCTCAATCTGACCAAGCCTAGGACGAAGATCTATTACCTGCGTCCAAGCCTCGCGCATATTTGCAAGAATCCTGACGATAATTCCTTCCATTACAGACTGCTCAATATCAGTAAGATCGCGGTTTTTGTTTGTCGCTGTAACTCCACGGCCACCAAAAAGACGGTCAATCATGCAGAAAGTAATCGCCGGGTCAATTTCAAGGACAGCGTTACCTTTTAACGGATCCATATTAACAACAGCCAATGTTGTAGGCGTTGGAATTGAACGGATAAATTCCTCATACGTAAGCTGATCTACGGAAGCAACATGAACATGAACCAAAGAACGAAGCTGCGCGGAAAGAGATGTTGTTGTTAAACGAGCAAAGGTTTCATGCATATTTGAAACCGTGCGCAACTGTTCCTTTGAGAATTTGTCAGGACGCTTGAAGTCATAAATTTTTATTTTGCGGGTATCACTGACCGGCTTAAAGTCATCAGTATCGGAATCACCCGAACTGATAGCAGTCAAGAGCTGGTCAATTTCATCCTGTGACAAAACTTCTGTCATCTACCTTCCACCTTGAAAAATCAGCCTTTACTGTTCCAGAACATCCAGCTGAAGAAAAGAAATATCCTTAATTTTTGATGAGCTTAAAATCTCATCATTTATTTCATTCCTTAATTCAATCTTAAGTTTCTGCTCATTCTGAGGTCTAAGCTCAGAAATTGTCTTCTGTGTAAAGTATCGGCGCAAAAAGTCTTTTAATTCAATATTTCTTTGCGTAATTTCTGTTGAACACTGCTTGTCGTCTTTTTTGTAGCCAAGGGCAATATCCACAACAACACTGGCAGGAATATCATCGCTTGTTTTTGTCCTGATTGCGCCAAGAGATGTGTACCAGTCAAGAATTTCACGCTGAACCTGATATTCATCAGAAATAGCAATAACAGGACCAGCCGGCTTATTGTTTCCTACTATTTTTACAGTCACAACAACAATTACAACGATTAAAATTATTGCGCCCAACGCAATTGCAATCCATTTTAAAAGCGAATTAAAAAGACCGCCAACTTTATTTTTTTTAGCTGGAGCAGATGAGTCCGTGCCTTCATCCAAACCGTCAAGTCCGTCGTCTGCCATCTTTCCTCCCAGAAAAATTCTTTTTTATAAAAATTTTAAAAGATATACCTATAAAGTATACACCTAAAAATGCCCCTCGTCTAGGATAATTATATCAACACGGCGATTGTACGCCCTGCCTTCCGGAGTATCATTTGAAAATTTCGGCTGGGTATCCGCATATCCCGCCACTGAAAAACGGCTTTCATCAACTCCGTAGTCCGCAAGATAATGAAGGACGTTCATCGAGCGCGCCGCAGAAAGCTCCCAGTTGCTCAAGAATTTTGAATTTTCCGCGACCGGCGTATTATCAGTGTGTCCTTCAATCCTGAATCTTCTGTTTTTTAGCTCAGGAGCCTTAAAAAAATCGGAAAGGCGCAAAAGTGAGTCTCGGGTTTCTTCTATATTCAAATCCGCGCTGCCTTCGGCAAAAAAATTATCCGCGGCAAGAGAAATCACAAGTCCGCGCTCATCGCTTGTAATCGTTATCTTATTAGATTTTATATCCGGCGCAAAAAGAGAAACCGCCTTTTTCTTTGCAAGACCAAGTGATTTTCCTTTTTCAATCGCAGGAAGAGAATTTATTGTATTTCCAAGATCAGAAAGTTTTCCTGTTGACAAAGACATTCCGCCATTAACAGACTCCGTTTCGTTCATCTGCAAAGACTGGGTAATTGTCGCAAGCTGAGTAACGTCCACTTCAGAAGGGTTATAAAGCATAACAAAGAAGCAGAGCATAAGTGTAATCATATCACCGTAAGTACCTTGCCAGGCGGTTGACGGTTTTTCAGGTTCTTTCTTTTCCTTTGCCATTTTATTTCCTTAGTCTTTTAGAACATCAGCTTCTATTGATTTTCGTGTAACAGGATCAAGATATGTAAGAAGCTTTTGCCCCATGATTCTAGGGTTTTCACCAGCCTGAATCGCAAGAACGCCTTCAATGACCATTTCTTTCGCACGCATTTCCATTGAGTTCTGATTAATCAGGTTCTGTCCGAACGGCACAAGAAGCCAGTTTGCAAGCATAGAACCATAAAGAGTTGTAATAAGCGCGACCGCCATGTTAGGTCCGAGCGATGATTTATCCTCAAGGTTGTTCAACATACCAATAAGTCCCAATACAGTACCCATCATACCGAAACCCGGAGCAAATCCCGCCCACTGGTTCATAACGTTTACCCACTCCATGTGGCGGGCCTCGCACTGGCTCATCTCATTTTCCATGATTGTACGGATTACGTTTCCGTCTGTTCCATCAACAACAAGGCGCAAGCCGTTACGCATGAACGCATCATCAAGGTCATCAAGTCCGTCTTCCAAGGCAAGAATTCCTTCTCGGCGGGCTTTGTTTGAAAGATCCATCAGCTTTGAAATAAGAGTTTTTTCACCAAAATCCGGAACTTTAAAACATTTTCCAATAATCTTAAAAACACCAAGAGTTTTGGACAAAGGAGACATAATGAAAATCGCGGCATAAGAACCACCGATAGTCATAAACACAGAAGGAATATCAATAATACCGCCAAGCGTACCACCTGATGTCAATACAGACATTACAATACAAGCCGCACCACCAACAAGACCAATTATTGTTGCTATATCCATTACAAAACCTCTTGGTTATTAATACCGATTTTTTTTCTATATTCAATGATTTTTTCTATTATTTCAGACGGAGGATTTTTAACAACGATCTTTTTTCCAGACAGCATTGTCAACGTTAAATCAGGATTTGCTTCCATGCTTTCAATCATGTGCGGATTCACCCAATAAACTTTCCCATCCAGGCGCATAACTTCAATCATTAATACTATTTTCCTTTGCAAAACAAATATCGTCAAGATTATTTGCTACAATTTATTATATTTAACGGCTGTATTTTATTCAACTTTTAACTTTTTTTGATTTTAATCCGTTTTTTTTGCAAAATATACAAAATTTTACGTTTTTTAAACATTTTTTCAGAAAAAAATTCACTTTTTA
>CAVBXG010000009.1:46455-55631 GCA_963599585.1 bacterium
ATTAAATTCAGTCAACTAAGGCAGGAAATTTAAAAATGATTTTTATCGGTGAAGACACCCAGAAAAACGAAAATCCAATTCAAGTTCATCTTAAAAACGCGGACTTTGACTCAAGAACATTCAAGAACGCCTCTGATGTTTTTGATGCGCTGAAAAACGGTCATTTTCCGGCACTTTTTATACTGAACAAAAATTTCCTAAAGTCGAACGGAACTGACTTCATAAAGAAAACGCGCGAAGAATACAACTCGACTGCACCGGTAATCATTATTTCCGAAGATGGGAACGAAGATGAAATAATAAAGTGGCTGACGCTTGGCGCTGATGATTTTCTGGCAGAACCATTTTCTCCGCAGATTCTTGTGGCACACGTGAAAGCGCAGATACGACGGACAGAACTTTCTTCCTCAACGGCTGAAAAATGCATCAGATTTGGAGAATTCATTCTTTTATTGAACAGCAATGTCCTGAAAAAAAGAGAGACAAAAATTCCGCTTTCCGCAAAAGAATACGGCGTGCTTGAATTCATGATAAAAAATGCGGGCGAAACGCTTTCTCCAAGCCAGATTTACGAGAATGTCTGGCAAACAAAATTCGGAGACATAACAGCAGTTGCCGTTTACATCCAGCGTCTGCGAAAAAAAATCGAAGACGACCCCGCGAATCCAGTTTTTATAAAGACAATTTTCGGTCAGGGATATTCCTTTTCAAAAGACACAATAAAAAACTGATTTCACAGGATTTCCTCAAGGAAATGGTTCAAAAACAGGATTCCTTCCTCGTTCAATGAATAAAAATGCTCCAGGATATTTTTATTTTTGCCGGTTTCGGCAATTTCCGTTACGCGGCAAAGCCCTTTTTCAGACCAACGCTCAAAAACTGCAACAAATTTTTCCGGAAAATCTGAAAAAAAGCGTTTTCTGTATTCTTCCCGGGAAACGCCGCGCAAGGTCCGAAGCCCCATCATAAAAAATTCAAAGGACCGGGTTTCCGCGGAAAGTTTTTCTTCTGTTCCGGGCGCGCCTGCCGAAGATTTTGCGTTTTTCCAGAAACGGACATATTTTTCTATGTCCGGAGCATTCGTAAACCGGACGGATTTTTTTCCATAAGACGTTCCTGTTCCGCCTGCGCCGCAACCAATATAGTCATTTTGATTCCAGTAAACCAGATTGTGCCGACATTCAAACCCCGGAAGACAAAAATTTGAAACCTCATAATGTCCGTATCCGTTTTCCAGAAGAAAATTTCTTCCAGAAATCCAGATTTCATCAGCCTTTTCAAAATCGTAGTCAATATTTCCAGACAAAAAAGATTTTCCGAGCGGCGTCTCATCTTCTATTGTAAGGGAATACATTGAGATATGCTCCGGGCAGAACTGCAGAAGCTCATCCAAAGTCTGCAGAAATGATTTTTCATCTTCTTTCGGAAGCCCGGAAATCAAATCCGCGGAAAAAATTCCTTTCCAATATTTTTTTATAAGTTCAAGCGAAGCCAGGATGATTTTTTCATTTCCGCGGCGTTTTACATTTTTCAAGGCAGAATCATTGAAAGTCTGGACTCCGCAGGAAATTCTTGTGATTCCGAAAGAATAAAATTCTTCAAGAAGTTCTTTTGAAATATCATCAGGATTTGCCTCAACCGTAATTTCTTTCGGAGGAATTTTCAGCCCGGAAAAAACTTCCTTCAAAATTGCAGAAATCTGCACCGGCTTTAAAAGGCTTGGAGTTCCTCCGCCGATATAAACGGTTTCCAGTGAATCAATCTCATTTTCAGCCTTGCGGATTTTTATTTCGTTGCAAAGCGAGGAAATATATTCGTCCGGAATATTCTGGTTTCCGCAGGCAACGCTAAAAAAATCGCAGTAAGAACATTTTGACTTGCAGAAAGGAATATGGATGTAAAGCGATGTTTTCAAAATCAAAAATAAATTCTTAACTTATTCAATGGAAAATACGAAATCAATGCGCCAGCTTTAAAGTCCTTGCCATTCACAGTTCCGATAAAGCGTGAGTCCACACATGAATTCCTATGGTCGCCAAGCACAAAATATTCATCCTCGCCAAGCGTGAACTGCTCAAAAGAACCGCAGACACCGACCGAAGAATCCCACAAAGAAGGAGCGGCATTTATTGAGACATTATACGGCTTTTTAACAAGCTCAAATTCTGTAAGGAAAAAATTCTCGCCGGCAGGTTTTATGTACATAACATAATCGCGCATATAAATCGTGTCGCCAGGAACAGCAATAACGCGGCGGACCAGCCTGTTCGCGCCCATATTCTTTCTGCTTGATATTATGGAAAACTGCTGCGCGGTGAAGAATCGCACAAAAGTATCAGCGATTTTAAAAACAAACGAATTCTCTGAATTCAAAAGCGGTTCAAGCAACACAACAGAACCTCTTTCAACATTCCGCTTTAAAGGCGAAAAAAGAATACAAGAATTTTTCGGACTGTCAGGCTCCATTGAGTCAGATGCTGTCCTGACCGGGAATATAATAAAATTTATTAGAAGATTTATTACTACAAAAATACAGATTACAAAAAAGAACGCAAAGGAAATCCTTTTCTCAAAATCCTTGCGGACAGAATACGAAAGTTCAAAAAGTTTCTTGTTCATAAGTTAAAATTATCACAAAACAATGTAAACTTGCAACCGATTTAAGTATAGTCTATAATTAAAGTTACGGCTGAAGATAAAAAAATTATTGCCGAAAACAGAAAAGCCCGGTTCGACTATTTTATTGAAGAATCTTACGAATGTGGAATTGAACTCCAGGGAACAGAAGTAAAATCTGTAAAAGCCGGAGCGGTTTCTTTTCCGGATGCATTTGCAGAGATAGTCAACGGTGAAATTTTCATAAAAAATTTTCATATTTCAGAATACTCTTATTCTTCGATTTTTAACCACGACCCGGACAGGCCGAAAAAACTTCTTCTGCACAAGCAGGAAATAAAAAAGATAGCACGGAAAGTTGACCAGAAAGGCTACACTCTGATTCCTATAAATTTTTATTTAAAAAACGGACGCGTAAAAGTAACACTGGGCGTCTGCAAAGGAAAAAAACAGTTTGACAAGCGTGCCACAATAAAAGAGCGCGATGTGAACCGCGACTTGCAGCGGGAATTCCGAAAGGGGCTTACCGGTCAGTGAAAAAACGATTAATTCTGGTTCTTGCAGTTTTTCAGTCTCTTTTTATTTCACAGGTTTTTCCGCAAAAGCTAAAGCAGATTGACTTTTACGGAATTGCCTCAAAAGATGCGGAAAAAAATATGCTCTCGATGACAGGCGACATTTTTTTTGCGCAGCTGAAGGAACTTGAATACAACATAGTTGACAGGCGCACAGAATATTTCTCAGATGATTTTTTTTACGGAACAGCAGATTTTTCAGCATCTGAAAAGCCGGAAACCGGATATTTTTACGCAGTAATCTCCAAAATTGATGCGACAGACTGGGAAATGAACCTTGTCTTAAAAATTCACGGAGAAGAAGCAAAAACCGCAAGAAAAACTTACAATTCCTACTATAAAATACTGATGGAATCAAAAACTTCGCTCCGCGGAATTGTAGAAAATCTTGCAAAAAATTCTGACGAAAAAAATTCCACGGAAGAAAAAATCAGCACGCTCACACTTGAAAACCTTGCAGGAAGCTGGAACGACGGAAAATATCTTAACAAAATTGTTATAATGCGCGGCGGAAGAGGATTTGTGATTTTCAAGAACGGCGCATCAATGAATATTTCTGTAAAAATCGAGCAAGAAGAAAACGGCTCGCAGACCGTAAAAATCATTCAGACAAGCGGAGCAAACGCATCTTATTTTCCGGAAATTGACCGCCAGAAAGCATTGGAGCTTGCAATGAATGCCGAACCAATCTCCTGGACTTTTAAAATGACAGAAACAAACGTCCTTTCCGGAACGGTTGAAACTCTTGTTCAAAAAGAAAATGGAAAAATCGAGCGCAAACCAGTTCCTTCAAAATGGACAAAAAACTGAACGCAGAAAAATCACTGGATTTTTTCAACATCAACCGCGCCAGCCCGCACAACAACAATTTTCTCGCCTTCAATACGGACAATTGTTGAAGGAACAGAACTTTCAGAATCGCCAGCGTCAATTATAAGATCAACATCTTTTTCAAATTCTTTTTTTATCTCTTCAATCTTAGATAAAACCGGTAAGCCGCTTCTGTTCACGCTTGTTGAATAAATCGGGCTTCCGCATGAAACAATCACGCGCCGTAGCCATTCATCGCCCGGACAGCGCACCGCGACAGTTTCCGCAGGATTTTCTTTTTTATGCACAATAATCGTTAGCGGACCAGGCCACACAGACAAAAGTTTCTGCGGAATAAAATCATCTGTAACAAGAGAAATATCTTCCGGCCTTCCGATAAGCTGAATGAACGGCTTGTTTTCTGCCCTGCCCTTTATTTTCCGGATCTTTCCGTCAGTTTTTCCCGCAATTCCAGAAAAACCATAAACTGTATCCGTTGGAAGGACAAGAATTTTTTCATTTCTTAAAAATTCCGCGCACGTTTTTATAGAAGATTCATCACATTTGCTTAATATCATAGACAGGAATTCCTTTTACAAGAACTTTTTTTGAGCCGAAACTTATATTTCCGTTGTTCAAATCAATCAGGAACATAAGAATCAACGTAAGAAGAAAAAATGTCAATCCGCAAAGCTTGCAAGTCCGCTCAGAAAGGCAGGAGAAACTTTTTTTGCGCAAAATCGTTCCTGTATCATACAGTTCAGTCTGCGCAGGCTTTAAACCGTTCACTTTCACAAGTTTTTCGCCGTCGCCAACGTAATCCAGCTTTCGAGCGTAAGCGGCAATGACATCCTTGTCGCGTAAAAGCGCGGAATATTCAAGAGAAAGCTCATTGTTTATGTTCTGGATTATTTCTGTCTGGCGCGCAATGTCTTTTTTTTGCTCAACAAGTTTGTTATATCCAAGAATTCCATTGTTCCCTGCTATGAAAGATAAAACTGTATACGCAACCGTTCCGACAAAAATCGCGAACAAAACTTTTATTTTTTCCATATTATTTTTTTCGGCTCATATTTTTATTTTCTGAATGCAAAAAGTGTGTTAAAATATTTTTTTGATAAGAGAGAAAGTTTTTTGGGCAGACAAACAAAAATAATACTTTATTTTAAACCATTTTATGCCGATAAAAAACAGTAAGATTATCTGAAATAGAGAGGAACTTTTATGAGTGATTCAACAGAAGATTTAAAAAATATTGACAGCTACGGCGTATGGGTAAAAAGACCGCCACAGGATGCGGAAGGAATAACAGAAGATGCCGCGGCAGAACCCGCAATAAATGCTGAAGAAGTTTCTATCGAAGAACCTGTAATTCCAGAAGATCTTTCTTTTGACACATTGACTGAAAATGACTCAACTCTCTCTGATGAAGAAGTTTCAAGCCTAAAAAGCGATATTTCTGAGCCGGAAACAAAATCTGACGATGCAGATGATTTTTTCAAGGATGAACTTCCGGATTTCAGCGATTTAGGAACAGCAGAACCGGCAAAAACTGAAGCGGAAAATTCCGGTGAATCAGAAATTTCCCTGGATGATTTTATTGGTGAGGAAGGTTTTGATTATCCAAACAAGGCGTTCGAGCCAAAAACAGAAAACGCTGAAAAACCTGAGGAAAAACCGGCAGAACAAGCCGCACCGGAAGAATCAGCTGACGCCTCATCTTTTGAGGACGGAGAGCTTTCCCTTGATGACTTTATGGACGGTGGATTTTCTGACTCAGATTCCGGCGCACCGGCAGGAAATTCCGGCTCGGATGAAATTTCCCTTGATGACTTTTTTGATGATGACACAAGCAGCACAAAAGAAGACGATGTTTCAAACGACGAGCCATTAGACATCGACCTTTCATTTACAGAAAACCCGGACGACAAAGTTCCAACAGAAGAAACAGACATCTCCGCTGATGACGAAGATTCAAATGCTTTTGCAGAGGATGATATGTTCGACAATATTTCCGCAGAAAACTCGGATGAAAATGAATCAAAAACATCTGAAAATTCAGCCGCACAGGATTTGGACGCAACAACAGAAGAAGTTTCGCTTGATGACTTTGGAATTGACGAAAATTCTGACGATGCCACAGCAGTTGCGGCAGGAGATTCTGTAAATTCCCAGGCAGACAGTGAAGAAGTTGACCTTTCAGACTTTGGAATTGACAGCAATGCGGGAGAAACTCCAGTAAAACAAGATGTTCACGCCTCAAAGAAAAAGGTTGTTGACTACGACATTGCAATAACCGATGACGACAGCGTACAGGAAGCTCCAAAAGCAGAAGAGGTTGTAACTTCCGAACCAAAAGAAACTTCTGAAGAAGATAAAAACAGCGTAAAAGTTGACTCTTCAATGCTCGACATGATTATGCAGGAACTTTCTGGCTTGAAAAACCAGATAAATTCGCTTAGGGATGAATTCCAGACAATCAAAGAAAGCAAGAATGAAATTCAATCTGAGCAAAAAACTGAGGAGCACGCAGAAGAGGCACAGGAAATTACTGAGGCAAGTATTCCTGCAGAAAACTCCGAGCAGGAAAACACAGGATTTTTTGACGGAAACGACAACGACGAGACAATCGCGCTTTCTGGCGATGAACTTTCAAATATAATGAACACGGCTGACATAACTGAATCAACCGAGGAAATGCCGGAACAGGACAGCGAAGAACATCCAGAGGAAATCACTGAAACTCCAATCCCGGAAGCTGATGAAATTGCAGAAACTGCGGAAGAATTTGCTGAAGAACCGCAGGTTGAACCAGAAGAAACAGACGAAAACGCTGAAACTGAGGAATCTCCGCTTACAGAAGAACCAGAAGCAGAATCTGTTGAACCGGCAGAAGAAATCTCCGAGCCGGAAACAATCCCTGAAGAAACAGGAATTCCAGAACCTGCAGACAGCGAAACTGAAAAGCCAGCCGAAAATGCCGAGAATTTCAACGATGATTCTCCGTTCGGCACAATTGATGAGACAAATTCCCTTGAAGAAGAGCCGGATTCTGGACTTTCAATGAATTCCGACGAGGAAAAACTTGAAGAGCCAAATCTTGACGAAATCAACATGAAAAACATGGAAGAAGAAATTTCCATTCCAAAAGTTGACGACCTTGCTGATGATATTGACACACCTTTAGACGATATTCTTGTTGAATCATCAAATTCAGACCTGATGAATTCTGTTGATGAAAAAGAAGTTTCTGCACCGGAAATGCCGGAAGAATCAGTTGAAGAAGCTGAATCTGTTGAGCCGGCGGAAGAAATTGCGGAACCGGAAGAGATTCCTTCAACAGAGACAGAAAATTCAGAAGAAGCAGAAAATCCTTCCGAGGAAGAAAACAAGATTTACGAGGATTTCATCGCAGAAGACCCGAAAGTTTCTGAAAGCATTTCTGCCGAGAACATTGATTATCTGAACGAAGACAAATCAGATTCAAATGACGCGGAAAAAGCAGAGGAAATTGAGGCGGCGGAAGAAATTCCTGAAGCAGAACCAGAAATTGCTCCAGAAAGCGAAAAGCCTGAACTTGCTGAGGCAGTTGAACCAGAAGAAACAGATTCTCCGGAAGAAATTCCTTCTGAAACAGAAACTGACAACAACAAGCAGCTCCCAGATGACCTAAAAAATGATGTAAAATCCGTGCTTCTTTACATGGATCAGCTTCTTGAAAATCTTCCGGAAGATAAAATCATGGAATTTGCAAAATCCGAGCAGTTCACTACATACAAAAAACTGTTTTCTGAACTTGGACTTGCAAAATAAAAATTGAAAAATCTTTAAGGCTACCGGAAATTTCAGCTATCGGAATTTTTGGTAGCCTATTTTTTTTCTAAGATTCTAAAAAATGAATAAAATTTTATTTGAAAACGCAAAAAATGGCTCTCTGACCTGCTCTGTTGAAGGAAAATTTCTTCACTCAAAATATAATCCTATAAAAGAAGCTGAAAATTTTGTTGAAAATTTAAAGATTCAGAAAAATCCTTCATATATCGTGATAACAGAACCGTGCATTTCATACGTCGCAGAAAAATTAAAAGAGAAATTCAAAGATTCAAAGCTCGCAGCCATAAGATATTCCCATGATTTTGATTCATTCAATTCAGAATTTGACTGCGTAATTTACGCGGCAGACAAATTCCAGGCGGAAAATATCTCAACAGAACTTTTAAAAAAAATCGACGAAAAAAATCTTTTGAACAGCGCATTTTTTCAATGGCTTCCCGCGGCAAATGCGTTTTCAGAAACAAACAAAAAAGTCTGGGCAGAAATAAAATCTGCGCTCGAATATTCAAGGACAACTCTTTTTACAGACAGTTATTTTTCAAAGCGATGGTTCTTGAATTCAATAAAAAATCTTGTCTTTGCAGAAAATATCTATCAATTAAATAGAACAAATCTTCCGATTGTGATTGCGGCAAGCGGAAGAAGCCTTGAAAATTGCCTTCCAACGCTAAAAAAAGAGCGGGAAAACATTTTTCTTATCTGCGTTTCCTCGGCAACATCAGTTCTTTTAAAAAACAAAATAATCCCGGACTTTGTTATCTCAACGGACGGCGGTTTTTGGGCAAAAAAACATCTTGAAGCGCTGAAAAATTTTCAGGAAATTCCTGTTGCCCTTGCGGTAGAAGCCGCCTGCCCTTCTTTTTTGCTTAAAAGAAATCCGATTATTCCTCTTGAATACCTCGACGGATTTTCAAAAAAACTTTTAGACAGTCTGAACCTAAATTTTGATTTTGCGGAACGGAACGGAACGGTTTCTGGAACAGCAGTGGCACTTGCACAAACACTGACGGAAAAAAATATTTATGTATGTGGACTGGATTTGCACAGCTCAAAAGGATTTCAGCACACAATGCCGAATGCGCTCGAAATTTTCAGCGCGAAAAATGACAATAAAATTGCGGGAAGTGAACTTCGCGCGGCAAAAGCGGAACTGAATTCCTCTTCGCTGAAAATTTATGAGAACTGGTTTTCAGAGCAAAAACGGAATTTCCAGAACAAAGTTTTTAGGCTTTCAGAAAATTTTCAGTTCAAAAACAGCCTGAATACGATAAAAGATGTGAATTTTGATTTTTTTTATCAAAATGAAACAAAAATAGAAAAATCTGCCGCTACAATAAGAAA
>CAVBXG010000010.1:0-55254 GCA_963599585.1 bacterium
ATAAAAATCCTTATTATACTTTGCTGGCCTTATTTCTGGAGTTTCTACAACTTCTTTGCTTCCATGGAATAGGATTATATTGCCCATAAAAGTATTTTAACACAATTCTACTGATATTTGAAGCATGATATTGCAATTCCTATACTTGTTTTTCTTGTCATTTCCATGTTTCCGCAGTGAAATTTTCTTTATTATATAAGGAAATTATTTTTTATCCTTCATAAATATCTTTCAATTCATATAAAATAAGGTTTTCTTTTTGTTCTGAGCCGATGTTTTTAAATCCTGACTTCGAGAAAAAGCCATATTTTTTGCAGGTCAAGCCTGTTGCATTGACCTGATGAATCTCATTCAAAATCTGATTATTATCCAGCGGTTCTTTTCTAAATTTCGCTTCATAAAAAATATATTCACCATCTTTTTCTGTCACAATATCAAATTCTCCATTTTTTTTATTTTTAGGATCATCATAATAGTATTTACCTATTCTTTCAAAATCATTTTTCAACTCGCCACGCCTGTTTTTTCTTATCAAAAACTGTTTGCAGACTGTTTCAAAATATATTGGAACATGCTTTTCCTCAAAATCAGGAAATATAAAAAATAAAAAAAATATATCGCTGTCCATGACATTCAGACGTGAAAGATTTCTGTAAATATACTTAAAATAGAACAACGTAAGCGGGTCGCAGACATAATATCCAGATTTTTTCTTATTGTTTTCATCATTTATTGGCGAAGTTTTCTCAACAACATCCATTTTTATCAGCTTTTCCAATATATCTACCAATGATGGAGAACTTGAAACTTTTGACTGCGAAAGAATATCTGAAAACCGAACAAATCCGCGTGCCATTGCTTCAAAGACTTCGTAGGCATTCAGCATTTTAGAAATTTCAGATTTCAAATACATTGTAACTTCATTTTCCAAGCGGCTAGAAGAACTTGCAATTAAGTCAATGATATTTTCTTTTACCGTTTTTTTTGAATCAATAAGCCTATTGTAATATGGGATTCCACCAAAAACAGAAAATAGCCGTACTTTATCCTCAGCTGAAAAATCTTTGTAAAAAAGCGATGACTCATAATAATCCATAGGTCGTAGATTTATAACAAGATCAAACCTGCCAAAAAGCGGATTTTCTTTTTCCAGAAGAGATTTCATTGTTTCAACATACGAGCCACAAAGAATAAGTTTTAATCTGGAAGAATCTTTATTATTATCAATCAATGATTGAAAAACACTGTCTAAACCAGAAACAACCTTTCTTAAATAAGGATATTCATCAATAACAACGATTAACTCTTTTGACTTTGCCTGATTATACAAAAAAGTCAACGCATCCTCAAAAGAAGAAAACGACAGCGGAGGAAATCCAAGTTTTTCAGAAATAATCTCCGAAAAACTTATTGTATTATTCGATTCTGAAGTTTCTTTGCATTCATAGTATATAGAAGAAATATTTTTATTTAAATTCAGACAATATTTTATGAGCTCTGTTTTTCCTATTCGTCTTCGCCCGTAAATAAGCCCAGCCTGCTCTTTGTTTGAAACAAAAAATTTGTTGATTAATCGAATCTTGTCTTCACGTCCAACAAATGATTTCATAATATAGCCTCAAAAAATTATAGGCTAATTTTTACACAGATGTCAAGTTTACTCGGTTACAACCGACTCAATTAAAACCGAGCAAACTTGACATTCATGCAATTTATTTTACCTCCACACAAACAGGATATTCAACTCCGTCAAAACTATATGTTTTATCCCATGGAAGGCAGAATTCTTTGTATTTTGAATCATTTATGCGGTTTGAAAGTTCAAGAGACAGATTTTGCTGTTTCGGGTCTGTGAACTCAATTATGTTAGAGCCGCTTGAGCCATTGAATGCCACGCTTGCAGTTCCTGTCTTGAAATAGCAATACTGATAAAAGGTTGAATCCGTTCCTGAGACATTTGCAATTGCAGCGGCTGTTGAATCCCCATCAGAAGCCGCTATAGTTCCAACATTGTAGCAAAGTGTAACATCGTTTTCTGTCTTGCCGACAATTCCGCCAACATAACTTGTTCCTGAGACTTTTCCGAAATTTGCGCAGTTGTAGACAATCGCACTGCTTACACCCAAACCTAGAATTCCACCGGAGTTCGATTTTGAAGAATCAATATTGCCAACATTAACGCAGTTTCTTATTACAGACGGAGAATTCACATATCCTACAATTCCGCCGGTATTTTCACAGCCGCTCGTGATTTTTACGTTAGAGACACAGTTTTCAATAGTTACTGTACTCGTTGTGTAGCCAACAATTCCGCCGACACCAACACTTCCTGCTGTAGTTGAACCGTTTTCTATCACAGTTCCTTCCACAGTAAGATTTTTTACAGTTCCGCCGTTCACAAAAGCAAACAGACCAGCCTGATTTGTTGTGCTCACATAAAGATTTGAAATTTTATGTCCGTTTCCATCAAATGTTCCAGCAAAGCCTGTTCCCGTTCCAATCGGCGTAAAAGGATTTGCAGAATCACATTTCATATCTATATCTTTTTCAAGGACAATTGTCACATTGTAAAAACCGCAGGAATCCTGACTAAGAGAAGCGAGTTTCTCCAGCTCAGTCTCTGTTGAAACAGAATACTTTCCACCGTCCTTAATATCATCCTTGCTGGAAACAGAACTAACAGGCGTAGCTCCAGAAGACGCGCCTCCACCCTTTATAATCTTTGCCACAGGCTTATCAC
This sequence comes from bacterium, assembly GCA_963599585.1. GTDB lineage: Bacteria > Spirochaetota > Spirochaetia > Treponematales > Treponemataceae > Treponema_D. The sequence goes on from CAVBXG010000010.1 coordinate 2,741, forward strand.
CAGAAGAATCAACAGAAAGAGAAAAATCAACGGATTCCTTTAAGTCTGTTCCGTACAATTTAAAGAAATCAACGTAATCTGCAAGAGGAATATCTTTTGTCTCCGCCTGCAAAACCTCAGTTCCTTCTGCAATTGTCGTATAGATTCTGCAGATTTTGCCGGAAGAAAAAGCCGAAAGTTCATCCAGAATTTTTATATATGTTTTTGGAGAATAAACTGTCTCAACATAAGCGCCTTCAGAAAGACTGACAACTGGAGCCACCACAGAAGCCGAATAGCCAATATCGCAGCTCTGAACATTTTCCGCAACAGATGAATTATTAAAGACAGAACCACCGTACATGGAAACTGAAGAATTTGAGCCACCAACAAAAATTCCAGAGCCAAAATTTGCCTTTGAATAATAATTATCCCGGATTTTTCCCTCATAAATATCCAAAGTTGAGTCAAACAAATATATTCCAGGAACAGCAGCCGCAACACTTTCCTTTGCATAATGATGACGCACAGTTCCAGCCATAAAATATATTGATGATTTTTTTGCGCAGACCGCCGCACCATTCGCTCCGGCCGCTCCGTTCGCATAAATTTCAGAATTTCCTTCAATTGAAAGATAAGAAGAATCCACAGAAATTCCTCCACCGCCACCGGAAGATGACTTTGCAAAGCAGTTCAAAACTTTTGTTGAATTCAGCGTAACGCTTGCTCCGTTTTCCGAATAAATTCCGCCGCCTGCATCGTCTTGTACGGCTTGTCGTAATCGCCGGGTTCTGGTGCCGCGCAGGAAGTCTGCGGGTCAACGTAATAAAAACGATTTTCGCCGGATTCCACATTGCTTTCGTACAAATATCCGCCATTGTTGATTTGCCATCCTTCTTCCAGAACTGTAAAATTCGTGCGGTTTTTCTCTATATTTTCGCCTGAAAGAACTTTTTTTCCGCGGGCAAGATAATCTGCAGGAATTGAGACAAACACTGAATTCGGGGAATTCCCAGAATCATCATCCTTGTAGCTTTCATCAAAATTGATATACGCATTATTTTCCGAAAGACAAAAAGTGTCATCCAAAACGCAAGTTCCGGCAAGAGTAAAAGTCAGGTTTGAATCAATTCCGTAAGTTGAATTTTCTTTTAGCGTCACGCCAGAAAGCACAAATGAGCCAAATTCCTTCGCCTTTACCGCAACTGAATTTCCGGAGAATTCAGAATTTTTTATAACGGCATTTACACCGGAAGATTCAAAATAAATTCCTTTTGAATAACCTTTCACAACGCAATCATCAATTTTCACAGATGTAGCCGCGCCATTTGAATACAGAACTTTTGAGCTTGAATTTCCAGAGCCTTTGAACTCAACATTTTTAAGAACAATTGAGGAAGAATTTTCCGCAGAAGAACGAATTACATAATCATCCTGAACATAACAGTTTGCAAGCAGAAGAGCCGCATCTGAAACATAAAACAATGGGGAAACAGCAGTTTCGCCCGCGGCAAGAAGTTCATCCTGTATATTCACATTCACAAAATTTATCGCCGCGCCGCCAGTTCCACCATCCAAAATCTGAACGGAATTATCCGCGCGCTTTACCGCTCCACGTTCATCTTTAGGAAGAACCTCATCCTTTTCGCCGCAGATTGTTCCGTCCGCCCTGTATGTTGTAAACGTAAGATTTTTTACGCTTTCAGAAAGCTCAATATTCCGGGAAAAAGTCGCAGTTGTTCCTTCAAGAATGCAGACAGGAACATTATCCATTGAAAAATTAAAAAGCAAATCAACCGCGGAATCCAAAGAATTCATCGGCTCATCAGGCAAAATCCCGGAACCGTTTTCCGTGGCGTCTCCAGAAACATAAAGAGCCTTCGCCTTGGAAATTTTTACGCAGTCCTCTGAAAAAACAAATTTTCCGCTTCCGCCGGAAACAAAAGAACCGTCATCGCTCCAGACATCAGTTGTAAGTGAGCTGGCAATATTTATCGTTTTTACGGTCACGCAGACTTTTGTTCCGCCCACATCTCCGCCAGAAACCGCGCCGCTATAAAAAGAAAATCTGACTTTGTATGCGCCGGCCGGCATTGATTTTCCGCCAAAATCGAACACATCGCAGAATTTTCCATCTTCATTCTTTGCAGAATCCGAAAAATCCAGAATCTGGCTAAAAGAATTTCCTTCAGAATCAGTCCATTCAGCCTTTGCGCTCTTTACAGCAGAAACAGACGAATATATCTTTAAATTCGCGTTTCCTTTCGCATTTTCTGAACTATAAATTTTCGTGCTGATTTTAAAATCAGTCTTGTCGCCGCTTGTCTCATCCAAAGAAAGTGAGTTGCTTCCCGAAAAAATTATATTTCCGTCCGTCCTGAAATTTTCATCAAGGGAAGAGCCATAATAAATATCGCAAAAAACAGTCCACTCGCCGTTTTCAAGGCTGAATGAAAAAGAATTTTCCGCGCCAAAAGATTCCGCGCCCATGCTCCCATCAGAACTTTTTCTGGCATAGAAATAATAGAACAGATTTTCCGCCTGAAAAGTAGGAAACGCATTCCGAGAGGAATCCATTTTCAGGCTAGAAGAACCGCAGATTTTATGAAATGAATTTTTTGAGCCGCCACCAGAAAAATCTTCTTCCGAAGAAGAAGAAAAAGTGCAACCCGCAAAAAGAGACAAAAACAGACAAAATATCCAAAAAACCGCGATTTTTTTCATTTCTTTCTATATATAATGCTTTTATACAACCAGCCTGAATTTTGAGTTTTAATCATCCTGAAAGAAATTGAATGTGCTTCCAGTCAAAAGTCAAGATTTGGCTATGGTGAAGTGTTTTTTGGGAAGAATTATCTGCGCTTTTCTTTCAGAAAATGCTCGACAATTCTTTTATGCCATGCGGCAAAAAGCACTTCAAGGACGCCAAACTTGCCTTTTTCCTTCGCGCCCATTCAATTTGTTGATTCAGCATAAAAACTCAAACATTCAGACTAATTATAACATCGAGTTTTCTGGGCTTCAACAAAAAGATTGTCTGCATATTGTAAAACAAGCGCATTGAAACTACACGTCTTATTCGTTATACTCAAAAGATACAAATACAGGGCATTTCCAAAAAATCATTTTGGAAACAACTACGGAGTTTTTTGTGTTTTTAAAAAGTCTGGACATTTTTGGTTTTAAATCTTTTGCTGACCGAACACATATTGATTTTGCAGATGGAATCACCGCGCTGCTTGGACCTAACGGTTGCGGAAAAAGCAATGTTGTGGACGCAATAAAATGGGTTCTTGCTGAAAACAAGGCGAAAAATCTGCGTGCGCAGGAAAAAACAGACGTAATTTTTAACGGAACAGAACGCCGCCCGGCTCTTAACGTTGCAGAAGTAACGCTTACGATGAGCAACGAAAACGGACTTCTTCCGCTGGAAGAATCAGAAATCGCAATCAAACGCCGTCTTTACAGAAATGGTGAGCAGGAATATTTTATCAATAACCGTCCGGCTTCTTCCCGCGACATTGTAAAACTTTTCATGGACACTGGTGTTGGAAAATCTTCCTATTCAATCATGGAACAGGGACAGGTAAGCCAGATTCTTTCTTCAAAGCCGGAAGACCGCCGCTATATTTTTGAGGAAGCGGCCGGAATCAGCCGCTCAAAAGCTGAATGTGCAATTGCCGAACGCGAGCTTGAACAAACGCGCCAGAATATGATTCAGATTGAAATGGCGATGGCGGAAATAAAGCGTTCCTACGACACTTTAAAAGTCCAGGCCGAAAAAACAAAAAAATACCGCGATTTAAAGGATAAGATTTTTAACCTTGAGCTTGACATTGCGCTTTTAAAGCTCAGAACTTTTATCACAGACAAGGACAGGCACGAAAAGGAACTTGCAGATGTCACAAAACGCCGCGATGAAGTCCGCAAAGAAATCGAGGAAATCAACAACACAATTTCCGAGAACATGGACAAAGTTAAGGAGATGCAGGAACAAGTTTACTCCATGCAGTCTGAACTTATCGGAATCGGAAAAGAAAAAAACGGCAAACTCGACATGGAAAAGCAGCTTTCCTCGCAGGCTCGTGGAATAAAGGAAAAAATCGCCACGCTTGAAGTAAGAGTTTCTTCCGTTGAGGAAAATATTTCCAGCCTTCAGGAAGAAATTGACGAGCAGGAAGCCGAACTTCATCAGAAAGAAAAGAAAATCGCAGAAGTTGAAAAAAACATCTCTGACTTTGAGGAAAATATTGCGACTGCCGGCACGCAGATTACAGCGAACAACCAGAAATCTGATGAGAACCGCAGAAAAATTGCGGAACTGGAAGAAAAACGCAAGGAAATCCAGAAAGAAATTACGGCTATCACAGAAGATATTGTCGGAATGCTTGACGCAAAGCTGAAAGCCGCTGGTTTTTCAGAAAAAAATCTTGCGGACGCAAAAGAAAAAGTCCAGAACATCCTTGAAAAATTCAAGATTTTTGCAGAAGGCAGAAAAAATGTATATTCAGATTTTGCAAAGGCATCTCATTCCGCGGAAGATTCTTTGAGCACAGTAAACGAGGCGGCAAAAGATTTTGAAAAAACCGAGGAACTTATCACCGAGCTAAAAGAGGCCGTTTCCGAATACGAGAATGCATCGCCTGCGTTTATCACCGAATTCCTTTCACCGGAAGGAATAATGACAAAAAAACGCGAGCTTGACAAAAAGGCGCAGGAAAATATTTCCCAAGCAGAAGCACTCAACGTTCAAATTGAAGAGCTGCGCAACGCAAATTCCGAGCTTGCGCAAAAAATTGATGAATACAAGGAAACCTGCAGCAAACTCCGCGTGAACAAAGCCCAGATGGAAACCCAGATCCAGGCGGCAATGCAGCAGGCAAGCCTTTTAAGGCGAAATCTTGTTTCCGAGCAGAATTCTTTGCGGCAGGCGAAAGAGGAGCTTGAATCCGAGACAAAAAAATCAGAGGATTTGAACGAGCAGATAGAAGAAATTCAGCAGGATCTTGCGGAACTTGAGCACAAGGGAACAAAACTTGCAGAACAGCTGAAGGAACTTGACTCAAAAATCGCCGAGAACAACTCAAACGTTACTGGCAAAAAAGATACTCTTATAAAAAAACAGGAAGAACAGAACCGCTGCCAGGCGCAGTACGAGCGGCTCACGCTTTCATTGAATTCTTCAGACACTGAAATCAGAAACCTTAAGCAGAATTTCCAGGAACAACATTCCCGCGACCTGATGGAATTTGAAGAAAAAATGTTCAAAATAACAAAACCTTCCGCAGAGCTCAGGGAACAGCTTATATCTGCGCGCGAGGAGCTTAAGTCTTGCGGTCAGGTGAACCTTATGGCGGTAGAAGAATTTGCAGAAGTAAAGGACCGCTACGAAAAACAGAAGATAAACTACGACGACACGCAGAAATCTCTGGACAATCTTATCCGCGTAAGCGAAGAGATAAAATCAAAATCATCGGAAATGTTCCTTGAGACATACAACAAAATCAAGAAGAATTTCCACAATATGTTCCGCAGACTTTTTAACGGCGGTCGCGCGGAATTACGGCTTGAAGATCCGCAGAATATTCTTACTTCAGGAATTGATATTCTCGCCCAGCCGCCAGGAAAAAAACTAGAAAGCATCGGACTTCTTTCCGGTGGAGAAAAGACAATGACGGCGGTCGCGCTTCTTTTTGCGACTTATCAGGTTCGCCCTAGCCCGTTCTGCCTTTTGGACGAGATTGATGCCGCACTCGACGACAAGAATGTTTCCAGCTTTGTAACAACGCTCGAATCGTTCGCGAATGTTTCTCAGTATATTGTGATTACCCACAACAAAAAAACTGTAATGGGTGCAAGCACAATGCTTGGAATTACAATGGAAGAATCCGGCGTAAGCAAAATCATTGCGCTTCGTCTTGATGAAGATATTAAAGTCGGTGCCGCAATTGATTCCGATGACGACACTTTTGAAGAGGAAGAAGTTCAGCCGGAAACAGACGTATACATTCCGCCACGGCCGCCAAAACGAATCCACAATCCGGACGGAACAATCACCGACCCGGAAATTATACGCGTCCACAAGGAACGTGAGGAAAAAGCCGCCGAGGAACGGAAAAAAGCGCGGGAAGCGAAACTTGCCGCAGAAGCTGCAGAAAAAGAAAAGCTGGCTTCCGAAGCAGAAAACCAGGAAAATATTGAAGGAGCAAAAAGTTAATGGTTGATTTTCAGCAGATTTCAGAAAAAATTCAAAATTTTCTGCAAGAAAATGCAAAAAAAACAATCATTGTCTGTTCACTTTTGATTCTGATGGTTCTATGCGCAATAATTTCGTTGTGTGCCGGCAGTTCAAAAGCAAAAGAGAAACAAAAAGTTGCGGATGAACCAAAACTTGTGCTGGATCAGCCGCTTCTGATTCCGTCTGCGCCTTCAATTCCAGACGGCTACATAACGACCAGAAAAACTGAAAAAAAATGGTCGCAGAAAGAAATTGAAAAATGGTTCACTTTGCCTGATGAAGATGAAGTTGAAAAACTCGGTGAGTCAAACGACAGGATTATTAACGATATTATTGGAGCTGCTCCATGAAAATTTTTAAGAAAATTGCGTTTTTACAAATTTTTGCCTTATCATTGATATTATTTTCGTGCGCCTCAACACCAAAAACAGAAGAGAAATTCCCGGAAACTGATATTTCCACCAGTGAAATTCCAGAAACAGAAAATTCTCTGCAAACCGGAAACAACGATTCCGCAGAGCAAGAAATCTCTGAGCCCGAAAACGCAGACAACAATTCCGCGCAGGATTTTTCAGACCTAACCGAGCCACTGACAAAAGAACAGAATCCGGAGCTGCCTGAACTTCCGGAACTTTCACCGGAAACGGAAAATGCGGAAAGCACAAAAGAGCCGTCCTCAATTTTGGAGCCACAGGTAAAGGACGAGCCTTCTATTGAAAAAAACGAAACTGAACAGAACCAGAATAATCCAGAAAATCTATTGACAGAAGAAAACAGTTCCAGCGGACAAAACGTTTTGCCGGAGCAAGACTTAAATTCGCAGACTGAAAACACAGAATCTTCTTCAAGCCAGAATGAAAATGCAGAAAATCCAGACTCTGAAAATGCAGATATAATAGAAGAAAAATCAAATTCCTCTGAAAATTCGGAACAGACTGCTTCTGAAGAAACGCAAAAACCTTCTCGCTCTGTCACAATTAAAAAGAATCAGAATATCGACATTGTTTATCCGGGAAAAGGCTGGATTTATCAGGGAAATATTGACGAAAACGGAAACGTTGACAGCAGAAACAGAAATTTCATTTTTGGCGGAAGAAAACTTGGCGGCAAAGACACTTCATTCACGTTGCGTTCGCGAAATCCGGGAACTTATCTTCTTCACTTCTTTAAAAATGACACGCTGACCGGAAAATACATCGACGATTTTCTGGAAGTGACTGTTCAAAACGAAAACAGCGACTCTGCTGAGCACATAACTGTTCCGAACTACGCCGAGGTTGTTCCTCCAAAAGTTTCAATAACTGCGGAAACCGCAAAACTCAAGGAACAAAAAAATGCGGAAACGGCTCAGCCTGATGAAACGCAAAAGAAAAATGCCACAGAAATAAAAACTGAGCAGAAAAATTCTTTGCCTGGCATAAAAAACAGCGCGGAAAATCCAAAAAACTCTGACATTGACACAATAATCCAGACAACGGAATCCGCACCGGGAACATCTTCGCCAAGCGTAAAAAATGGAGCGGCCGCAAAAAACAGCAGCGGCTCAAACGCCCAAACTTCAAGCAACTTCTCTGAGTTGGACGAAACTGCGGATTCAGGCAAAGCAAGTAGCTCTGCGGAAAATCCGTCCGAATCTCTGGAAAATATGAGCCAGGATTCGCTCCTTGAACTTGCAAAAAAATATTACAGCGAAAAAAAATACCAGCAGGCGTTCTCTGTCATCTCAAAGTTTTTTGACAAGGCAACAGAACGTCTTGACGAAGGACTTTTTCTTCAGGGACAGATTCTTGAGGAAAAATCACCAGTTCAGAATATAAAAAGCGCGATTGAATCCTACGATTTGGTTGTAAACAACTATCCTTCAAGCTCTTTGTGGGACAAGGCAAACAAACGCAGCATATTCTTAAAGCGATTTTATATAAATATACGATAAACAGTAAATAATTTTTGGAGGATTCCATGAAAAAAGGAATAAAATTAATTTGTTCAGCATTTGCATTGTCACTCATTTTTTCCTCGTGCTACATAAACCGGGAAAATGACCAGAAAAAGACAATCACTGTAAGCGGAGAAGGAACAATAATCTCAAGCCCTGATACTGCTGAAATCGATTTTACAGTTGTATCCGCAGGCTGGAGCGCAAAACAGATTGTTACAGACAACGACACTCTTTCAAAAAGACTTACAGACGCTGTGAAAAATGTTGGTGTAAGCGAAAATGACATTGTTCTTTCGGACTGCACAATTTCAAATCCTTCAAACCAGTATGAAGCAAGAAGAAATATCCGCATAACCGTAAGAAACATCTCTCTTGTTCCGGCTGTAATTGACTGCAAGGTTGGCGCTTCAATCCGCCTAAAATCCGTTTCTTACGGATTGAACGACACTGCCTCGGTAATGCGAAGGGCAAGATCCGCGGCAATCCAGCAGACACAGGACGCAGCCTCTTTACTTGCAGGCGCAAGCGGTAGTAAAATTATCAGTGTGCTTGATATTGCGGAAGAAAAAACTTCAACAACATCAGCTCCAGACGGAAAAATCAACGTTACATCAGAAGTAAAAGTAACTTATCTGATTCAGTAGTTGAACCAATAAAAATTCAGACTAAAAAGAGGAAAAAATGCTTGACTATAAATTTATAAAGGACAATCTTGAAGCTGTAAAAGAAAACATCAAGAACAGAAATATGACTGCGGACGCGGACAAAGTTGTTGAGCTTTACGACAAACGAACCGCGCTTGTTACAAAACAACAGGATTTGCAGCAGCAGAGAAACGAAAACGCAAAGTCAATGAAACAGAAACTTGACAACGTAAAACGGCAGGAACTTATTCAGGCTGGCAAGAAAATCAAGGAAGACATTGCGGAAGTTGAAAAGGAACTTGCTCAGGTTGAAGTTGACTTGGATGCGGCAGCCCGACAGATTCCAAATATGATTCACCCAGACGCACCAATCGGAAAACTTGACACAGAAAACCTTGAAGTAAAAAAAGTCGGAACTCCTAGAAAGTTCGATTTTGAGCCAAAAGATCATGTTCAGCTTGCAGAAGAGCTTGACTTGCTTGATTTTGACCGGGGAACTAAAGTTTCCGGACCGAAATTCTATTATCTTAAGAATGAGGCAGTTTTCCTTGAGCAGGCTTTGATTCAGTATGCGTTGAATATTCTGCGAAAACATGGATTTGAGCTTTTTATCACTCCAGATATTGCCCGCGAGGAAATTCTTAAGGGAATCGGATTTAATCCGCGCGGAAACGAATCTAACGTCTATTCAATTGAAGATGAGGGCACTTGTCTTGTTGCGACTGCTGAAATTACTCTTGGCGGCTACCATTCCGGCGAGATTCTTGACAAGGCAAAACTTCCTTTGATGTACGGCGGACTTTCACACTGTTTCCGCCGCGAAGCCGGTGCTGCCGGTCAGTTTTCTAAAGGTTTGTACCGCGTTCACCAGTTCGACAAGGTTGAAATGTTCGTATACTCTACTCCAGAGCAGTCTGATGAGCTTCATCACAAGCTCCGCGAAATTGAGGAAGAAATTTTTACAGGGCTTGGACTTCCTTTCCACGTTGTAGACACTTGTTCCGGCGACCTTGGTGCTCCAGCTTACCGCAAGTGGGATCTTGAAGCATGGATGCCGGGAAGAAACGGCGGAGAATACGGCGAAGTCACCTCAACTTCAAACTGCACGGATTATCAGGCGCGAAGACTTAACATAAAGTACAAGGATGATGACGGAAAGAACAAATATGTGCACACATTGAACGGAACTGCAATCGCAGTAGGTCGCGCAATGCTTGCAATCCTTGAAAATTACCAGAACGAGGATGGTTCTGTAACAATTCCGCCGGTACTTGTTCCTTTGTGCGGATTTGACAAAATCGAACCTAAAAACAAAAAATAATTATGCATAAAAACGAGTACATCAAAGGCATTTATTACATTCTTCTTATGTTTGCGATTGTCACGCTGGGAGTTTTCTTTAAACTTTCTGTAAGTTTTACGCTGCCGGTAACAGTTGCAATCCTGATTTCCTGCGTCTTTTATCCGATTGTAAAGCGCATGAACCAGAAAATAAAAATCCCTTGGGTGCTCGGCACGATTATAACCGCTTTTATTTTTGTAATAATTATTTCGCTGCTTTTAACAATCATCGGGACAAGCCTTACAACAATTGTGGGGCAATATTCCCGATACGAGGACAGATTTCTTTCTATATACAAGATTTTTGCCGAGACATTCAACCTTCAGTTCAATGCAGAGCTTTCTTTTTTTGAAAATCTGTGGAACCAGTTGAAGGTGCGGGAATTTGTTCAGTCGGCGGCAATCACTTTTTCTGGAAATCTTATTTCTGTCACAAAAAGTCTTTTTATCGTTCTTCTTCTGAGCATTTTCCTTTTGATAGAAATGAAATCCGGACACGAAAAAGTTGATACAATATTCAAGGGGAAAGTCCAAGGGCGGGTTATAACGATTGTAAAAAAGACAATTGCGGAAGTTGTGCGCTATCTTTCAATCAAATTCTTTATTTCGCTTGCAACAGGAATTCTTGTTTATTTCGCCACAAAAATTGTCGGACTGGACTTTGCGATTATGTGGGCGTTCATTGCATTCATTATGAATTTTATTCCTACGTTCGGCTCAATATTTTCTGTGGGACTTACAACGCTTTTCGCATTGATTCAGTTTTATCCGCATCCGTTCCCGATTCTTTTCGTCCTTATTTCAATGACCTTAATAAATTTCATTCTTGGAAACATTGTCGAGCCACGAATTGAAGGAAAAAATCTTGACATCTCGCCGTTCGTTATTCTTGTAAGCTTAAGTTTCTGGGGCTGGATGTGGGGCTTTGTGGGAATGATTATCGCCGTTCCGCTTATGGTGATGATTAAAATTATCTGCGAAAATGTCTCGTATCTTCACCCGATTGCAATTCTTATCGGGAACAAGCCGCTTGACACGCAGAAGGAACTTTCCGATGTCGAGCCGGAAACAGAACCCGAAGAACCAGAAGAGGAAAAAGCGAATCCCTAAAAATTATATGAACAGACTGCTTGTCGCTTTTTCGTAAAGGAAGCGGCAGTCTTCTTCCTGAAGCATTGTGTAGACGCAGTCTGCAGAAAGTTTTGTTCCATCCTCATTTTTAAAGATGTTCTCAACTTTGCAGGTAACAAAAATTTTACGCACAACCGAAGGAGATGCTTTTAAGGCAAACTGCATTTCAACAGGATATTCCGCGTTTTCAGAAAGCTCGAATGCGGCGTTTTTTTCAAAACCGAACACAATCCTCTCATGGTCAACAAAAAGAATGTCAAAAGGTTTTACACGCCCCTGAACTGCCTCCACTTTTTCAATCTTCGGCATAACCATATAGCGGCAGATATTTATGAGCCTAAGTCCATTTCCCGCTTTCTGCTTGATTTTAGCTTCCTTTACATATTCTTCCAAAAGTTTTTTTGCCTGCTGTTGGCGTTCCAGTTCAATTGAGCTCCATATTGGACGCGTAAAAAGCTCAAAACCATCCGCCGGTACACACAAGAAACTTGTGCTGCCTTCATTGCTTACAGAAACAATCAGCTGTGCAGTAAAATCATATTTTTTATTAACCTGAATATCAGGAATTCTGTTGATTTCAGCCGGAATCACCAGAGCCAGACCAGAACTTACAGATTTCAGCATTGAGGAAAAATAAAGCCCCACCCGGTTAAAATAAAATTCAACTTTTACAGGATTGTCAACGTATTTTGAGATTGACTCAGGCGCATCCTTTAAAAGAATAATTCCTTCCTTTAAAACAGAAATATCTTCCGCCTTAAAAGCAACCGGCACAACCGCAGAATCAAGATTTTTTATTTCGTCAGAATCGTTTTCGCTGCCAGAAACCGGCGTAATCGTAACAGGAACATTTCCATCAAGCAAATATCTAAGAACAAGTTCCCTTTCTATTCCTGTAAGCGGCTTTTTTTCCATAATTTACTTTCCCCATTTTTTGACAAGAATTTGAGTTATCCTGAAATTTTCTGTTCTATCAATAAAAAGCTGAATATCAACAAAACCCTTTGAATTTTTCAATCTTACCGGTACCAAATGCGAATCTTCCTCCACAAAAGGCTCGCCAAAATAATAAGATGAAAAAAGTTTTTTTTCAGAATCTGAAGGAAATTCCTCGCCAAAAGCGTTCTTCCATCCGTTTTCAATATCGTATTTGAACAGAACCAGCGAGAAAACCGATTTTTTAGAAACAAGACTTTCGTCAAAATTCCATGAGATTATGTTTTTCACAAAGTTTTCGAGCGTTGATTTTGCTTCCGGGCTTATCTGCGTTGAATCAAGGCTTCCAAAACCGCTCAAAGACGGATAAACAGGCGGTTCGTCAGCAGCGGAAACAAGATAAATTTCAGGCTCAAGCTTTAAATTTGACGAGACATAAGCCGATGTGTTTATTTTTCTTGAAAGAACAGAATTTTCAATTTCCCGCGACCAGATAACGCTGGAATTCCGCCCTGAAAATGTCATACGCAAAGTTTCGTCCGAGCCAGAATTCAAATCAATTGAAGTTTCCGACGAGCATGAGAAAAATATTAATCCTGAAAAAAGCAAAAACGCAGCAGAAAACAGACTTTTTTTACACATTCTATCTTTTCAATTATAGCACATTCCTAAAAATTATTAAAATAAATCTTAAGAATGTTTCGCGCTAAAGTTTTGCCTTGAATGCGTTGGCAATCACTTCCTCAATTCTTGTTACAGGAATAAAGGTGATTCCAGCTTTTACAATTTCCGGAATTTCGTCAAGATCGCGCTCATTTGCCTTTGGAATAATTATTGTCTTTATTTTATTCCTTTTTGCCGCAACAGTTTTTTCGCGGAGTCCTCCAATCGGAAGAACTTTTCCAGTCAAAGAAAGCTCGCCGGTCATTGCAAGATTTGGTTTTATTGTTTTTCCAGAAAAAAGCGACAAAAATGTGGTTGCCATTGTAATTCCTGCGCTAGGTCCGTCTTTCGGAGTTGCGCCTTCTGGAATATGAAGATGGATTGTGTTGTGATCAAACCATGTCGGCTTTTTTATTTTGCGTTCAATGACATAGCGTTTTACCCAGTCCATAGCAATCTGCGCAGATTCTTTCATCACATCGCCCATCTGCCCGGTTATTACAAATTCTGGTTTTCCCGGGAACGTCATGCACTCAATCAAAAGTGTGTCTCCGCCCATGCTTGTCCAAGCCAGACCAATTGCAGTTCCCGGAATGTTCGCCTTTTTTATCTCAGTTTCGTCAAAAACAGGTTTTCCAAGATATTTTTCCAAGTCTTCCGCACTGATTGTATACTGCTTTTCTAAATCAAAATATTTATCCGCTGAAATCTGTGCAATTTCGTCCGCCGGCCGCTTGTTCTCTTTCGCCTGTTTCTTTGCCTCGGCAACAAGCTTGTCTGCATTCATAAACTGTTCTGTAACAAGTTTTCTGTGGATTTTATCAAGGCATTTCTCGTAGTTTCTTACACCGGCTTCACGCGCATATTCCTGCGCAATTCTTAAAAGCGCGTCTTTTGTGTATTTCACCTGATTTTTGCCCAATCCGTTCTTTTTAAGATTTTTTGGAATCAGATATTTTTTTGCAATCTCAAGTTTTTCCTGGTCGATGTAACCGGCAAGCTGAATAATTTCCGCACGATCAAGCAACGGCTCCGGGATTGTATCCAAAGTGTTCGCTGTAAGAATAAAAAACACATTTGAGACATCAAACGGAAGGTCAAGATAATCATCCCGGAACGAGACATTCTGCTCAGGGTCAAGGACTTCCAGCAAAGCCGCAGCCGGATCGCCATGAACACCATTTGAAGCCATCTTGTCAACTTCATCAATCATAAAGACTGGAGATTTTGTGTGCGTCAGTTTTATTCCGCTGATGATTTTTCCACACATTGAACCAATATAAGTTCTTCTGTGCCCTTTTATTTCAGAAGGATCGCTCATTCCGCCAACGCTGAAACGGTAAAACGGTTTTCCCATTGCGTTTGCGATTGATTTTCCAACGCTGGTTTTTCCGCATCCTGGTGGCCCGACAAGAATAAGAATCGAACCTTTTCCGTCTTTTTTCAATTTTCTGACAGCAAGATACTCAAGAATACGCTTTTTTACGTCTTCAAGACCGTAATGGTCGCCGTCAAGCAATTTTTTTGCGCTTTCCAGACTGTAGTTCTCAACTTTTATCTCTTCATTCCAAGGAAGCTGGCAGACAAGATCAAGATAATTTCTGGAAACTGTGTATTCCGGCGACTGAGTGTCAAGAATCTTGAATTTTTCAAGTTCACTTTCCAGAGCTTCTTTTATTTCGCCAGTAAAATTGAACTTCTCGATTTCTTTTTTGTATTTCTGGTAGTCGCTTAAATTTCCCTCAGCATCTGTTCCAAGTTCTTCCTGAATTGACTTTAATTCCTCGCGCAAAAAATAGTCGCGCTGGTTTTTCTCAACTTTTTCATTGATGTCATTCTGGATTTTTTTCTGGACGCGCAAAAGTTCCTGCTCTTTTTTTATAAAGACAAGAACCTGCTCCATTCGCTGGCGGACGTTCAAAGTTTCAAGAACGCGTTGCTGGTCTTCCTTGTCAACATTCAGAATTGAGGCGATAAAATCCGTGATTTTTCCAGGATTATCGATATTCACCATGTTAAGGCGCATTTCTTCTGTGAACAAAGGATTATTTTCCGCAACTTCCTTCATTTCGCTGATTAACGCGCGGGTCAGGGCTTTTACCTCAAAAGTGTCGTTTTCCTCTTCCTCAAGATAATTTACAGCCGCAACGATTGGCGCAGACGAACTAAGATATTTTGTCATCTTAAAGCGTTTTACTGTTGAGATAAAAACGTTTATTCCACCGTCCGGAAGATTTATTTTCTTTATGATTTTTGCGGCAGTTCCAACTTTGTAAAGGTCTTCGTAGCGGGCGTCGGCAACATCATTTTTAAGCATGACAATGCCCAAATATCCGTCAGTTTCGTACGCTTCCTCGGCAGCTTTTATGTCGCCGGAATTATTTATCATCAGCGGAGTAAAAATTCCAGGAAAAATCGGATGTCCCTGCAAAGGAATTATCGGAAGTTTCGCAGGCAAAAAATCATCAGCCGGAACTAGCTCCGACTTTCTATTTTTCCCTGATTTTCCACTTTTTTTGCCGTTTTTTGAATCAGGCTGAAATTCAACTTCAACCTCAACGTCGCTGTTAAGAATTTCGGCAGCCTTGTCCTTTAATTCACCAAGAATCTGCGCAAGGTCTTTTTCTGTCTTTTTATTATCATTCTCATTGTTATTATTTTCGTTTTCAACCATACCTTTAAATTTAAGCATAGAAAGCAAAAATGGCAATAGATTTTATTTCTTTGGCACAAGATTTGCGGAAATGAACAGAACGTCCTGAAGCCATTCTAGGCGCAGGGAAAATATTTCTGGCTCGTAGCCTTCACATTCAGTCTTGAATTTCCACACATTGCCGGAAACAAGTTTTTCCGCGGGAATCTGGTCGAGCGGAATCCAGGTCTTGTTGTAAAGCACAGAAAATTTCGCCCTGGAAGTAATTTCTTTTCCTGTTGAAGAATCATAGGCATTCGGGTGAACTGTTATGTTTCGGCGCATATCTTTTAAGAAATCAGCTTTTATAAGAACATTTTCCTTTGTTACGACAAAAGATTTCCACCACACGTAAGGTCCAGCAACAACTTTTATGCGGTAGTCGCCGTGCGTAAGATAAACTTTTTTTGTTGAATAAGTTCTGTTCCGCGCGTTTTTTTCCTCCGGGTGCTTTTTTTCTGAGACTTGCGTTAAAACCCGGCGGGTGTTCATTATTTCAGGAATCTGGTCGCCGTCATTTTCAAAAAAGAAAGCCCTGACCGGCAAATCTGAACCGGATGTGCTTGTGGCAGGCATTTTCATCTCAACTTCAACAGGCGTGTACCACGAGCGCAGAATTGTGGCATGGAAAAATCCTTCAAACCAGCCGTAGACGCACAAAAACGCAAAAACCGCACAGGCGGCAACAATCGCCATAATGCGGTTGCGCTTTCTGTCCTTTGGAATATATTCAATCTCTTTTAGGACATTCTTTGAAAGAATTATTTTCGCAAGCTGAACACGTATGCTGTGAACATCGTAGTGCTTTAAATATCTTTTTATTGCCTTTATAATCGGCGAAATTGACTGGTAACGACTTTTTGCCTTCGGGCGCATCATTTTATGGATAAGGCGGCACACGCATCTTGGAATCTTCTTGTCAATCTTGCGTGGCGAAATATATTTTCCTTTTTTTATTACGTTCAGAGTTTCAATTGTCAAAGTTCCCGGGTAAGGTTTTGTTCCAGTAACCATCTCGTAAAGCATAACGCCAAGCGCATAGATGTCCGCGCGGCAGTCAACTTTCGCGCTGTCCTCAAACTGTTCCGGCGGCATATAGGCTGGAGTTCCAAGAGCAACCCCGCTTTGGGTAAGAGTGTCCTCTCCGGAAGTTTCAGAGGCAATTCCAAAATCAGTGATTTTTATTTCCGCGCGTTTTGAAATAAGAATGTTTCCCGGCTTAATGTCGCGGTGGACAATATTTTTTGTGTGCGCAAATTTCAATCCGTAGCAGGCATCCTGAATTATCAGCATTGCAATCTGCGGACTTACAGAAGTCTGTTTCTGAAGAATTTTGTCAACCGCCATTCCGTCAACAAATTCTTCTACAATATAATACGCGTTTCCTTCCGTAAAAATATCGTAGAAATTCACGATATTCGGATTCTGGAGCTCGCCAAGAATTTTTGCCTCAAGAATAAATCTTTTTATATTTGTTGAATTCTTTTTCGCCGTAAGTTTCTTGATTATAACCGGCCGTTTCAAAGTCGGATGAGTGGAACGGTAAACAACGCCCATTCCGCCTTTTGCAATAATTCCTTCAATTTTATATTTTCCGATTTTTTCAGGAAAAACCTCTGGCATCTTATCCCCCAAAACACTGTTAAATCATTCTACCGCAAAAAAAATATTTATTCACCAACTTGAACTATATCGCTTTCAAGGTCAACCGGCTTATCCTTGTACACAAGAACCATATTCTGCCGGTCAGGATTATGAATCTGGACATATTTTCCGTGCTGGCGCAAAGCATAATTTCCCTGAATCGGCCGGTGACCGCCAAAATACAGCGCGTCAGGATTTTCGGTAAGAGAATCCAGCATTTTTTTTACGCTTCCATCTTTTGCGGCATTGTTTTCCGTCCAGGTAAGACCAAGAATAACCTCGTCAGAATCCATTCCGCAGATAAGCTCATCGCGCGAAAAAGCCCGGACCGGCTCAGCATGACTTATAACACATTCTGGAAAAACCGCAGCCAGCGGAAGATTTTTCTCAAAGCACGAAATCACCATAAGAACATCATCGCCGTAAACCTCGGACATAAAATCCTTCACCATCTCGCCTTCGTTCGCAAACTTCCTGAACGGATAGTCGCCCGGACCGCGCACATTCATTATGTTCTCATGGTTTCCTTTTAAAATATGAACATTCGCCGGAAAAGCAGTTTTTAATTCCATAATCATAGAAAGCAAAGTCAAACCTTCACCCATCTCTTCATTCATAGCCTTGCCGTCATAAATTCCGCGGTCAAAATCATCCAACGCTTCCAGCCAGCGCAACCGACCGCGCAACTCTGAATGTAAAAGGTCTCCAACGAAAACAATCCTTGCCTTGTCTTCTTCCAGCGCCTGAAAAACAGAAATCTGTCTTTTTTCACCATTTATTTCAGCGCACGCAAAAGATTCCGGCAAAACAAAATTCAAAATATTCCGCAAAAAATAAGCGCGTGCGTGCAAATCCGGCACAATAATCAGCGGAAGCCGTTCAAATTCCGGACCGGAAAAATCAATCAGTCCGCCAAGCCTGCCAGAATCAGCAGCAGGCCGGTACGAGCAAATCTCATTTTCCAGCACAGAAGCCGCAGAATCCGCAACCGAAAAAAGATAATCATGTTCAGGCAATCCGCACAAAACCGAATCGCCCTTTAAAAATAACTTAAGTTTCTCGCTCAACTAAAATTCCGTAAAAAATAAAAATCCGCAGACCGGGGCAAAACCCGATGCGCAAATCAAAATCAGGAAATCACAAGATTCATTGTGCCAATCGTAATTTTATCGCCCTTGTTAAGACGAAAATATTTTCCCTCTGGAATCCGTCTGCCGTTCACAAAAGTTCCGTTCGTGCTTTTTTCGTCCCTTATAAAATAAGCGTCACGGATTTTCTGGATAACCGCGTGGTGCCGGCTCGCAAGCTTGTTGTCAATCACAATATCGTTGTCGTACTCGCGCCCCAGCGTAATTTTTGCGACAAGCTCAATTTTCTTCTTATTAAACATCAAATATTCAGCCGGCGAAGATTCCGAAATCTGCTCCAAATGCCGACCAACCGGCGACTCATTGATAATCGTTGTATTTTCCATTTTTTTTCCTCAAATTCAATATAATTATCGCCCACCTTATCAAGAAAGTCAAAAAATTTCAAAAATATAAAATCAAGGAGGGAAAGACTTCCCAACGTTCGGAACTTACGTTCCTCACTCCCAAAAATTGCCTAAAGTCAATTTTTGCCACAGCATATCATTTTTTGTCGGGGAAAGCCTTCCCCTCGGCTCAAACCTCTGGTTTTCGCCTACCCCTTCCAGCGGGGACACCCCGCAACGCCCCGACTAAACTCACTTGACAAAATTATGGGGGGGGGTAAAATGAAAAATATTTTTAGATTTGAGAATTTTTATCAGGAGATTCTATGAAAAAACTTATTTCCATCATCATTGCGGCAACATTGTTTTCCAGCTTTGCATTCGCAAAAAAATACAAAGGCGACCTCCAGCTGAACATGGGCATAAGCACAGAAGAAATGAATGTAAAAGACAACGTTGATATGACCGCAAAATCCGGAATGTTTGAATTTGACATCCAGACCTGGCATCTTTTTGGAATCAACGACTGGTTCAGCGTTGGCTTTATGGCTGGTCTTAACACAGGTACCGGCCTTACAATAGAAATGGATAATGTGGACTCTGATGATTTGCAAGTCGCGGCACATATAAACTTTTTGCTCGGACCTGCGGCCGGCTTTGACGTGGGAAAAATTGTCCGCTTTGATGTTACAGCAGGAATCGATTTCGGTCTTTTAAGTATGTATTCCTATCAGCATCCAACAGCTTCTTCCAAGGTCCTGGCACCATATTGCTCACCTGTCGGAATCGGATTCCAGGGACAGGCGAAATTCCTTCCAAAAGCAAAAGTAAGTCCTGTTGTAAGTTATAGAGTTACAAGCGACTTTGCAAATACTTTATACGTCTATGACCAGGATGAGAACGAACACCATGACACATCTGTAGATTCTATCAACGTTATAAACAGCGCATTTACAGTAGGAATTTCTTTCAACTGGTAACCGCAAAAATCCACAAAAAATGCAGCAAAACTCGCCAGAACAACATTCCGGCGAGTTTTTTATTTTCTAAAGATTTTTTCAGTCAGTTTTTTCAGGAGGCTTTTTGTGTGCTCCGTCGATTCTTCAAGTTTCTGCTTGATTACTTTATCAGCCTTTGTAAGCTGGGAATGTCCCGCCTTAAAAAATTCAATCACAGTTTCCTTGCAGACTTTCCGCATCTCAGGATCAAGTTTATTGATTGTTTTCAGGACTTTCACAGAATTTCTTGCAAAATTCGCCTCAAGTTCGGTGTTTGTCTTTGCATCAGTTGATTCAATTATTTTAAAGACTGTGTCAACAAAAATCTCACGTTGCTCCGGCTCAAGTTTGGAAATCCATTCATTGAAAGTATTATGAAAAAATTTGCTTCCATAATCATTGTTCTCAAGAACCACAAAATCATTTCCCATAATGTGCCAAGAGAACGGATCGTGCTGCATAACACCAATTTCATCGCTTTCAACAAAAGTCTGTTTTCCTATATGCTGAAAAAGCATTCCGACAATCGAAAATTGAGGGTAAAAAGACTCAACCTTTTCTGCAATCCGCAAGAATTCCGGCGACTGCACGCGAGCCTCGTAAAAACCAGGACCATCGTTATTGTAAATGCAAAGAATTCTGTCGCTGATTTTTTTATCAACAACCGCGCTTGCATATATCGAAAGATTTCCGCCTTTTGAATGTCCGCCAATGCGCAATTTTCCTTTCAGGTTTTTCGCAGCTTTTTCAAGATATTCCACTGCATCTTTTTGAGCCGGAACTTCTGTCTCCGTGGCAAGATTAAAATCCTCTTTCCAGCCAACAATCGAATCATCAGTTCCGCGGAAACAGACAAAATTCGTTCCATCCGGCAATTTATAGGAAACGGCGGCAAACTGCTCTTCTATAGATAAGTCAATTTTTGAAACATATCCCGTTACAAGAATATTTTCAAAACGTCTGCATTTTGCAAGCCTTAAAAAAAATGGGGCAGTTTTCCTGTTGATTAAAAGACCTGTCTCTGACCTTTTTTTAAAGTCCTTCGCATTCTCAAAAAGCTCCGCAAGATCAGAAAGTTTCCGGGAACAAGTAAAATCGTAATCTGGCAAAAGTCTGTCAAAATCCAAATAAGAAATCTGGCAAAGAATAAGAGCGTCAACC
The DNA here is from genome assembly GCA_963599585.1 of bacterium. Taxonomy (GTDB): domain Bacteria; phylum Spirochaetota; class Spirochaetia; order Treponematales; family Treponemataceae; genus Treponema_D. The sequence goes on from CAVBXG010000010.1 coordinate 23,581, forward strand.
CTGCAAAACGGCGTTTGCTCAAGCGTCAAATCACCGCGCCATTCAATATAATCCTGAATATTCGCCATAATTTTGTGTCCTTAAATGAAAATATCTGTTATATTTAATATAACAACATGGAGGATTTATGACAAATTCTAATTCAACACAAATTTCTTTGATAAAAGAACAGAACAAATTTCTTGCCAGAACTTACGGCTGGATGGCTTTGGCTTTAATCATCAGCGGATTTACTGCGTTCGGCACTGCAACATATTTAACTTCAATCGGTGAGCAGGCATACACTTTTTTCCAAATCGGATTCCCGGTTCTTGCGATTGCTGAAATAGTTCTTGTCTGGTGGCTTTCGGCTTCAATCAGAAAAATCTCTGCGGCTGGAGCAACGGTTGCATTTGTCATTTATTCGGTCTTGAACGGAATGACACTTTCTTCAATTTTTATTGTTTACCAGCTTTCCTCACTTTTTACAATTTTTCTTACAAGCGCGGGAATGTTCGCCGCAATGGCAATTTACGGAACTTTCACAAAACAGAACATTCTTTCATTCGGAAGATATTTCTTTATGGCTCTGGTTGGTGTTGTAATCGCCTCAATCATAAATCTTTTTGTGCGTTCAAGCAGATTTGACTGGATTATTTCGATTGTTACTGTTGTTCTTTTTACAGGACTTTCGGCTTATGACGCGCAGAAAATGGTACGAGTAAGCGAACGCGCTGAAAATTCGGAAATTTTCAAAAAAGCCTCAATAATCGGCGCGCTTGAACTGTATCTTGATTTTATAAATATTTTCCTTGCGATGTTAAGACTTTTCGGAAAAAGAAAGAACTAGTTTTTCAGAATGTCTGCAAGCAAAGATTATTTAAAAGGCGTTTTATACATTCTGATTTCAGCCTTCAGTTTTGCGTTGATGGCACTATTTGTAAGGCTGAGCGGAAATATTCCTTTTATACAAAAAACTTTTTTCAGAAATATTGTAGCTTTTGTAATCACAATTTTTTCGATTGCGGCAGGAATTTTTAAAGGCGGAATTGCGCAATACAAGATTCCAAAAGAAAGCTGGTCGTTTTTGCTGTTGCGTTCAATCGCCGGTTCAATCGGGATTTTTGGAAATTTTTATGCAATCGACCATTTGATTCTTGCAGACGCAAGCATTCTGAACAAAATGGCGCCTTTTTACACAGTTTTATTCTGCTTTGTGCTTTTAAAAGAGAAGATAAAAATTGTTCCGCTTTTTGCAATCATAACGGCTTTCTGCGGAGCAATGCTTGTGGCAAAACCTTCATTTGATTTTTCAAAGACATTGCCTTCCCTTGCAGGTGTGACTAGCGGTTTTGGGGCAGGGCTCGCCTACGCCTGCGTAAGAAAACTAGGAAAACAGAAATGCTCCGGGAAAATCGTAATTCTGTTTTTCAGCGCATTCTCAACGCTGCTTGCAGTTCCGTACATGATTTTTAATTTTACTCCGATGACAAAAATGCAGATAATTTATCTGCTCTGCGCAGGAATTTCAGCCGCAGTCGGGCAGTTCACAATAACCGCGGCATATTATCATGCGCCAGCCGCAAAAATCTCGATATTTGATTTTTGCCAGATAATTTTTTCAGCAAGCCTGGGATTCTTTATTCTTAAGCAGAAACCAGATATCCTAAGCATTTTTGGCTACATAATAATTCTTTCCATGGCGATTTTGAATTTTATCTACAACAACAGAACCTTAAAAGCTGAAACTTCAGAAAATTAGATTCCGCCCGCTTCTGATTATTTTGCGTTTTCAGAAGAATTTCCGCTTTCCGCGGCTTTAGCTTTTTCAGCCTTCTCTTTTTCCTCTTCCTCGCGCTTCATTTCTTCCTGAAATTCATTTTTTGCGCAATATTCAACTTCAATTTTTCCGTCAATCTCATCAACCTTAAAAATTGAATTTTCTGAATAATTTTTCACAAGCCAGTCGTCATATTCTGTCCAGTTTGCGAACGTTATTTTTTTTGCATTTATCATAAAACAACTTCCTGTACAAGAGCCGAAATCCGAGAATCCGAAAAATCATTTTTCTTCACAAGATTTTTTATGTCTTCTGCGGAATAATTTGCCTCCGGGTAAAGAACCACAACAGACTTGTCGCCTTTTAAAAGAAAATTCTGCTCGCCAAAATCCGTGTACCGCGTAGCTCCAATTGAAACCATGATTTTTTCAGGAAAACCAGCTTCTTTCAGGTAAGAATTTATGTTTTCAGCAGAACCTTCATCTTTTTGCCCGTTGAATTTTTCAATCAGCCAGTTCTCAAGTTTTCTGTAAATATACGAATAATCCCGGACTGCGCTGTTTTCGCCATACTCAACGACATTTCCGCCACGAACCATAAAAGAAGCGATTCTGTAGCCGTTCAAAACGCTTTTTTCATCAAAAGAATCCAGAGAAATAAGGTTTTCAGAAAGCCCCTTGCTGGATTTTCCCCAGTTTTTCTTTACACTGATTTTCTTTGCGCCAGCTTTTCTGATTGAAACATCATTTGACGCGCCAAAACAGACTGGAACAAGCTCAATGATTTTTTCTTCAAGCCATTTTGCATTAAAAATAACAGCACATTCCGGCTCAATCTGGATTTTCTGCTCATTTTCCGGGAAAATAATTTTTTCAGAATCAAACGGAAAAACTCCCAAAAACGCAGGAGTCTCACCACTTCCGCTTATATTCGGAATATATGTCGGAAACAATGCTTTTGGAGCATTTTCTTCAAGCGTCTTTACATTCTTAAAATCAAAAGCTTCTCCGGCCTGCTCAAGATGCCCGGTAAAATTCCCGGCAACTCCAAAGCAGGCACAGTTTTTCAGGTCAAATTCTTTCATTCGTCTTTATTCAGCCTTGTGAAAGTCAAGAACTTTTCCGGCATGCCACAATTTTTCCAAATCATAGAAATTTCTTGCAGCCTCAGACATAAGATGAACAACAACCGATCCAATATCAATAAGATTCCAGTCATCGCCATCAGGACTTTTTCGGTTTGTAACATGGATTTCCATATCATTCGCCTTAACGTAATCCTTTACCTGCTTGTAAAGTCCCTGCCAGTGCGCAGAAGAAGTAATTGTTGAAATAACAAAATAATCTGTCCAGCTGTTTAATTCCGAAACATCAATTACTGTAACATCCTTTCCTTTTCCATCCTCAAGAAGCCGGGCAATTTCCAGAGCCTTTTGTTCTATAGTCTTATTTTCCATTTTTTCCCCCATTTTCATTTTGTTGAAATTTTATTCATTTCGAGAGGCACGAACATAACGGCCGTCAAAATCTTTACCTAAAATAATCGTAAAGTCAACATCTGCCGAAGTATCGCTTTCTGAGCGGGAAAGGTCAACCTCTTCTTCCTGTATGTTTGTACAATGAATAAAATTTCCAACCATTGAAGCAATTTCTTTATTTCCAATGTGATCAATAATCACAGTTTTTTCATAGTCATTCCGGGCTGCATTTACCGCGCTCAAAACGTCGTAGCTCGCATTCTGGAACAAGATTGAAGTATTGTGCGCAAGCCCCTGAACTGTAGTTCCATTTTTTATCTCAAGAACGTAAACGCGGCTTGCATAAGTTCCGCTGTTTGAAATAAGCATATTCGTGCTTTGCTTTACGGCTTCTTTTATGAACTCGCCGTTGTTCAAAGGGAACATAAGCCTTTGTCCGTCCATAATTCTGACTCGGCCGGTAACCGTCTGCCGCGCAATTGTCTCTGAATCCATATTTGAAATCTGAAAGAGCAAGCGTCTTGAATCCTCATCATTCAGATTCAACGTAATAAATTTCTTAAGCTGCCTAAAGTTGCTTTTTTTTGCAAAAAGAACATTTTTCTTGTCATGCAGCATTGAATAAAAAGCGGAAACAACATTCTGATAGCGTTCCTGAACATCAAAATCTGTTTCGTCTTCATTCCGGTACTTTATATATATTGAAATTTTATCGCCGTCAAGAGTAACCGCTCCAGAAGGCAAAAGCCAACGCTCACCTTTTTCAGAGACAGAATCAACAGGAGCCGGAATAAAAACGCGCATTCCGCCAAGCATATCTGTAATCTTTATAAAATCAGAAAACTTTATTGACATATAAAACGGAATCTTGCAGGCGAGCAGTTTTTCAATTTCATATTTATACGCCTCGCAGCCTTTTTCCTTATAAACCTGATCAATACGGTCAACGCGCCCCAAAGACTGATAAATCGCCGCTGTGTTTCCCGGAATATTAACCGCAGCCGCCTTTCCAGAGACTGGATAGTAAATCAGCACATTTGTAAAAATCACACTTCCATCATCATCTTCAAGAATATTCAGAACGCGAACAACCTGATCATCAGAAAGCATCTCCGCGACAGCATCTTTTTTCAGGGAAGCCGCCATAACAACTGAAACAACAACAATGATAAGAATAATTATTCCAAGAAAAATCGCACCTTTCTGCTCGTCACGTAACCTGATTCTGTTCATACTCCACCTGCTTCAAGATATTTTAAAAGCTCTTCTGTTTCCGGCGCAATTTTTTTGCCTTTTTTCAACAAATAAGCCTTGCTATCAGAAACAACTTTATAAAACAATTCATCCAAAGAAAGATTTTTTATGCTTTTCATATAAGCATCGTTCACGTACTCTCGGCCAGGCTCAATTTTATCAGAAATATAAAGAATTTTTCCAAGCGGGCATAAACCTTTTTTTCCAAAAGTATGGTTTGCAACCGCCTCAATAAGTTCCGGCTCATGAATATCAAATTCATCCTGAAGTTTTACCGCGGCAGCCCTGCCATGGAGCAATGACGGATTTGCCTTTTCAAGTTCAGAAACAGCTTTTCCGTCTTTTGAAACAATCTGAAGCATCTCTTCCGGAGAAAGTTTCTTGCACATATCATGCGAAATTCCTGCAAGATAACCAGTTTTTTCATCAAAACCATATTTTTTGCAGAGCTTTGCGCAAGTTTCAGCGGTTCTTACAGAATGTTCATATCTCGCCTGCCCCACAGATTTTTTTACGAATTTTCTGACTTTTTCAGTAATCTCTTCAATATTTTCAATCATTTTTGCTTACCATACAGATTATTAGAAATAATATACTGAAAAACCGACTCTGGAACAAGGTAACGCCACGATTTGCCAAGCGCGATTCTTGCCCGGATTTCTGTTGAAGAAACAGGAAAAACCGGATTTTCCACAAACGAGTGTCTATATGGAAAATTCTCCAGATAACTTTCGTCAGCATAGTCCTCCGAATAATTTCCAGAAGGCTTATTTTTGCTGATTTCAGTCTTTATCCCATTGTTTTCAGGATTCCGCCGCGCAATCAGAATATCCGCAAGAGCGGCAATTTTTTCAGGATTCTTCCATTTATAAAACTGTGAAGCAACTTCCTGCCCCATCACAAAAGCTGGTCTTGAGCCATCAAGCTCATCTTTATATTTTTCAGAAATATAAGAAAGAGTGTCAACCGTATACGAAGTTCCACCGCGGAGAATTTCGCAGTCCTCGGCAAAAAATTTTTGAACGCCATCAATACAAGAAGATTCGCAGAAAAGCCGCACCATCTCAAGTCGTTGCTCCGGTGAAATCGCGGAATTCATCAGCTTATGCGGAGGAATATATGTCGGAACAAAAAGAATTTTGTCAAATCCACATTCTTTCAGCACAGAATCAGCGAGCATCGCGTGCCCAAGATGAATCGGATTAAAACTTCCGCCAAGAACCGCAATTTTCATTACTTTTCGCTTCCCGGATACTGGATATTTTCATCATCAAAATCATCCGACTGCATAAAATCCGGAGTCTTTATTGTTCCGGCTTCTATTTTTGAGCCAGAATCGTTTCCTTCCAGCCGGTTCACAAGCTCAATAATTGCCTTTTTTGCAGTTCCCATTCCGATATTGTTCTGCACAGAGACTGGAATAACCGTAGTTTCCGGTTCTTTTTCCTTGATTGCATAAACAACTTCCGCCGCATTCTGCTCCGCGCCTTCAACATCAATCTTATTCGCAAGAACAATACGAGGTTTATCCAAAAGTTCCGCTGAATAATTTCCAAGCTCATCAAGCAAAGTTTCATACGCAGTAAGATAATTTTCGTCTGAACAGTCAATCATGAACAAAAGACATGCTGTGCGCGAAATGTGCTTCAAAAAGTCAAAGCCGAGCCCCACGCCTTCAGAAGCCCCTTCAATAATTCCCGGAATATCCGCAATTATTATATCCTGCTCATCGTCAACCCTAAGAACACCAAGATTCGGGATTTTTGTCGTAAAAGGATAAGGCGCAATTTTCGGACGGGCATTTGTAAACGCCGTAAGAAGTGAAGATTTTCCTGCGTTCGGAAATCCAACCAGACCGACATCCGCAATTATGCTAAGCTCAAGTTTTACAGTACGTTCCTCACCCGGAGCACCTGGATGTGCATATCGCGGAGCCTGATTTGTTGAAGTCTTAAAATGAACATTTCCCCAGCCGCCTTTGCCGCCTTCCAAAAAAAGAAATTCCTTGTTTTCTTCCTCATCTGTAAAATCGTGGATAAGCTCGTTTGTGTATGCGTCACGGATTGTAGTTCCCGGCGGAATCGGAATAACAACATCCTCGCCATCTTTTCCAAATCTGTTCCAGCCCTGACCGTCGCCACCATTTCGAGCCTTAAAAATATGATGATGACGAAGCCTTGAAAGCGTGCGCATATTTCTTTTTACAACAAAAATAACATTTCCGCCCTTTCCGCCATCACCACCGTTAGGTCCACCGTGAGGAATATATTTTTCCCGGCGGAACGCAATGCAACCGTTTCCACCTTTTCCAGAATGAACCTCAATTATAGCCTCATCAGCAAACTGAAACATTTTTTACCCCGCAAAATTCAACAAATATAAACAACAAAAAAAATACCCGGCACAGAATAATACTCCGAACCGGGTAGCAACAAAATATTCAGACTAGACTATTCAGCCTTTGAAGGTGTTACAGAAATGAACTTTCTGTTCATTCTTTCGTGGAAAACAACATTTCCGTCTGCTGTAGCAAACAAACTGTCATCACCAGCTCTCTGAACATTATCTCCAGGGAAGAATTTTGTTCCACGCTGACGAACAATAATTGAACCAGCTGTTACAAATTCTCCGCTATATTTTTTTACACCCAAGTTTTTAGGATTAGAATCACGACCGTTTTTTGCGCCGCTACCGCCTCTAGTTCTTCCCATTTTATAGCTCCTATCTTATAAACTATTTATTACAAGTTTCAGATTATCCGGAAATTCTTTTGCAACTGATTCTAGCCCAACCTGCAAAAAATCCCCAGCATATTTCAGTTTTTCTTCCATTTCAGAAGGAAAACCTTTTAAAACCTTGAATCCAATAAAGCCTCTTTTTGAAGTACCGGTCTCAAGATTTAAAGCAGGCAATTCAGAAAGAACTTGCAGTGTTGTCCGAATCAGAACCGTAACCGCACTACAAACTATATCTGAACCACGCTCAGCATATCCAGCGTGCCCCTTAGCCGTACAACCAAGCAACACACCAGTCTTACTGCGCTCAATCAGCACAGATGTCATTTAAGCATTAATTGATTCAACGCGAACGTTTGTGTAATGCTGTCTGTGACCAATCAAACGGTGATAATCTTTCTTTGATTTGTATTTTAAAACAAGAACTTTTTTGTCGCGGAAAGATTCCTCAACAACTACAGTAACTTTTGCGCCTTTTACGTATGGAGCTCCAACAGAAACTTTGTCACCATCGCTTACGAGCAATACTGTATCAATTTCAATTTTAGCACCTTTTTCAGCATCGATAGAATCAACTGTCAATACAGCGTCCTTTTCTGCTTTGTACTGTTTGCCCTTATATTCAACAAGTGCGTACATATTTTCAACCTCTGAATTAAAAATCTGGTACAAAACAGCCGCAGTATTTAACGGGTGATACTACAACTTTTGTAACCATAGTGTTCTGATATTTTATCAAATTGAATGATTAAGGTCAACAAATAAAACATCAGAACTTGCCGTCCTAAAACTTATATGTTCCGGTTGTGATTGTTCCGCCGTTGCTGTAAACATCAAAATTAACGGATTTTTCAACCTTGCTTAGCTCTGCATAGAATTCCTTGAGATTCTTTACAGATTTTCCGTTTACAGCTGTAATCACATCGCCCTGCTGAAGCCGGAGCGCAGAAGCCGGAGATTTTGCAAGGACATTTGTAACAAGAACGCCCTTGTCTGTGTCAAGTTCAAACTGCTTCTTCACCTCATCTGTGATTGGAGCAGCTATAAAGCCCGGCCAGAGTTTTCCGTTGTCTGAAGAGACTTTTTCTGTTCTTTCTTCTATCTTTACAGAAAGAGTAACTTCCTTTCCATCGCGGACAACAACAAAGTCAACTGTTTTTCCTGCCTCAAGCCGTCCTACTTCGCGCTGAACCTGATCAACATCCTTGATTTTATGGCCACCGACAGAAATTATGTAATCACCCGGTCGCATTCCGCCTTTTTGAGCCGGAGAACCGATGAATACCTGAGCGGCTAGCGCGCCATCTTTATCGTTCACGCCGAGTGCTTCTTTATAATCATTTGAAGCCGGCATAAGCGAAACGCCAAGCCATCCGTAGACAACTTTTCCGCTGCTGATGAACGAGTCAATCGCGCCTTTTATATTGTTAATCGGGATTGAAAAACCAAGTCCCTGGGAACCACCGGACTGTGAGGCAATCCATGTATTGATTCCGATTATTTCTCCATAAATATTTACAAGCGGTCCGCCGGAATTTCCCTGATTGATTGCCGCATCTGTCTGGATAAAATCATTGATGTTTCCGATTCCTGAGCCAGAGCGACCTTTTGCACTTACAATTCCCTGCGTTACAGACTGGCTGTATCCAAGCGGTGCTCCCATCGCAAGACAAATATCGCCGGTTTTAACCTGATCTGAATCGCCAAGAATTGCAACTGGAATTGACTTATCCTTTGATTCAAACGAAACAAGAGCCACATCCATGCGGGCATCTGCGCCAACAAGTTTTCCGTCAAATTCGCGTCCGTCATTCAACTTTACTGAAATCTTTGTGGCTTCACCTGCAACATGGTTGTTTGTAAGAACGTAAAGCGTATCGCCAGTTCTTCGGACAATTACGCCTGAGCCAAGTCCTTTCTGCTCATATTCGCGGGTTCTGCCTTTCTTATTATCATTGCCGTCATCTGGAACGCCAAAAAAATATCTTCTTATGTCATCAAAAGGATCAATTGTCTGAACAGTTTTTGTTTCTGTAACATCAACTTCAACAACAGAAGGAAGAACTCCATCACTTATGGCGCGGAACGAATTCTGCAGTGCCTCCACGATTTTCAAAGATTCCGACGGAACAATCGCAGACGATTCCGCATAGGCTGTGCTGGCATTTCCAACAACAGGAGTTTTACTGCAAGAAAGAGAAATAACTCCAAAAGAAAGGACAGCAGCGCCAGCCACACCAATTAAACATTTTGTCCAAGTTTTCATTTATGCCTCCGTAAAAGTCAACTGGCTTTTTTTAAAGATAAACACAAAAAACTAAAATGGTTACAAAAATCGGTTTTTGGGAAATTTATTTTTTATAGTTCAAATCTGTAAGAATTTCTGTATGGTCCTCAAAAACCGCAACCGTATGCTCCTCATGTGCAGAAGGTTTTCTGTCTTCTGTAACAACAGTCCATCCGTCTTTTTCCGTGTAGACATCTGCTGTGCCAAGATTTATCATAGGTTCAATGGCAAGAACCATTCCTGCCTGAATTCGCGGATTCGGTCCATGGCTCGGACAGTTAGGAATACTTGGATCTTCGTGAACTTCAAGACCAACTCCGTGTCCGCAATAATCGTAGACAACGCCGTAACCATGTTTTTCAGCAATATTGTAGACTGCGTTGGAAATATCGCTGATTCTGTTTCCAACTTTGCAAACTTCAATTCCGGCCGCAAGACATTCAAGAGTAACTTCATCAAGTTTTTTTACTTCGGGTTTTACATTTCCAACAAGAACTGAATGGCACGAGTCGCTTATGAAACCGTTCAAGTCAATTCCCGCATCAATAGAAACAATATCACCGTCCTTAATGATTTTTTTTGCAGAAGGAATACCGTGGATAACCTGTTCATTTATGCTAATGCACAAAGCCCCAGGAAAATCCTCGTGGTACCAGGCAGGAGTTCCGCCGTGTTCCTTGATGAATTTTACAGCAATATTGTCAAGTTCTTTTGTAGACATTCCGGCTTTAACCTGCGGAATTATAAAATTAAACATATCAGCAAGAAGATGGCACGATTTTCTTATGCCTTCAATTTCCTCACTATTCTTCAAACGAATCATAACTATAACCTCTTTCTACAAAATCTTTCTTATTAGAAGAAGAAATTTTTATCGCCTCTTCCTCGCAGATTGCAGAAGTCTGATAATCTCCCATTTTTTTATATAATCCAGCCATCTGACGCAAAAAGAAAGCGTCATCCTTAGCAGAAAAGCCTAAATCCAAAGCGCGCTCAAAGATGTCAAGCGCAAGTTCATCGTTTATTGTATCAACAACATTCCGCTTTAAAATACTGAGCGTAAATTCCATTACTTCCGGGAAAAACAGCCGGAAATATGAATAACTGTACTCCATGCGGATAATCTGCTCCAGAAGAATAAGCGCATCGTAAAATTCACGGCGAAGCGCAAGCTCCTCCGCAAGAATGTAGCCGTAATCCATAAAATCTTCGCGCGTGAACCAGTGCTTCAGGCTGAAATCCGCATGGTTCATCGACATCCGCTTGAATTCCTCAACAGCTTCGTCCTCGCGGTTATGCATAAGGTCAAAAAATATAAGTTTTGCGCGGCTTTCCTCATCAGTCCGGGCGGAAAGCCAGGTATAATAGTCAAATGAAGTTTTTGTGTTTTTTGTAAATGCGTTTCTTGTGCACAAAGACTCATCAAAAAGAGAACGCTGCCGGGCATCAGAAAGAATCTCATAGGCTTTTACAAGCTCCTGGAATTTTTCTGAGTCAGAATTCTGCGTCGCATCCGGATGAAAAAGCTTTGCCTTTAACCTGTAAGCCTTTTTTATCTCAGCGGCAGTCGCATTCTGTCTTATTCCCAAAATTTTATAACAGTCAATCACTTTTTTTACTCTGGCACAAAATTAAAATATCTTGAACAACGCTTCAATCTGAGGTTTATGGATTACAAGAACCGGACAATGCGCATAGTTCACAATTTCGCTTCTTGCTGTCGCCGCAGCTGAACGGTGAGGCTGGGATTCAATGACTTTCAGCTTATCTTTTGTCTCATGACCGCCAAGCAAAATCATATCCGCAGAAATCTCATCCGCCGCCTTTATGATTTCAGCCCAGACAGAGCCTTCCCTAAGTTCCGTTTCAATTTCCATTCCCTTTGACTTCGCAAGATTCTTCACATATTCAAGATAAGTTTTTCCATCCCGCTTCAGGTCGTTCTCATAGGAATCTTTTTCCTCGGAAACAAGGAATTTTGAACTTGTAAGAAATTTGATTGTCGCCGTGTCAACAACATAGACAGCCTTCAAAGCCAGAGAATATTGTTTTGCAAGCATTATAGCATACATCGCAGCCTGAACAGAAGATTCTGAGCCATTTATCGCAACGATAATTTTTTTCAACAACGGATTTTTATTCATTTTCTGCCTCGCTGACTTTACGGTCATTACGACGTTTTAGAGCTTTTAGAACAAAAACGTTTTCACGTTCCTTTTCTTCCAGGGAATTTTCTATATATTTCATCGTCTCGCGCGTCTGCGGAATAACCATTTTATCAAGGGAATTTACGCGGCGCTGGGTTTTCTTTACTTCCTCCGCAAGCCGCCACACAATCGTGCGGATTGAAGCCATTTGCGTAAGCAAAGAAATCAGCCTGAAAAACTTATTGATGACATCATCGGTGTTCGCATAAGTTCCAATCATCGTGTAAAAAAGCTGGCGTTTCGGAAGTTGCACATCAATTGTTGAAAAAGTCATTCCGCCGATAACAACCTGTTTTTCCTGCATCTCAAAATCGTAATGGACGTTATGGGCAATCCGCCGAACCTGATCGGAACCGTCTGCCATAAGCATTCTTTTAAAAGCCGGATAAGCCTGCTTTACCGCGTCGTCAATCTCTTTTTCCAGAAGTTTGACTTTATCAACCATGTGCATAAGTTCCTGCACAAGAAGCTCGCGTTTCTGCTCAAGCAAATCATAGCCGTTCACAGAAATCGCAAGCTGCTCTTTCATCGCAAGAAGATTTGATTTTGTTGGTGCAATATTCAGTTTTGCCATAAAACACCGCCTTGAATCAGTCTATTTCTGTTTTCGGAAGATATTTTTCAATAAATTCAGGCTTGATTCTGAATAATTCCTCTTTTGGAAGAACCGAAAGACATTTCCAGCCAATCTCAAGAGTCTGCTCAATTGTGCGGTCCTCGTATTCACCCTGGGTAAGGAATTCTGATTCAAATTTGTTTCCAAACTCAAGATACTTCTTGTCGAGCGGAGAAAGCTCCTCCTCACCGATAATTGAGGCAAGGTTTCTGATTGACTTTACTTTTGAGTAAGCCGCAAAAAGCTGGGAAGAGACATTCGCATGATCTTCCCGTGTCATATCTTTTCCGATTCCGTCCTTCATAAGACGGGAAAGAGACGGCAATCCCGCAACCGGCGGATAAATTCCTTTTGAATCCATCTCGCGGTCCAGAACAATCTGACCTTCTGTGATGTAACCCGTCAAATCTGGAATCGGGTGGGAAATATCATCGTTCGGCATTGTCAAAATCGGAATCTGGGTGATTGAACCTTCAGAATCTTTTATTTTTCCGGCACGCTCATAAAGCTCAGCCAAATCCGAATACAAATATCCCGGATAACCTTTTCTACCTGGAACTTCTCCACGTGTGGTGGAAATCTCGCGCAAAGCCTCGCAGTAGTTTGTCATATCTGTAAGAACAACAAGAACGTGCATTCCTTTTTTAAACGCAAGATATTCCGCGGCTGTAAGCGCACAACGCGGCGTCATGATTCTTTCAATAGAAGGAGCGTCCGCCAATGACTGGAACATAACAACCTTTGAAAGAACACCGGATTCCTCAAAAGTGTTTACAAAGAACCGCGCGACATCGTACTTGATTCCCATTCCGGCAAAAACCATGACGAACTGCTCGTCCGCACCACGGAGCTTTGCCTGGCGGATAATCTGAGCCGCAAGTTTGTTGTGTGGAAGTCCGTTTCCAGAGAAAATCGGAAGTTTCTGACCGCGAACCAAAGAGTTCATTCCGTCAATCGCAGAAATTCCTGTCTGGATAAAATCCCGCGGATACGAACGCGAATACGGATTTATCGGGTTTCCATTTACGTTTACAAATTCTGAAGAAATAATCTCCGGGTAACCGTCAATCGGCTCGCCAAGACCGTTAAAAACGCGACCGAGCAGTTCCTCGCCGACACGAAGCTCAAGCGGCTTGTCAAGAAATTCAAATGAACTTTCCTCAAGGTCGATTCCTGTTGTTGAGCCGAAAATCTGAACAACAGCGGCTTTCTCGTTCATATCAATAACGCGACCAAGACGTTTGTCGCCATTTCTATCGCGGACACTTACCGTTTCATTGTAGAAAATATTTTCAGTTCGGCGCACAACAACAATCGGACCATCAACAGAATTCACGCCTCTATATTCAATACCTTTCATTGTTTCCCCTTACCTAAAACGCGGCAGCCTTGTTATAAACCGACTCAAGTTCCGCAAACTGACTGTTCATCCTATTGCGGATTTCAGAAATCTGCTCCAGCTTATCGTTTGGAACAACCATTTTTATGCGCACAATCTCATCAGCAGTAGGCATGGCATTTATTTTCACAAGCGGACATCCAGATTTTACAAGGGCAAGCGCACGCTTATAAAAATCCATAATCAGCTGGATAATCATAATCTGTTTTTCTGAAGAGCAGTACATATCAACATCGTCAAAGGCATTCTGCTGCAAGAAACCATTTTTTATCATCTCTGAAACTTTTAGCACAAGCTGGTCAGAAGAAGCTAAAGAATCCGGACCAATCAATCTTACAATTGACTGAAGCCTGTCCTCTTTTTTCAAAAGCTCAAGTGCCTCGGTTCTAACAGTCCACCATACAGGATTGTGTTTTTCCCACCATTCGCGGACTTCCGCGGCATATTCTGAATAAGAATTTATCCATCCGATTGCAGGATAATGGCGCGCATTCGCCAAATCGCGGTCAAGCGCCCAGAAGCAGCGGATAAAACGCTTTGTATGCTGAGTAACCGGCTCAGAAAAGTCACCACCTGGCGGCGACACGGCTCCAATTACAGAGACAGAACCTTCCTCGCCTTCCAGGGAGATAACACGTCCGGCACGCTCATAAAAAGACGCAAGCCGCGTTGGAAGATACGCAGGGAAACCTTCTTCCGCCGGCATTTCTTCCATACGGCCGGAAAGTTCGCGCAAAGCCTCCGCCCAGCGGCTGGTTGAATCCGCCATAATCGCAACATGAAGCCCCATATCGCGGTAATATTCAGCAAGAGTAATTCCCGAATAAAGGGAAACTTCTCGCGCTGCAACAGGCATATTTGAAGTGTTTGCGATAAGAATCGTTCGCTCCATGATTGAACGACCTGTTCTTGGGTCAATAAGTTCTGGAAATTCTGTAAGAACTTCCGTCATTTCATTTCCGCGCTCGCCACATCCGATATAAACAATCAAATCAGCATCGCACCATTTTGCAATCGCGTGCTGGGTCATTGTCTTTCCTGTTCCGAAACCGCCAGGAATCGCGGCTGTTCCACCTTTTGAAAGCGGAAAGAAAACATCGATAACGCGCTGACCAGTTATAAGCGGCTCGGAAACTTCAAGTTTATCAGCGTACGGTCTAGGCTGACGAACCGGCCAATACTGAGAAAGCTTTATCTCCTCATCAAATTCTGTAGTTCCAATAACATCATCAACTGTGTAGTCGCCTGAACCTTTGAATGTATTCAGAACACGGCCACGGACTGTAGGCGGAACCATGATTTTCTGCGTAACAGACTCAGTTTCCTTTACAGTTCCAAGCGCAAGTCCCGGTTTTATAGGACTTCCGGCTTTTATTCCAGGAAGAGCGTCAAAATGCCACTTTTTCTGTATGTCGAGAGGTTCTGTTCGTTCACCCGGAAAAAGGAAAGCTCCAGAATGTTCAGCCATAGATTTTAGCGGTCGCTGGATTCCATCGTAAATTGTTCCGACAAGTCCAGGTCCAAGGCGAAGAGACAAAGGTCGCTGCTGGCAGACAACTTTTTCGCCGATATGCATTCCAGTATCTTCCTCGTAAACCTGAATCGTAGCATTTCCCTTATTCTGACGGATTATCTCACCTATCAGTTTTTTTTCGCCAACATCAACAACATCATAAAGACCACAACCGTCAAGCCCTTCTGCAAAAACAATCGGTCCTGAAATGCGGGTTATTTTTCCTTCAATCATTTGTCTTCAAGCCTCCCGCCAAAAAGAGAATCACACAGTTCCGCCCTGTATTTATATTGTATCTGCGAGACAAGCTCAGAAAGCGTAAAGCGGCAGCGAACAGATTTGTCGCAAGCTTCCACAATAACGCCCTCCTTATGAGTTAGACCGCAGTCATTTTCAACGATAATTTTATTGAATTCAGTTTTTGAGTATGACTGAACATCAAGTTTTTTGCCCAGTTTCTGCTGGACAAGTTTTTCATCAAAACCATAAACGCTTACGCATACTTTCTTTGACTTTAAAATATCTTCTGATTTTTCAAGCTGCTTCAGCACAAGCTCAAGGCGTTCTTCTTCCGTAAGTTTCTCAAGAAATTCATCTGTTGCTTTGTTAAGTGCAGACTGAATAAAATCCACAAGAAAGCGTTTTTTTTCAAGAGGAAGAGCCGCATTCTTCTGTTTCTCGTATGCAGCCAGTTTTTTTTCATCTTTATCCGAAATTTCTTTTTTTGATTTTTCAACACGGTCGTCAACTTCTGCAAGAATCATTTGGCAGTCAACATCCGCTTTAGACAAAATTCTTTCCGCCTTTTTTCGTGCATCAGACCGAATTTCTTTGTCCAATATTTCTGTAGAACGTAATTCTTCCATGCGTTTTCCTCTTTGAACAGGAACTTCTAATTTTTGGAAGTCCGCACATTTTTTGATTGCTGTATTTTTGCACAGCAGACAACCATTTTCAGCTAAAAATAATTAAACCTGAACACCAATCGCATCCCGGATGGCATCTGTAAGAGTTTTTTTGCCAGCTACATGACCATCAAGACCAGGAATTTCCACAATAAGCGGAAATTTTCCAGTCTTCTGCCATGCGATTTCTTCTTCTTCAATGGTGGCAGCGGCTCCTTCCGTAAGGATAAGAACGTGCGGAACTTCATCAACTGGTGCTGAAATTGCGCCGCCTTTTCCTGTCATACGGTTAAAAGCCTCAAGAACTTCCTGACGTGTCTCAGCAACTGTGCCGTCAACGCCAGTCAGCTTGAATGCAAGAACCATTTCCCTGTCACCAATAATATAAAACTTCAATTTTTATCTCTTGAACTAAAGAACGATAATAAGAAGTCCTACAAGGAATCCCCAAAGACAAATACCTTCTGCAAGTCCAACAAACGGAAGAGCTTTTCCAGAAAGTTCAGCGTTTTCGCTCATTGCGCCCATTGCCGCAGAACCGATTTTTGCAACAGCCATACCGCCGGCAATACAAGAAAGACCAACAGCCAATGCAGCAGAAACATACTTCCATGCAGAAGAATTTGCCGGAGCCTTCTGGTCTACAGTTGCCTCAACAGCAGTTTCATTTTCAGCCTCATAAGACTGAGCAGAAAGACCAAAAATTGTTGTGCAAAGAAGAATTGCAGCAATCACAAAAATTTTCTTGTTCATAATAAAACCTCTTTTATCATAAAGATTTTGATTTAAATTTTATTTTCATAATGGAACTGGAGCGGCTTGAATTCCGCACCTGTCTCATTAAAAAATTTGCTGAAAAATTCATAGTATTGAAGTCGTATAACCTGAATCGCCACAATCATGCCTTCAAGAACAACAACAATCGCATTTCCTGCGATAAGAACAAAAATTCCACCTACAGGACCGCATTTTGAACTCATAAGTTCGATTATAAAACCAAGAACCGCATGAGCCAGCGCAAATGCACCGACACGGACAAAACTCAACGTGCTAGAAAGATAGCTTGAGACAACTTCTATAAGCTCAACGATTCCGCCAATCACAAGAGAACCAAATCCATTCTCCATAACCGGACGCTCTCCATTGAAAAGACGCTCAAAAGGTTCGCCAAAAGCCGCAAAAAACAAGGAAACACCGATAATCACCCAATCATAAACAGCCGGAAGATGATGAAAAGCCGCAATCCTTACCGCAAACGCAACAACATACCAATAGAACAAAATTCCAAAGAATCCGCATTTTCCAAAGAACACGTTTCCAAACTTCTTACGCAAGGCATTGTTGCACATATTCACAATAAGCCCGATTGAATTAATCACAAAGCCAAAAGCAATTGTAATGGCAAAAATACCAAAAATCACAAGAATTGAATTCGGATTTGAAGAAGGCATGACTTTCAGAATCGGCGCATGAGGATTTCCGAAAAGCCCTGTAACAAAAAGCGCGAACGGCTTAAGGATTTCCTCTGTTCCAAAAAATTCCCCGGTAACAAGACCCATCACACAAGAAGAACAGCCGACACCCATAAAAATCGGCGCAAATTTATTCCATGCACCAACCTTTATAACTTTTTTTGCCATAAGAAGTCCGGCAAGGAAAATCACAAGCCCCTGCCCAAAATCCCCGAACATAATACCAAAAAGGAATGTAAAGAAAATCGCGACAAACGGCGTAGGGTCAATTGTTCCGTACAAAGGCGAACCGTAACTGAAAATCATCCGTTCGAATGCAGAGATAAATTTTCCATGCGTAAGTTTTACAGGAACTTTTTCC
Organism: bacterium; assembly: GCA_963599585.1. Classification (GTDB taxonomy): domain Bacteria; phylum Spirochaetota; class Spirochaetia; order Treponematales; family Treponemataceae; genus Treponema_D. The sequence goes on from CAVBXG010000010.1 coordinate 41,566, forward strand.
TCACCACGAAGGACTGACGGAACTTCTGTAGGAAGATACTCGCGGATTGCAATGCGTCCTTCTGTAAGGTCGTCAAGCTCCTTCATGAAATTGCGGGAATCTGCTGCCGGAATCCATCCTGTAAGCCGGTAAACCATCGAAGTTGACTCAAGCCCGTTCTGAATATCTTTTATCTGTTTTGAGATGCAGAACGCACCAAGCAGGCGGCGTATCTCCTCTGAATGAGTATCCGCGTAATTCTTTTTTTCCTCATTGATTTTTGCGACATCGCGCTCAGCAGAAACTTTCTCCTGCTGCATTCCAACAAGAACTTCCTCTGGAATTCCATTGAAATTTTCAGGAATTTCCATATTCACAAAACCGAATTTCTTCAGCTCAGTGTCAAGCGCAAACCGGCCTTTTTTTGAAGCAGCCGCAAGAATCTTTGACTTGTCATTTCCAAGCGGAATTACAACACCATAAAAACCTACAGCCTCGCGCAGACTTTCAAAATTATCCGCAGGAATTCTTCCAATCCTTAAAGAAAGAAAAGAAAGATGCTCCAGCTGCGAATAAGGAATCTTCAAATTTGAAAAAGATTCCGCCTCTTTTAAAGTTTCAGTTATCTGGCGCAATTTTTCATTTTTTTCATCAGCATTTTTCTCAAATTCATCAGTTGCGGCAATTATCTTGTTCGCCTTGTCGCGGTCATCATCTGTGGCGGCAACAAATTTCAACTCAGAGTCAGAAATATCCGGAATATTGAAAAAAGCGCGGGTTTTCTGCAGGCAATCAAAAAAATGACTGTCAATATTTACAATTTTTTTGTCATCAAGTTTTTGAACGGAACGTTTTTTTGTCTGAAACTGAAAATTTCCATTTTTTCCAAGATACAAAATCACGTTCTGAACATCCTGCTTTAACGCCATAAGTTCCACAAGACGCATTTCTGTTGTTCTAGCCATTATCGACCTCCGTTCAACGCCGAAGCAGAAATTCCAGCCACATACATCGCTTCAGATTTATCCGCATTAAGCCGCAAGGCTTCTGTAGCTGCACGGATGGCATTTAGTTCCTGCAGTTTTATTCTAAAATACATAACCAAAGAAGCATAAGTCAGCGGAAACTGGTGAAGGACTTTTTTTATTCGTTTTACATCGCCGATTCTTAATTTCTGCTCAATCCACATAGGGTCAACAGTCCAAAGCTGACCTTCTTCATGCGGATTTAAATAGGAAGAATAGCGCCATTTTTTCCAGTCATTATAATTATCCGGCGCTTTGTCAAGAATTTCAATCGCACACTTGCACAACGGATCTTCAAAAGAAGGCTTATCAGATATATAGAAGAGATTTTTCAAAATTTCTTCATTCGGCATCTGGTAATAAATTTTAAGTCGAAGTGCCCAAAGCATATTTTTTATCTTGTAATCTTCAGTAAAATATTCAACAAGGGCATTCCGCGAGGAATCAGAAACTTTTGTAACATATTTCCACAATGCACGGATTTCCTGCAAATCCAGCTTATAATCCATCTGCTGGCGTTCTTCTGGAGTCGGAACATGGTCATACCACGGGAAGTTTGATTTTTCTGTTATTTTTTTAAGGTTCGGCCATGCGGAATAATTCAAAAGCTCGTATTTTCCAAGATTTACTGTTCTAGGAATTTCCTGCTCACCAAGGCTCAAAGCCGCCGACATTACCTTGATATTTGTAACTTCATAGCGGCGAAGAAGTTCCACCAGAAAAGGATCAGGCTTTGTATAAAGCTGAAGAAGAGATGTGTACTCAGAAATAAACGTATCTACTGCCTGATTTTCTATTTTGTTCGCAAGCATCTGCTCTGGAATCTGCGGACAAGGAGATTTAAACAAAACATCCCACAGTTCAGAAAGAGATTTTGCATTGAAAAGACGAACCGCATTTTCGCCCACAAAAGCCTTGGAAACAAGACTACAGACTTTTGCGTAAATATAAGCGGAAGCTCCAGAATAATCCATAGCCGCCACCTATTGTTCAATAAGCACTTTTTTCAAAAAAGCATTGAAATTATCTTTGTTTTGCTCTGCGTTTTCCACAGAAGACTTATATTCTTCCAACGCTTCTTTATGTTTTTCATCTATCGCTGAAATTCTATCGTTGTAGCTTTTTTCCAGTTCAGAAACAATTTTATCGAATTTTTCCTTAAATTCCGCATCCGCTTTTGCGTGCACAGAAGAAAGACGTTTATTAGCCTCGTCCTGAGCTTCTTTTACAAGATCAGAAGCCTGCGCCTCCACGTTCAAAAGATGAGAAATCACATTCGCTTCGTTTTCTGCCATTTCCGACCCCCTGAAATAAAGAAAAATCAGCTTAACTACTAAAATTCATATTCAAAATCACGGATAATATTGCAAACTTCCTGAGCGTTTTTTGCGCATAAAAGAGATTTGTAAAAACCCGGAATATTTAAAAGCCGCGCACAATCCGCAAGGACATGCAGATGATGCTCAGCATTTCCCTGTTCAAAGAGAAGCATAAAAACCATGTGAACCAATGAGTCAGAATAGTTTTTTGTTCCAGTGCCTTCAATCTCGTAATCAATTCCAGAGGCACTAATACCAAGCGCAACCAAAGGTTTTTCCACACAAGGACAACAGGCGTGCGGAACTGCAATACCTTTCATAATGCAAGTATTCATCTGCTCTTCCCTTGCAGAAAGAGCGTTGAATATTTCATTGCGGTCAAGATTTTCATTGGTGCGAACAAGATTTTCTGTAAGTTCAGCAAAAAGGCTGTCCTTATCAGTGCTTTCAAGCTCAACAATCACATTTTCAGGCTTAATTAAATCACTAAGCATAAAACAAAACCTCAACCTGATGTACAGTTTCTATTAACTGATTAGTTATTCTGATACCATTTATCTTCTGACGCTGCAGGAGCTTCTTCAGTAGTTGCATCAGATTCAGCAGCAGAATCAACAGTATTTTCAATTCTTGATGAAGTGTCGCTCATGTCGCTGCTTACCTTTGGCTTTTTATTCAATACAGCAAGAGCAAGCGTAATGATAAAGAAGAGAGCTACAAAAACTCCAGTTGCCTTTGTAAGGACGCTCGCAGAATGAGAACCAAAAGCCGCGGTTCCGCGTCCACCAAGAAGTCCGCCCATTCCGCTCTGTCCGTCATCCTGTACAAGAACAAGACAGATAATCAATATGCAGACAATTACAAATGCAACAAGAAGCACAGTTTGAATAATGTTCATTTAAAAAACTCCAACACAGGCTTAAAACCTATAATTTTTCTATTTCATAAATATTAATAAAATAAAACCTTTTTGTCAAAACATATAAAGGAAAAAAGACAGATTATACAAAATAGTTTTTTAAAATGTGAAAAAAAAGCAGGCGTTGCGGGCGGCATTTGAGCCCGCACGGTGGGTAGCAACGAAGCTTCTATTTATTTTATTAGATTATAAATTTAGCTTCGTTTGCAGTTTTGCAGGCAAAACTGTTAATTGGTTTTAATAAACGCAGGGCGGTTGCCCGCCCCAAAAAAAAAGATTGGCGTCAACAAAAGACCTAGGGCTTTTGTTGAGTAGTGAAAGCCGAAGGCTTGAACGATGTTGCCCGCCCTTATAGAAATTACAGTTCGCAGATTGGAACAAAAGTTTCAGCCTTCAAGGAAGCACCGCCAATCAAGCCGCCGTCAATATCTGGCTGGGCAAGAAGTTCTGCCGCATTGGAAGCTTTCATTGAGCCACCGTACTGGATGATGATTTCGTCAGCAACTTTCTGGTTGTAAAGCTTTGCGATGTATCCACGGATAAACTTATGGATTGCCTCCGCATCAGCAGGAGTTGCAGTTTTTCCTGTTCCGATAGCCCAAACTGGCTCGTAGGCGATTGTAACGTTCTTCATCTGCTCTTCTGTTACGCCAGCCAAATCAGCGGAAAGCTGGAAAGCGCAAACCTGCTCAGCCTCGCCTGCCTCGCGCTCTGCAAGAAGCTCGCCGATGCAAAGATCAACTTCAAGCCCGTCGTTCAAAGCCTTGCGAACCTTCTTATTGATAAGCTCGTCTGACTCACCGATTTCGTGGCGGCGTTCTGAGTGACCAAGAATAACGCACTGGCAGCCGATGTCCTTGAGCATTGTTGTAGAAACTTCGCCAGTGTGCGCACCGTTAGAAGTTGCAGCACAGTCCTGAGCCGCAAGAATGATGTTAGAACCTTTTACAACCTGAGCAACAGCGTCAAGATATACAAAAGGAACGCCAATCATGAATTTGTTTGTTTTTCCCTTCAATTGTTCAACAAGGTCTTTTGCAAGGGCAACCGCTTCAGCCTTAGAAGTGTTCATTTTCCAGTTGCCGGCAATGTAATGAGTACGTGCCATATATTCTCCTGTTCGGAAAAATCCGATTTAAGTTTTCTATTAAAATATTAATGAAATGCGCGCGTTTTTACAATAAGAAACATTTTGAAGGGGAAGTCTCCCCTTGCGGCCGCACTTTGTTGCGTCCTATCCCCTCTGCGGGCTCAAACGCCGCCCACAACGCCTGCTTTTTTTTTGTATTTTACATAAAACGTTATTTGTGATACAGTAAAACTATGCGGATGTAATATAGCGGTAGTATACGACCTTCCCAAGGTTGGCGTGCGGGTCCGACTCCCGTCATCCGCTTTTTTTATTTTAAATAATTCCTAAAAAACAAAAAACGTCATTCAAAAGAAGCGAAAACTTCTATCGAATGACGTTTTTGTTTATTTAACAACTATCATAACGTGATGATTTCGATAAACTCAATCATCACGGAAACCAGCAAGCGGTTCACTTATCAAGTTTCGCATAGCGAAACTTGCACGCAGTCTTAGCTACTTTGTAGCCAAAATTGCGATTCCTGGCAATGTTTTTCCTTCGAGGAATTCAAGCGAAGCACCGCCACCTGTTGAAACGTGGCTCATTTTGTCTGCAAGGTGGAACTTGTTCACAGCAGCAACAGAGTCACCACCGCCAACAACAGTCATTGCTCCGCGTCCAGTTGCCTCAGCAACAAGGTTTGCGACAGTTTCAGTTCCCTTTGCGAATGCGTCAAATTCAAATACGCCTACAGGTCCGTTCCATACAACAGATTTTGCTGTTGAAAGAACATCCTTGTAAAGTGCGATTGTCTTTGGGCCAACATCCATAGCCATAAGATTGTCCGGAATATCAACACCGTCAACAGCAACCGGAGTAGCGTTAGCGTCAAATTTGTCTGCGGCAACGTGGTCAACAGGAAGAACAATCTTCACGCCTTTTGCCTCTGCGTCTTTCAAAAGTTTTTTAGCTGTGTCAATAAAGTCATCCTCAACCAAAGAGATTCCAACTTTGTGTCCCTGAGCTTTCAAGAATGTGTAAGCCATACCGCCACCAATTACAAGCGCGCTTGCGTTCTTAAGAAGTGATTCAAGAACAGCGATTTTTGAAGAAACTTTCGCACCGCCGATAATTGCAACCTGCGGTTTTGGAGGATTTTCAACCATTGGCTGGATGTATTTTACCTCTTTTTCCATAAGGAATCCGCCAACAGACGGAACAGGCATAAATTTTGCGATTGAAGCTGTAGAAGCCTGGTCGCGGTGAGCAGTTCCGAAAGCATCGTTTACAAAGATGTCACCGTAAGTAGCAAGCTCTTTTGCCATTACATCGCGTTCTGCCGGGTCTTTTGAAGTTTCTTCTTTATGGAAGCGAACATTTTCAAGCATTGCAACAGCTCCGTCTGGAAGAGCGTCGATTGCGGCTTTCTGTCCAAGAGCGTCTGGAAGGAAAGTAACTGTTTTTCCGAGTTTTGAAGCAAAATATTCAACAACCGGCTTCATGCGGTTCTTTCCGTTGATGAATTTTTCAGAATCTGCGTCTGTCCAAGTTTTTCCAGCTTTTTCAGCCTTCTCTTTTGCCTTCTTCACATCTTTGTTAGGGTCACCAAGGTGGCTCATCAAAACGAGCGAACGAGGATTCTGTTCAAGAATATATTTTATTGTAGGAAGAGCTGCCATAATGCGAGTGTCATCCTGAACAACACCGTCTTTCATAGGAACGTTAAAATCAACGCGCATGATAATGCGCTTGCCTTTAAGATCAACGTCTTTTACTGTTTTAATCATAATTTTGACCTCTAAAATTGAAATATCATTTTAAATATAATAGGTTTAGACTGAAAATTCAATAAATAAAAATTCTCATCGCGTTGTAAAAAATGTATAATATCTATATCTAAAAAAAAGGCGGTTTTTATGTTTCTTCCTACAGAAATAATTTTTTCTTCAACAACTTTGTGCAATCTGCACTGCGCGCACTGTTTTGTGGACCGAAAGCCTGTTTCGCTTGACGCGGAGGAAGCATTGCATTTTTTGAAGTCATGCCGAGACTCAAAAAACTGCCAGATTGAAAAAATCGGGTTTTCAGGGGGCGAGCCTTTTCTAGCAATGGAATTTTTATGCAAAGTCGTGAGTTTTGCGCGGAAGAACGACTTTATGTTTGACCAGATTATGACAAATGGCGTTTGGTGGAAAGACGAAGATGAACTGAACCAGACTTTGCAGAAATTATACGACGCAGGATATGATGGAAAAATCGGAATAAGCTACGACAACTTCCATGGGCAGAATTACAATAAAATCCGTACGTTCTGCGCGGCTGTGAACAAGATTTTTGGCGAAGAAAGCATAAATATTCAGGCGGTTGCGGATCCATTTTTGGATGATGGGAAAACTGAAAAACTTGAAATCGAGCTGAATGCGCTTGGCGAGGATTTTTCCGCGGATATTTTTGTTTTGCCACAGACATTCCAGAGCGAAGACGAGCGCGGCTGGAAAAGCAAGAAATGGTTCAAGGAGGATTTTTGCGAAGGTCCGGGAAATATTCTTTTTGTTCATGCAGATGGAAATATTGCGCCCTGCTGCGGTTTTGCGAACGAGAACAGCGCGCTTTTTATCGGGAAAATAACTGACAGTTTTGAAAAAGTAATGCAGAATGCTGAACAGAATCCGATGATAAGACTCTGCTTTGAAAAGGGACTTTCATCGCTGATAAAAAAACTTGAAAAAGAAAAAAAATTGCCGGGGAAAACAGGGGATATTTGTACATTTTGCGATTTCATCGCAAGAATGTGCTATTAATCAAGAAGCTGCGCCACTGCTCGCTTCCCTCATGTACATTTTGCGATTTCATTGCAAAAGCGGGCATTGTAGGTTAAACTATCGGGCTAAAGCCCGCAGGGCGGCGTTTGAGCCCGCACGGTGGGTAGCGAGCAACGAAGTGCGAGCGCAGGGCGGTCGCCCGCCCTGCTAGCTGTTAATTATTTTTTTCTGCTGCTTTTTTATGAGAATCGTGTGCATTCGGTGCAGGCGCGGAAGGTTGTAGCGCAGAATCATAAACGGAAAAATGTTCATGAACGCATTTATGAGCGCGGCAGGAAAACTCATCCGCCACAAAAGATTTTTCGGGTAAATCGCAAGCAGAAGAAAACCGATGAAAACACCGACCATATGAATCAGCGCGCCGTAATTTGACTCAAGGATAAACCGTTCAATATACTCAGGGCTTTCCGGGTTCGCAACGTGCTTTTTGCTGAACGCCGTGAACATTCCAAGCTCAAGGATGTGGTCTTTCCAGATTTTTATTCCGAGCATCTCATAGAATTTACATTCTTTTTTTGAAACTTTATGAAAATCAACGTTGAATCTGAACCATTTTTCCGAAAGGCGGCGAATCAGAAACGCGGAGATTCCGTCCAGCGCAACGCAGCCGACAATCAGCAGAAGCCCCGCAACAACAAGAAATTTATTTGAATATGCAGAATTTTCAGCAAGCGAATTTTTTGCAAGCAGATTCAGAACAATAATCGCAGCATCGCCGCCAAAAATACAGATAACATAAAACAGCATTTTTTCTCTCTTTTTGACTTTTAGTCGCTTTCTTTTTTTAGGTACGTTAAAGGGATTCCGTAAAATTCCTCGTAAGTTTTTTTCCAGAGCGAATAATTTTTTTCTTTCATTTCCGCGCAGTTTTCGTGGACGGATTTTTTTTCATCCGGGAAAATCGCAGGCAGAATGTGGATTGTGTATTCCTGAACAGGAAATCCGTCTGTTCCGGTGATTTCGGAATCTTCCATCGTTATGAACATTGGAATCACTGGAACTTTGTTTTCTGCGGCAAAACGGAATGCGCCTGGTGTCAAAGGACGAGGCTTGCGGTAATTCCACCACAGAGCCTGCTCCGCGTAGACTAGGATTTTTTCTCCGCGCTTTAAAAAAGCGGAAACGGCTTTCATCATTTCTTTCATGCAGCTTAAATTGCTGCTTAAAGGAATTGTGTTCGCGTAATGGAACAGAAATCCGAAAAATCCCGGAAAATTCGTGAAATTTCCTTCGCGGATTATCTTGTAAAGCTCATTTTTTCTAACGTGACCTTCAATCGCCTTGTAGACAGCAAAATTATCGAACGGATTAAAGTGGTTGCAGGTTATGATTGCACCCTGATTTTCAAGCGGAAGATAATTTTCCTTTAAACCACGGACTTCCTTGATTATCAACACCTTGTTTTTTATAAGCGAATTGATAAATATTCTGCCAAGAAAGTTCGCAAGTTTTGTGAGAAATTTTGTTGAAAACTTCTTCTGGAAATAATCTACTTTATCCAGCGTCAGCGGAATAGTTTTCGGGTCAGCTTCAACATCTCGTGACCACCATTCGTTACGCTCGTACTCATCGATTTTAGCAAGGATTTCAAGTCGTTCAGCAGATTTTTCCATATATCATATCTCTTTACATAAGTGTTGTAATAATTTGTCTCGCTGTTTGCTTCCTGGGCGCACATTTTTATAAGGTTTTCAAGACCAGCGTTGTCGTTTGCACGGGCTTCATCTGAATAATTTGCAAGTTTTTCGTGAATCAGACTTGCGAATTCAGTTTTTTCTGCGTATTTCCAGAAATATTCCTCGTATTTTACACCAGTTGCATGCCATGGCTTTCTGTTCAAGTTGTAATGAACAAGTTTGAGTGTGCTCTCATCAAATCCTGGAGTGAAAATTGCGCCTTTGTTCCAGCCAGTTTCTATGAATTTCACCTTGTTTTTGCAGATTACATTCAGATAATCCTGATCCTGGGCAACACGGAATTTATATTTTTTCATAAGTTCCACGAACTGGGAAAGCACATCGTATTTTCGGAATGCGGCAAGATTCATAACCATAATGCCGGCGTTAAAATATTCCGCGGCAGGAACACCAAGGGCTTTTTCAACATACTCAGAAAACGGCAGATATTTAAAAAGTGATTCATCCGGAATTGCTCCAAGATAAAAATTGCGGACATTTGTATTGAAAAGCTCGCTTATGTCGCCCAAAACGGCAATGTCGCAGTCTAGGTAAAGCGCCTTGTTGTACTGGGGAAACATATCAGCAATGAAGAAGCGGTAATAAGTTGCCATTGAATAATAGTCGCGGATGGCAAATTTTTCTTTTACAGATTCTACAGTTTCGGAAAGAGAAACAAATTCAACGGAAACATTTTCTGAATTATATTTTTCCAGAACCGATTTATACTCATCGCGGATATTCGTTGTAAGAATATAAAATTTGTACTGATAATCTTTGCTTGCGTTGTCAAGAATTGACTCAAGGGTCACCGCAATAAACGGCGCGTAATTGTCATCAGCAGCAAAAAAAACAGGAATAACTTTTTTCATTTTTCAAATCTCCCACTGCCTTTCCAGCAGTCTGAAAATATAGACACACCAGAAAAACAAAGGTTGCAGAAAAAAAAACAAAAAAAATCGATGCTGAAGTATTTGATTGTGATAACCCAAAATGCGAGCAGTGGCGCAACATTTTGCGGGAGCATAACTCGAAGAGTTTGCGACCAGTCCAATACGAGAGAACAATCAAATACGTTAAAACAAAAAAGGACATCCATTTTCTGGATGCCCTTTTTATTCAGAAACTAACTATAATTAGCAGTTTTCGCTGAAGTATTTGATTGTTCTTACCATCTGTGATGTGTAAGAGTTCTCGTTGTCGTACCAAGAAACAACCTGTACCTGGTATGTATCGTCAGATACTTTAGATACCATTGTCTGTGTAGCATCGAACAAAGAACCGAAGCGCATACCGATTACATCTGAAGAAACAATCTGATCTTCGTTGTATCCGAAAGATTCTGTTGCTTCAGCTTTCATAGCTGCGTTGATAGCTTCTTTTGTTACTTCTTTGTTTGTCTTGATTACAGCTGTAAGGATTGTTGTAGATCCTGTTGGAACTGGAACACGCTGAGCTGAACCAATCAATTTTCCGTTCAATTCAGGAATTACAAGACCGATAGCCTTTGCAGCACCTGTTGAGTTAGGAACGATGTTCTGAGCACCTGCGCGTGAACGGCGGAGGTCACCCTTGCGCTGTGGACCGTCAAGAATCATCTGGTCGCCAGTGTAAGCGTGGATTGTAGACATGATTCCGCTCTGGATTGGAGCAAAGTCATTCAATGCTTTAGCCATTGGAGCCAAGCAGTTTGTTGTACAAGAAGCGGCAGAAATGATGTTGTCGTTCTTTGTAAGAGTCTTGTGGTTTACATTGAAAACGATTGTTGGAAGATCGTTTCCTGCAGGAGCTGAAATTACAACTTTACGGGCACCAGCCTTGATGTGAGCCTCAGCCTTTTCCTTTGATGTGTAGAAACCTGTACATTCAAGAACAACGTCTACCTTGTTTGCTGCCCAAGGACAGTTAGCTGCATCTTTTTCAGCAGAGATTTTAATTTCTTTTCCATCTACGATGATAGAATCTTCTGTAGCTGATACAGTGTGCTTGTTTTCACCGATTTTTCCAGCGAAACCACCCTGTGCTGTATCATACTTCAAAAGATGTGCAAGCATAGCTGGGCTTGTCAAATCGTTGATAGCAACAACTTCATAACCTTCTGCGTCAAACATCTGACGGAAAGCCAAACGGCCGATACGACCGAAACCATTAATAGCAACTCTAACTGCCATGTTAAATCTCCTAAAAAAATATTTTTAAGTTTGATTAGAATTTAATGAATTCAGCGAAATAATGCAATAACAAAAAGTCTTATGTGCAGATTTTATGCCTCCACAACGGATTTAAAGTTTTTCCCGGATATTTTCAAAGATTGTGGTTGAGCCTTTCCTGTTCTTTTTTGAAAAATACAACGCCTTGTCGGCAAAATCAATCGCGGTTCTAAGAGATTTTCCTGCCTCAATGTCTGAGCTAGAGCAAATCCCCGCGCTGAACCCGATAAGGCGGTCTGAAGGAACATCTATCTTTTTGCCAAGAAATTTTTCCATCTTGGGAATAAAATATTCCTCTTCCTTCAGTTTTGAATGAACATTCTCAAGGATTTTTTCAGCCTGAGCGCAGGAAACTTTCTGGATTACAACAATAAATTCATCTCCGCCGTAACGGCATACAAAATCAACCTTGCGGAAACTTTTTGAAAGGACAGAGGCGAATTCCTTTAAAAGAAAATCTCCTGTCTTGTGGCCATAATTGTCGTTGTAAAATTTAAAGTTGTCTAAATCCAGAAAAGCAAAAGCCAGCATTTTTGTAGAATTTCCAGTTGTGCCGTAGCGTTTTATCTTTAGATTCTGCTCGTCAATGTATTCCAGAAGCGCGCGGCGGTTGTAAATCTTTGTAAGCTCATCCGTGTCCGAAATCTGCTGAAGCGCCGAATTCTGCTTTAAAATTATGTATTTTGCCTGAATATCGGAAATTGCAATGTTCAAGATATTCAGATTTTCCGGAGAAATGCTTTTTTCATGCCTGTACGTGATGATTATTCCTAGCGTGTAACCGAATTTTTCTATCACAACAAAATAAGAATTCGTCTTTTCGTCAAAAATAAGCCAGTTGTTCATCGCGCGCACAGAAAGTGCCTGGCAATTATTCCATATTTCCGCCGGTGGAAAATTTTCTTTTATGCGGGAAACTGAATCAAGTCGTTTCCAGCGGTTTCCATTTTTTTCCGCAAAAAAAACTGAGTCCGCAAACGAATAGTCAAACAAGGACTGAATTGTTTTTTCAACAAACATCTTTAGCGAAAGATTTTCCGTTGTGTCCGCCATTATTTTGTTCAAAAAACGGTAATCCTCAAGTTTCTGGTGGACCTGATTCACTAGGCTGTCTTTGTTTGTTTTTTTCCGGATTTCCTCAATGTCGATTTTAAGCGGCTCAAAAGTCTCGAAACTTTCAATATATTCCTGAAGCGAGAAATTTTCCCTGCCTTTTGTATAATGAGTCAGATTCAAAGTTTTTGCGATTTCAAATCCGCGGGAAAAATATTTTTGGGAATCCTGCTCAAAACCTCTGGACTTTAAAAGAATCGCATATTCATAAAGAACAAAAACTATCAGATGTCCCTGATACGGATGAATTTCCTGAAGTGGCGGCAGAGAATCCTCCAGAATCTCAAAAGACTGCCTTGATTTTCCATGAATCAGAAGATATGCGGATTCCAGAAAATACAGAAGGATATAAAGCTCATCGGAAACGTTTCCAGAATTATTTTCAATATTGTACAAAGACATTCTTGCGCGGTCAAAATTTCCAAGCTCAAAATCCACAAAGGTGCGGTAGATTTGCATATCGTTGAATTCCGGCAAAAACGAGTTGTTCGCCATATCGTCAAGGTTAAAAAGCCGGATAAGATTTGTTATGAACTGAAAAAGCTTATTCACCGCCAAAAAATTTCTTGAATAAAACAACGGCAACGCAATATTGCGCAATGTGTTTATTATCGTCCTGTAATTTGAAATTTCATTCAGCTGGGAAACATATTCATTCAGCAAAGTGTACGCTTTTTTGTATTCCGAACGGATTAACGCTTCATAAGACAAACCGTTTCTTATCCTGATTGTATAGACCGGATCGTTAATTTCTGAGCGCAAAGAAAGACATTGGTCGTAAAAAACTGATGATTCGCATGATTTTCCAAGCCGGGAAAAAACAATTCCTTTCCATTGGAGCGCATTTGAAATATTCAAGTTGTTTCTGCTTTTCCTTGAGATTTTTATGCAGCTTTCAATAATCGGAAGAATTTTTGTCTCAAGGATTTTTTTGTCCTCAATGAAAAAATTTGGAACATTCAACGCTGTCTGGATGTAATTGTTCAAAAGATTTTGCTTTTTCAGGATTTTCAGCGCGTCGAAATAGCGTTTTTCAAGGAATTTCTGGTTAAAACGCGGAACAGAAAAATATTCCTGCATAACCGCGAACGCATAAAATGGAGAATTTTTCTTCTTCAGAAGCGTCCGTTCCAAAAGAAGCGCATATTTGAACGCGACTTTGTTCATTTTTTTCTGGGAATATGCTTTTGAAAGATAAAACATCGCCGCAGCCTTTAAATCCTCATCCTGACATTCCAGAACAATCTTGTTGAATTCAAGAGTTGCCTCATCAATCCTGTTTGAATAATAATGGAAAAGCGCGATTTCATAGGACAAAAGATTTTTCTGCCGTTCCGTGAGCCGCATTTTGTCAATTTTTTTGGAAACCTGATTCAAAACATAAATTCCTGAATCTTCAAAAAGAAATGTGCGGTAATTTCTTAGCGCGTTGTAATATTTTTCAAATTTTATTTTCTCTGATTTTTTTGCGTTTTTTGAATTTTCATTTTTCTTGGCTTCGGCAAGGCTGTCATCATAATATTGAAGATATTCCTTTTTTTCCCGGGCATATTC
>CAVBXG010000011.1:0-1719 GCA_963599585.1 bacterium
CTGCGCTTTTCTTTCAGAAAATGCTCAATAATTCTTTTATGCCATTCGGCAAAAATCACTTCAAGGACGCCAAACTTGCCTTTCTCCTTCGCGCATAGCCATTTTTTTTCACAATTAATAAAACTAATAAAAAAAAACTCGATTTTCAGTATAAAAAAAAACTATTCCTGGCTTGTTAATTCCTTGAAATATTCTGTAATGTCTTTTCGGTTTTCTTTTGTGTAGGCAATTGCAGTGCGCGGGTGCTGGTTGAACTGTCCTGTCAAAAGATAAGGAAGGTCATATCCCCAGACAACACCTTTTTCCTTCATAGGAATCATGTGCTTTTCAATAAATTCAAGAACCGGATATTCGTTGTATTTTGGATTTTTTAGGAATCCCAACAAAAGTTCCATTGCGCAGTTTCCGGCTCCACGTCCCATGGAAAGATAAGTTGCGTCAAGATAATCTACGTTGTCGCCGACACATTCAATTGTGTTTGCAAAAGCAAGTTTCTGGTTGTCGTGCGCATGGATTCCAAGTTTCTTGTTGTATTTTGCAGCGTATTCGCCGTATAAGTCGCAGATTCTCGCCATTTCTTCCGGGTAAATTGAACCGTAGCTGTCTACAATGTAAATTACATCTACTGGCGACTGACCGACCATATCCAAAGCTGCGCGGATGTCATTTTCCTGAACTGTTGAAAGAGCCATTATATTGCAGCTTGTTTCATATCCTTTTTTGTGCGCATCCTCAATCATATCGATTGCTGTCGGCATCTGGTGAACATAAGTTGCAACACGAACTAAATCAATCGGGGATTCTGCACGCTCGTGAATGTCTTCCTTGTAGTTGCAGCGTCCAACATCCGCCATAACTGCTACTTTTACTTTTCGTTCGCCGTCACCAACAACGCCGCGGATATAATCGTCATCGCAAAATTTTGAAGGTCCGAATTTATTTACATCAAACAATGTCTTGTCTGCCTTGTAGCCGAATTCCATATAGTCAACGCCAGCTTTTGCGTTTGCATTATAAAGAGCTTTTGCAAAATCTTCAGCAAAGAAAAAGTCATTTACAAGTCCGCCGTCGCGCAATGTTGCGTCAACAACTTTGATTTCAGGACGATAGTTCATCATGGCTGTAACTTTTTTCATTTCAATCCTCTTTCGGCTGTCTTTTTTGGCAGTCATTTCTTCTGATTTAGGCTGAATGCCAATACTTTTCAGCATTTCATCCTTGTTCTTGTAATAATGGTAAATGTTTGCGGCCGAAATACCACATTTTTCTGCAACATCCCGCATTCCAATCAAAGATGAGTCCTTTTCCTTTAAAAGTTCCTCCACCGCCGCCTTTATTTTTGCCGCAATTTCTAAGTTTGGTTTACGCAAAATTATTCTCCAAATTGCAAGATATTGTTAATTTAACAAAGTAATCCTTATTTGTCAATGTTTGTTTATAAGTGAACAAATAAAATTAAAAGTGAACGATTTATTTTGCGTGAACAATTTTTTCAATAATTGAACCTAGCGCGGTATTCTTATAAATATCTAAATAATTATCCGCATTTTGGTTGTAGTATGAATAGAGTTGCTCATTGTAAGGAATATTTATTCCGATTCCGTTCAGTTTTTCTGAATAAGAGTTGCTTGCGTAAAAATTTATGTTCAATTCATTGTAATTTTTGATAAATTTAGAAAAAAAATCTTCTAACCGCGATTCTTTTGGAATTTGAGATTC
>CAVBXG010000011.1:1873-52177 GCA_963599585.1 bacterium
TTCAATAAAGTTTGAGTCATAATTATATAATTTTTCCCTGTTTTCTTTTATCAATGAAAAATCAATGCTTGTATTGTTTGCGGTTTCTGCACAAAATTCTTCAAATGAATTTGTGAATTCTACGAATTTATTCATATCTACGGCGGAGTATGTGCAAGATGTCAAGGTGCTTTTGTATTTTTCTTTAAAATCATCTATTATTTTTGAGGCGCATTTTTCTGTTGTTAAATTTGATGTAAAAGTTTCATAAAGAGTTGCATAGTTACTGCCGCTTCCTGGTAATTCAGCTTGAGAGCCAATTATGAATTCTGCGGAATCTTTTAGTTGCCATAGAATTTCTATCATCTGCATAAGGCAACAGTCAAATTGCAAAATATCAATTTTTTTATTCTGAATTTCACAGAAATTTTTAAGCGTGTTTGCAAAGTCTATGATTGAAAAAGAACATTCATCAGAATATCCGGTGGTGTAATCTTTGATTAAAGACCTTGAATTATTGTTGATTTTGCAGTCTGGATAAACTCCGAATCCGTGGCTCCAGATGTTTAATACAAATTTTTCTGATGGATAATATTTTTCTACGAATTCCAGAAATCCTTTTAATGTTGAAACATCGGCAGTATCTTTTTCACCTAATTCTGATATTACGTCATCATTTAATTCTGTGCCTGAATGTAATTCCAGAATTTTTGTGTCCGTCCAGTTTCCTTCTGTTTTATCATAACCGTTGGCTCTGTCTAAAAGAACAATGAAGTTTACCTTTTTGTTGCCCAGATTTTCCTTTATCTCTTTTATATTTTTCAATGCAAATCGTTCCAGATTGTTATCTGCTGCCATATACAAAGCGTAAGTCCATTCTGTTTTATCATGAACAAATAAATTTTGAGTTTCAGGAGTCTCGGTTTTGCAACTGATAAAAGGAATTAAAAATAGCAAGAAAATTAAGATTTTATACATTCAAATAACCAGAATAATAATTCATCAATGTTTGGCGTGCTGTCTGCTTTCATGTTGCAGTTTGATAGAATACAAAAACTCGTGTCATAAAGTTCATTGTAAAACAGTAAATTTTCACTGCCGATGCTGCGTCCGTAAGAACCAACAAATTCAAATTCGTTATAAAAAAGTTTTCGGATTCCGTAGCCATAGACATCTGATTTATCAGAGTTTATATCAATTATGCTGTTGTAAAGCTGATTTCTTGTATTTTGAGTGATGGCGTTTCCTTTGTCGCTGTATAATTCGTAGCCCCATTTGCTTATTGTGTCCGCATTGCTTATTATTCCTCCGCTAGTCCAGCTGGCTTTCCCAAGCAGATATGGCAACGGCTTTAAAATGTCTAATAAGTCGATTGGTGTAACTCCATCTCCTGTCAGATTAAAATTTGTGTTCGGATATACGTGAGGATGTGAAATAACATCATAATTTATCTTATCTTGTGGAGCTAAAAAAATGTCTGATAATTCTAAAGGCTCGTAAAAATATTCACTTAACAGGATATTCAGATTTTTTCTGGTTGCTTTTTGAATTATAAGCCCTAAAATAACATAATTTGTACTTGAATATAAGTATGTTCCGATTTTTTCTTTTGGATGTTCTATATAGTCCAGAATAAGTTCAGGATTCCATGGTTTTGAAAAAATATTGTTTGATGGATTGTAAAGTTTTGAATTTTTTGCAAAATCATAGATTCCGCTGGTATGATTTAAAAGTTGTTCTATGGTTGCTTCTTTATTTATGTAGAGATTTAAATCTTTTGAGCCAGCATAATTTTCTGTAAAAAGTTCCGGCAAATGATGTTCAACTGTTTCTTCAAGATTCAGGATGTTTTCTTCGCATAAAGTCAATGTTAAAGCGCTTGTGAATGTTTTTGTAATGCTATAGATATAATGCAATGTTTCTGAGTCGCAAATGCTTTTTGTGCTAAGGCTTGATAATCCATAATTTTTGTAAAAGCTGATTTTTTCATTTTTTACAGAAATGCTTAAAGCCGTTTTTATATTGTATTTCTTTATAAAAAGTTCAGTTATCTTGTTGCATTTTTCCTCAACAGAAAGCGTGTTTTGATTCAAGATATTATAATATTCTGAATCAATATCACTTTCTGTTTCAGTATTTTTACAGTTTACAAAAAGAAATGAACAAATTGCGAGTAAAAATAAAAATTTCTTCATAGTTTTGTATTTTCTAATCCAATGGTTCTGTGTAGCGAATAAGTTTTTTGCCTTCGACTAAATCGTAGAAGAGGCAGTTTATCTCATCCTTGCTAACAAAGTGTATATCCATGTAGTGGCACATATTTTCTGTTCCGCCAAGAAGTTCGTAAGTTAATGTTTTTGAGGTAGAGTCGTAAGTCGGTTCAGTTGAGAGCCCTTCAAAATATAGAAAATAGCCGCTGTCAAACCTGTCATCATCGTTTCCGAAAAATTCCATGCAGTAAGGAGCTGAAAAACTTTTATGGCGGTATTCTTTTTCCTTGTCTATATAATTGAATGTATCCATAAGAGTTTTGTAGCTGATTTGGGAATCTTTTGAAAACTGGGCTGTCATCTTTTCATTTATAATTTCGATGTCATTTACTTTTAATAGATAATTGCACTCATAGGTTTCCTTGTTTAATAACTTAATTTCTACATAAGCCTTGTTCTGCTCTGTATTTTTTTCAAAGTGGTTGCTTTTTGCGTGACCTGTAAAAATAAATTCATCATCTTTTTTTTGAGGAATAAAAATATCATTATCTCCAGTTTCATACGCAGAAACCCAAATCCATAAAGGATTGCAGACAGTTCTTTCCTCATCATCAAAAAATAAAACAAGATTTTGTTCTGTAACAAACAGCCTGTATTTCACATCTCCAGAATTTAAACTTTCTTTTTGCTTGAATAATTTTTTGAATTCTACAGTATCTTCTGTGTTCCAAGGTTTCCATTCGGAAACAAGCGTGTCTTTTGTCCATTCTGGAAAATTTTTAATATGTTTTCCTCGTGCTTTATATTCGTCGGGAATGCAATTTTGCGGACAGGAGATAAAAATAAATAAAAGACTTGTGAATATTAAAATTATAATTTTTTTTAGCATAAAGTTATCCTTGAAAAAGCAAAGTGTAGTATATTACTGCACTTTGCTTTTAGGCTTATTTTTTTACAACATCATAAGAAGAAACGTGCCAAAATGGATTGTAGCCTTCCCAGCCATCTTCGCAGTTGTTTCCGTCAAGGATTTTTATATATTTCCATTTGAAAATCCACCAGCCTTCTTCTTTATACGCTATTACGTTTCTGTAATGAAAGCCACCTTTAAAATCATCCCAGCTTGTGAACTTTAAAGCTCTTAAATTGATTCCTGGAATATTATTATTAATGCTTTGTTTAGGCCAAAAAGAGCAGCTTTCTATCATATAATTTGAATATCTTGAAACTGCACCTGTAAGATTCCATGGCCATGTTATATCATTGTCGGGGTGAATTAATAGGGCGGATCTTAATGCGCTAATACGTTCGTCATATGATTCTATTTTATTCCAGTTTGGAACATTCTCAAAATTTGCATCAAAATAATCCAAGATGAATCCTGATGCTGTTGCTCCACATGCACCATAGCCAATTGGGCGTGAATGACTTTTTTGATTCCAGCCTATTTTATCTCCACAATGATTTATTGCAGCTTGAATTTTTTTTGAATCCACTTCTTTTCTTTGCTTTTTGCTGCCACCACGGAATACCATGTTTCCAAGGTTGCCTTTGTTTTCCTTTGCGGCTTTCCAGAAGTCATTCATTTCCTGTCTATAGTTTGAAATTTCTTCCAGTTTTTCAGATTTTTCTTCTTCTGTGAAAACATCTGGATTTTCGTTTATAAATTCTTCTGTAGAAATAAGACTGTTTAATTCCTGAACTTCTTCGCCGTTTTCTGGAGAAAGCAGTTTTTCAAAAGTTATGTTTCCGCTTTTTGTTACTTGTGATGTTGCCACTGCATAATTTGGATAAACATTATCAATTATGCGTGGAATTTCATCTTCTGAAAGAGAGCCGTTGTTGTAGAGTTCCATAAGAGAGTCAAAATATCCTTTCATGGAAAATACATAGGCAACTGGACCGCCTAGGCTTTCTTGCGCATTGATTGTTATGGCGGCGATTACTTCGCCATCATTTATGACCCGGAATTCATAATACCGGATTTCTCCATCTTGATTATAAATTCCTATTGGAAATTTCCAAAGTTCTGAAGTTTCAGGATATTCTCCGTCTTCAATAAAACTGTCAAGTTGCATTTGTGCAATTTCTTTTGAAAGTTCCCAGTCTACAATTCCTTCGTTTCCTCTGGTTAATAATGAGTTAAGTTCAGCTTCACTTGATAAAAGTTCAAACTCTCTTTCAATATTGTTGTTGTCAGTTTTGTTATTTTTTGTTTCCTGATGCTCTGCGCAACTTGTGAAAATTATTCCCAGTGCCGCAAATAAAATAATTGTACTTTTTTTACTCATACTTTTCATCCTGATATTTGTTAAGTCTTCATACGAAAACTTTTCAAGCTTGATAATAAAAATCATATTTTTACCATTTGATTTTGTAAACTATCTGAAATACGAAATAACCACGGTTACTAAAAAAATAACTTGGTTAATAAATTTTTGTACTTGGTTATTTTTTGAATTTGTGGATTTTTTTTGATATATTTTTTTCTTTTGTTTATGCTTTTCTTACTGTATAATTTTTTTATGAATATTAATAAAAAAGTTTTGTATGAACGCCTGATGATTTTTTTCGCGGGAATTGTTCAGGTTTTTGGTTTTATAATCAGTATTACTGTGGAAGATTTTTCAAAATCTTATGTTCCTTATTTTGATTTTATTGTTCCTGTTGTGAATATTTCCTGTGCCGCAATATGTTTTTTTCTTGTGATTTTTCCAAAATTTCGTTTTTTGCAGTCTGTTGTGCTTTTTATTCAGGGAATTGTGATGACGTTGAACAATCTTATATTTTTGGGCGTTTTTTTGTATACATTTGGAATTGCTCTTCTTTATTGTTACGGTTATTTAAAGTCAAAATGCAATATTAAGATTTCTGTATGCATGATTTTGCTGTTCATATCTTTTCTGCCGATTTTGTTCAAGAATGATTTTAATTTTTTTATGGCAATTGCGTATTCGCTGTTTTTGCTTTTTTCGTATTCTCATCTTTATCTGATAGTCAAGGATAACTTGTTTGAGCTGTTTCCTTTTCTTGCTGATAAAATTTCTGAGGTCAATTTACCGGAACCAGGCGGAACAATAAATCTTGCGGGTTATGGACTTTCTGACCGTCAGATAAATCTTGTTAAGAAATATAAGAAGGGAAACGCAAGTTATAAATTGCTTGCTGATGATTTTCAGACAAGTGAGTCAACAATAAAACAGGAGATGTCAAAAATCTGCAAATTTCTTGGTGTAAAAAATATTGAAGTTCTTTTGTTTTTGTTGCAGCAATATGAAGTAGAATAATTTTCTTTTTAAAACGAAAAATCCGCCAGCAAAATGCCGGCGGATTTTTTTATAAACCTTTCGATTTATTTATTGGCTTACGCTTTGTTAAGACGTGATTCCAAATCATCCAAACAAGCAGACAATTCTTTTGGAAGATGTTTGCCGAACTTTGGATAGTGGTTCTCGCGGATGTCTTTGCATTCCTTGAGCCAGCCTTCCTTGTCAACAGCTGTGATTGCTGGAATCTGTGCTTTGTAAACATCAGCAAGACCATCAAGGTTGAGAGCACCTTCTTTTGGCATAAATCCGATTGGTGTGTCAACGTAGTTGTCTTTTCCGTCGCAGCGGTCAAAAATCCATGCAAGAACGCGGCTGTTGTCGCCGTATCCTGGCCACATGAATCCGCCTGGAAGATCTTTGTTGTTTTCGTCCTTGCGGAACCAGTTAACATAGAAAATTTTAGGGAGTTTGTCTTCTTCGCCACGTTTAGCTGCTGCAGCTCCAACGTCGATCCAGTGCTGGAAGTAGTCGCCCATGTTGTATCCGCAGAATGGAAGAATTGCGAATGGGTCGCGGCGGATTTTTCCAACCTGAGAAGCATCGATTGTAGAAGCGGCAGTGATTTCTGAACCTACGATAGATCCAAGGAATACACCGTGGTTCCAGTTGCGGCTCTGGTGTACAAGCGGAACTGTTGAAGGGCGGCGTCCACCGAACAAGATTGCGCTGATTGGTACGCCTTCTGGAGATTCCCAGTCAGAAGCGATACAAGGGCACTGTTTTGCAGGTGCTGTAAAGCGTGCGTTCGGATGAGCCATTTCTTCACCCTTAGGAGCTTTGTCTTTAGGGAATGCTGGGCGAGTGTTTCCTTTCCAGTCAACCAAATTGCCCTTTGCAGGATAACCGATTCCTTCCCACCAAACGTCTCCGTCTTCTGTAAGAGCACAGTTTGTGAAGATTGTGTTCTTTGAAGCAGCTTCAAGAGCGTTCTTGTTAGATTCTGCAGATGTTCCTGGTGCAACACCGAAGAATCCTGCTTCTGGGTTGATAGCGTAAAGACGGCCATCTTTTCCGAATTTCATCCATGCAATATCATCGCCGACTGTTTCAACTTTCCAGCCAGGGATTGTAGGAATAAGCATTGCAAGGTTTGTTTTTCCACAAGCTGAAGGGAATGCGCCTGTAACGTATTTAACTTCTCCTTCAGGATTTGTAAGCTTAAGGATAAGCATGTGTTCAGCAAGCCAGCCTTCTTCGCGTGCAATTACAGTTGCAATGCGGAGAGCGAAACATTTCTTTCCAAGAAGAGCGTTTCCACCGTATCCAGAACCATAAGACCAGATAAGGCGTTCTTCTGGGAACTGGCTGATGTATTTGTGTTCAACATCTGCGCAAGGCCAAACACCGTTGTCTTTTTCGCCGTTGTTGAGTGGTTTACCAACTGAGTGAAGACATGGAACAAAGTCGTCTCCAAGGTAAGCCCAAACTTTTTCTCCGGCACGAGTCATGATGTCCATGTTGAGAACTACGTATTCAGAGTCTGTAAGTTCAATTCCGTATTTTGCGATTGGTGAGCCAAGTGGACCCATGCAGAATGGAATTACATACATTGTTCTTCCGTGCATACAGCCTTTGTAAAGACCTTTCATTGTAGCTTTGAGTTCAGCTGGTGCAATCCAGTGGTTTGTAGGACCAGCATCTTCTTCTTTTACAGAAGAAATAAATGTACGTGATTCAACACGTGCAACATCACTTGGAAGTGAGCGGAACAAGAAAGAATTTTCTTTCTTTGCAAGTTTTGTAGCCAAGCCGGCATCAACGCATTTCTGCATAAGACGATCGTATTCAGCTGTAGAACCATCGCATACAACTACATTGTCAGGTTCACACATCTTAACGCATTCTTCGATCCAATTTTTAATCTTGGAATTCTTAATTTCATCAAGTGTCATTTATAACTCCTGTTCGTGAAATCGGGTTTGCCCCAAAAATTCATTTGCTTTTAAATATACTATCTTTTGAGTTTAAGTTCAATTAAAAATCGGGATGTCGAGAATAAAACACATTGCTAAAATTATTAATAAGAATATCTTGGTTGCCGCTTTCTTTTTCTGGTAGCTGATTCAATTTATGGATTCAGAAAAAAACTCGAACATTCAGACTAATACAAGTGAAAAAAAATTCACAAATCAAATTAATATTTGTATAATATAAGTATGTATTCAAGAAAAACAAAAATTGTATGTTCGATTGGACCTGCGTGCGACAATGATGAAACTATAAAGAAAATGATTCTTGCAGGTATGAATATTGCCCGCTTCAATTTTAGCCACGGAACTCACGAATGGCACAAACAGGCTATGGAGCGTGTAAGAAGAGTGGCGGAGGCTTTGCGTATTCCTGTGGCGATTCTTCTTGATACAAAAGGTCCTGAAATCCGCACCGGGCTTGTTGAAAATGACGGAAAAATTACCGTTAATACTGGCGATAAGGTTGAGCTTGTTGCCGACGACAGTTTTTGTACTGCGGCAAATGGCGAAAATCCTTGCCACATAAGCATTTCCTGGAAGGAAGCTCCGCAGAAGATGAAGAGCGGCGTTCGAGTTCTGATTGCGGACGGACTTGTTGAAGTTGATGTTGTTGAAATTCAAGGTGAAAAAATAATCTGCGAGGCAAAAAATTCCGGCACATTTGGAAGCAGAAAAAATGTGAATCTGATTGGGCTTCACGCCGGTCTTCCGATAATGTCCGAAAAAGACAAGGACGATTTGCGTTTTGGTGCGGAAGAGGACATTGATTTTGTTGCCGCAAGTTTTGTGAGTTTCCCGGAAGAAGTTGTTCAGATAAAAACTTTTTTAAAGGAAGTTGGAGCGAATGCCCGCATTATCGCAAAAATTGAAAACGAAGAAGGCTTAAATAATATAGAAGAAATTGTAAAAGAAGCGGATGGAATAATGATTGCCCGTGGTGATTTGGGCGTTCAGATTCCGCCGGAACGGATTCCTTTGGCGCAAAAAGCGATTATCCGCGTGTGCCGTGCCGCAGGAAAACCGGTTATTACCGCGACCCAGATGCTCGATTCAATGATTGTAAATCCTCGCCCGACGCGCGCTGAGCTTACAGATGTTTCCAACGCAGTTTTTGACGGAACAGACGCAGTTATGTTGAGCGGAGAAACAGCCGGGGGAAAATATCCGATTGAATCGGTTAAGGCAATGGTTTTGATTACGCGCACAACCGAGCAGAGCCAGGAATATCTTTTTCAGATGCGGAAATTTGATTCGGAATACAAACCCGGCGTTGAAGTTGGTCACATGGTTGCCCACAGTGCATACAAACTTGCAAGAAATATTGGTGCAAAAGCGGTTCTTGTGCCGACTTTGCACGGAAATACAGCCCGGATTATTGGAAGTTACCGCCCGGAACAGGTTGTTCTTGCCGTAACGCCGGACAAAAAAGTTGCGAACCAGCTTATGATTCAGTGGGGCGTTCTGCCGGTTCTTTGCCAGGTCGCGGACGATTCAGAGATGATGGTTCAAAGTGCGATTACCCAATGCGTGCGTTGCGGAGCCGTAAAACAGGGCGACAAAGTTCTGATTTGTGCTGGAATCCCGATTTCCAGCCCGATGATGATAAATACGATAAAAGTTCTTGTGGTTGGAAATATTCTTGCACGAGGAACAACTTTTGGCTTTGCGAATAAAGAAGTTCCAAAAGCGTCCGGAAGAATTGTTCACGAAAAAGATATGAATGAAATCCGAAACCAAATCAGAATGAACAGCACGGCGATTCTTGTCTGCTGGCGCATAACAGAAGATTTGATTCCTGCCTTGCGCGTTGTTCACGGTGTTATTTCTGAAACTGGAAGCGACATTCCGCCGGAACAGCTTGCTCTGATAAATCCTGATTTGGTCTGGATTCAGGATGTGCGGGACGCGCTGAAAATTCTTGAAAACGATCTTTCTGTTACAATGGATGGCGAGCAGGGGCTTGTCTACGAAGGCATAATCTGATGAAAATGACTCTTTTGGGAACCGGCACAAGCCACGGAATTCCTTGTATTGCTTGTCATTGCCATGTCTGTACTTCAAAAGATGAGCGCGATAAGCGTTTCAGATGCAGTGCTTATGTAACGAACGAAAATAAAAATGGAACTGTTTCACATCTTCAGATTGATACAGGACCAGAATTCAGGTTGCAGTGCATTAAATATGGAATTGAAGCAATTGATGCGGTTCTTTTGACTCATTCCCACGCTGATCATTTGCACGGATTGGATGACATCCGCGTTTTTAGCCACACTCTTGGAAGCGATAAAATTGAAGAACTGAAAAATAATCCTGAAAACGCAGGAATTCCGCCAAAAATGCTTGAGATTTCTGCAAATAAAAAAGGAATCTGCCTTTACGCTAACCGCCAGACGATTCAGGATGTAAAGAGCCGGTTTGAATACATTTTTAAGACAAACACTCAGATTGGCGGCGGAAAACCAAAACTCAATCTTGTTGACTGTGACGAAATTGAAAAAAATCCACCAAAAGAATTCGGTGACTTGACAGTTACGCCGATTCCTTTAAAGCACGGTGAACTTGATGATTCTGGATGGCTTATTTCCCGCAAAAATGAAAAAGACGGAAAAATCCATTCGATTGCGTATCTTACAGACACAAGTTTCGTTCCGCCAGAAAGCATTAGGCTTTTAAAAGAGAAAGGCGGAGTTATTGAGCATTGCGTTATTGATGGGCTTCGCGTAAAGCCACATTCAACACATTTTGGCTTCAGGCAGGCGATGGATGTTGCGGAGCAGATAAAGCCTCGGCACACTTGGTTTATTCACATTTGCCATCTTATGACTCATGTTGAAATCCAGGAATATGCAAAATCCCAGCTTTCTGACTATCCGAACCTTCTGGAAATTGTAAATAATGGCGGTTCTGTTGGTCCTGCATACGATGGACTTGTTCTGGAAGCTTAATCCTAAAAATTGAAAAGAAAATAAAAAAACCGCTTTTCGTCAAAAGCGGTTTTTCTTTGGAAAAGTTTGTTTATTTTGTTTCAACAGCAGCTTTTGGTGTCTTTACCTTTTTGATAAGGAAATCACTGCGGTAGCAACGTGTGCAAACTTTAATAGTTCTTACCTGACCGTTGTCAAAAACAGCTCTTACAGTAAGAAGATTTGGTTTCCAAGTTCTGCGAAGGTGATTGAAAGATTTAGAAACATGGTTTCCGTGCATAACACCTTTTCCACAAATGTCACAAGCTCTAGACATATCTATACCTACCTTATGTTTTTCACGTGAGTTTTAACAGATTATAAGATTTTATGCGCTATGTCAATAACTAAAAAATCCGGGAAAAACACAAAATCTTTTGGGATTATTTTATTTTCCGTACTGCGCCTCGATTTCTTTGATTTGGTCGCGGAGCGCGGCGGCCTGTTCGTATTCAAGGCGTTCCGCACATTCAGACATTTCCTGTTTAAGCGCATTTATCAGTTTTGCGCGCTGTTTCTTGTCAAAAAGATTTGCTGTTTTCTTGAGCGTTTCAACTGTTGTTTTTGCGTTTTCTTCTGCCTCTTCTTTTTGATGTTCAAGAATATCTGTGATTTCCTTTTTGATTGTCTGCGGAGTGATTCCGTGCTCTTTATTGTACGCTTCTTGAATCTGGCGGCGGTGCTTTGTCTCGTCAATCGCTTCTTTCATCGCGTCGCTCATTCTGTCCGCATACATAACAACTTTTCCTTCCGCGTTGCGTGCGGCTCGTCCAATAATCTGAATGAGTGAAGTTGTTGAGCGCAAGAAACCGATTTTATCCGCATCAAGAAGGGCAATGAACGAAACTTCCGGCAAATCGATTCCTTCCCGCAGAAGATTGATTCCGATTAAAACGTCAATTTCACCTAGGCGGAGCGATTTCAGGATTTCAACGCGTTCAAAAGTGTCAATCTCGGAATGAATATATTTTACTTTCAGGTCAAGATCGGTAAGGTATGCGGTCAAATCTTCCGCCATCTTTTTTGTAAGCGTAAGAACAAGGCTTCTTTCGTGTTTTGCAATCCGTTCCTTGATTTCCTTGTAAATATCTTCCATCTGGCCTTCGCTTGGGCGGACTTCCACAATCGGGTCAAGAAGACCGGTCGGGCGAATCAGCTGCTCAACAATCTGAGTTGACTGCTTTATTTCTTCTTTTCGTGGCGTTGCCGTAACGTAGATAACCTGATTCATCATCTTTGAAAATTCATCGTATTTTAAAGGCCGGTTATCCAGCGCGCTGGGAAGCCTGAATCCAAAATCAACAAGATTCTGTTTGCGGCTACGGTCGCCTTCGTACATTGCGCCAATCTGCGGAACTGTGATATGCGCCTCATCAATCATGCACAAAAAATCTGAAGGAAAATAATGCAGAAGCGTTGCCGGCGGTTCTCCCGGGGCTCGGCCTGCAATTGGTGCGGAATAATTTTCGATTCCTGAGCAGTAGCCCATTTCTTTCATCATTTCGATGTCGTAAGTCACGCGGGTTTTTAGTCTTTCTGCTTCAAGAAGTTTATGCTGTGCGTTCAATTCTTCCAGCCGTTGCTCAAGCTCATCCTGAATCCGTTTTGTTGCTATTTCCAGCTGATCCTGCGGAACTACAAAGTTTTTTGCCGGATAAATCACTGTTTCATCAAGCTCTTCTGTTGTCTGCCCGGAAATTACGTTGAATCTTCTGATTCTGGAAACTGTGTCCCAGTCAAGTTCGATTCTGTAGGCTTCGTCAAATTCCATGTAAGGCGGATAAATTTCTATTACATCTCCGCGAATCCTGAAAGTTCCGCGGTCAAGAATCATATCATTCCGCGCGTATTGGATATGTGCAAGCTCAACAGCCAGTTTGTGCAGGTCGAGCGACTTTCCTTTTTCAATATGGATTCTCATGCTTTTGTAAAGCTCAGGCATTCCAAGACCGTAAATGCACGAAACTGTTGCGATTACAATGACATCGCGGCGTTCCATAAGAGAGTAGGTTGCCGCCATTTTCATCTGGTCGATTTCTTTGTTGATTGCGGCATCTTTTTCAATGTAAAGGTCGCGCGCAGGAACATAAGCTTCCGGCTGGTAAT
This sequence comes from bacterium, assembly GCA_963599585.1. Taxonomy (GTDB): domain Bacteria; phylum Spirochaetota; class Spirochaetia; order Treponematales; family Treponemataceae; genus Treponema_D. The sequence continues at coordinate 14,431 of CAVBXG010000011.1, forward strand.
AATCGTAATATGAAACAAAATATTCAACCGCGTTGTGCGGAAAAAACGACTTGAATTCGCGGAAAAGCTGTGCGGAAAGAGTTTTGTTGTGGCTGATAATCAGCGTTGGTCGCTGAACTTTTTCAATAATCTTTGCCATTGTAAAAGTTTTTCCAGAGCCGGTTACGCCCTTTAGCGTCTGGAATTTGTCGCCGCGCAAAAATCCTTCGCTGAGTTTTTCGATTGCCTGACCTTGGTCGCCGCTTGGTTTAAAAGGCGATTCTACTACAAATTTTCTCATTTTATAGCACTGATGATTCTTCTGAAAGTGTTACGGTTAATTTTCTGTCTTTTCCGTTTCTGTGCACAGTTATAGTAACTGCGTCGCCGGGTTTTTTGCTTTCCAAGGCTGAATAATAATCTGTATATGAAGCGATGTTTATTCCGTCAATGTTTGTGATTATGTCGCCGCCAAGATAAATTATATTCTGGTTATATCCGTAGCGTACGGCCTGAGTTCCTTGAATAATACCAGCTTTTTCAGCATTTCCGCCTTTTTGGATTCTAGAGACAAGAAGCCCGGAAGAAATGTCAAGGTTCGCGTAGTTTGCGATTGTGTTGTTCAGTTGAACAAGCGTTACGTCCAGCTGACCGCGTCGGACTTTTCCGTATTGAAGAAGATCGCTTACAACGCGGATTGCAGTTTCTGCCGGAACAGAAAAACCGATTCCCGCAGAAGAGCCGGAAGATGAGTAAATCATTGTGTTTACGCCAATCATTTTTCCGGAAGTGTCAAGAAGCGGACCGCCAGAATTTCCCGGATTTATCGCTGTGTCAGTCTGAATCATGTTTCTGATGATTCGCTGTGTGTTCGGATTTTTTACAGGTCGTCCTAAAGCTGAGACAATTCCTGTTGTCATCGTTCTGTTGAAGCCGTAAGGATTTCCGATTGCAATGACTTTTTGCCCTACATTCAGTTTTGTTGAGTCGCCAAAAGCGATTGTCTGCAGCACAAGACCTTCCGGCGGGTCAAATTTTATTACTGTAAGGTCGGAATCTCTGTCCTGCCCGATGATTTTTGCCTCATATTGTGTTCCGTCTGAAAGTGAAACATAAATTTTAGACGCGCCTTTTACAACATGGCCGTTTGTCAAAACATAACCGCGTTTGTCGATGATCGAGCCGCTTCCGCTTCCGCCATCTTGAACAACCGGCTCCAAAAACCAGTTTACACCGGCAACCTGCGTGTTTATGTTCACAACTCCGGGCGCACATTTCTGGTAGACGTTGATATTCTGAATTTCATCCTGAGTGTAATTTGTCTCTGTTGTAGAAACTGTTAAAGCCGCATTTTTTTCGTCTTTTTCATCAGCATTTTCAGACTGAAGAAGCGTAAATTCATTTTCATTTTTAGATGACGAGTCTTCATTTTTCGTATTTTGAGCAGTAGTTTCTGGCGTTGCTGATTTTGATTTCTTTAGAGAAACCGAAGTGATGACTGAAGCTGCAACTGCCGCGAAAACCATTCCGATTGCGCTGAATTTTATTAATTGGCTGCGTGAATAAAGTTTCATATTTTCTATAATAGTGATTTTGTTTCACTTTGAAAACGAATTTATACTGATTTTGGTTATTTAATATAAATTAGAATAAATATCCGAATCCGGCTGAGCCGCCAAGATAGTACGGTGAGTCAAAATAGATTATTCCGTAAAAATCTGCGTTGAAAACAAATGATGTGCCGGGGATAAGATAGCTGAATCCGACTTTTGGTTGAATTGCGTCAAAAAAGTTTGAATTGCTTATGAGCGCGCACGAGATGTTTGCGGAAAATTCCGGGAGCGGCGAATAACTGAATGCAAGTCCGTTTTTCCAGGAATTGTCGCCGTTGAAAGGATTTGAGGTTTTTGCGCCAAAAATAAATTCTGAAGAAAAATCTGCGGAAAATTCAGAGTTGCCGAGCCCTAAAAATCCGGCGAGTCCCAGCCCTGAGCCAAAATCTGCTCCATAGTCTGGAAATATTTTTGAGTCGCAAGCTCCGTAATGAACTGAAGCGCCGTAGCGGAACTGAACCGGCGAATCTTCGTTTTTTGTCTTGTCTGTAAATTTTGCGGCGAGCGAAACTTGAAAAGGAGAGTCCTCAACTCCGGCAAAAATTGAAAGTTTTATAGAAAGTTCAAGCTGATCAAAAATTGAATCAGAAAATCCAAAAAAAATCGGCGTTGCGTAAAATCCTTTTTTTGAACTTGAAACTGGAGCAGCTGAAAAATTCACCATTTTTGTGCCTTTTGGAAGCATGCTTGCAGTTGTAACAAAACCGATTCCAGTTCCGCCGGCAGTTAAGTCTTCAAGCGGAAAAATAAGTGTGCGGTCAATATTTATTTCAAGCTCAGCGGATTGTCCGTCTGCGGAAAAAGTCGCAATGTATTTTCCAGAAGGAACGTCGTTTCCTGAAAAATCTGTTCCGTTCCAAGTTACATTTTGCTCCCATGTTGAAAATTCCGGTAATTCTGCGGAAAAAATTTCTTCCCCGGACATATTTTTTATGGAGATTTTTCCTGTTCCCGGTGCTGAAACTTTTGCGGTCAGCTGGCAATTTCCGAGTGAACCGCTATATTTTGGATTTATTGTTTTTCTTGAAGAATAAAAATCCAGGATTCTAAAGTCGGCTTTCTGCATTTTTAATGAAATTCGTTTTATGTGGTTGCGTTTTACAAAAATTGAGGCGGAAAAATCTTCGTAGCCAAAACTTTTTACCTGAATTGTGTGAAATCCTTCTGAAAGTTCAAAAAATGGCGCATAGATTCTGTTTCCGTCCGCAAAAATCAGGCTTTTTTCAACGTTTTGAATTCCGCGGATGTCAACAAAGCCTTTGATTTCTGTCATTTCGTAGTAATAATTAAAAGTTGTGTTTTTTGAAACCGAGATGTATCTTTCTGCAGGAAGAAAACCTGTTTTTTCAAGCCTGAGCCTGTAAGTTCCCGGTTCAAGATTGCTTATTGAGATTGGCGTTGTGCCTTTGTAGATTCCGTTCAAAAAAACTTTTGCGTTCCGCGCGTTTGTCTTGATGATTACAGTGTTCTTTTTCTGAGTTTCGTTTGTTTTTTCAGGTTTTAGCAGTTCAAGCGGAAAAAATCCTTTTTTGTTGAATTCCTTTGAAAGTTCAGCGGCAGGAATTTCTTCTTCTGAGAAAAATTCGTTTTCCTCTGCAAAACAAAACGAGAAAATCAATGTGGCGGCAAGGCAAAAAATCTTTTTCTTGAGCGACATAGTAAAATTATATACCCTGAATATCGATTTTTTCAACAAAATGAATAAAAGCGCAAGCGAATTTTCAATTTGTTGGTTCAGCATAAAAAATCAATTTTTTTACATCATATTGTGTTCAAGAAAACTGTAATATGATGTTCTGCTGAAAATTATGTGGTCCAAAAGTGCGATTCCTAGGAATTCGGAACATTCTACTAAGGTTCTGGTTGTGTTTATGTCCTGATCGGAAGGCTCGCAGTTTCCTGACGGATGGTTGTGCGCAACAATTATCGCCGCCGCATTTTGAATCAATGCTTCTGAGAAAATCTCGCGCGGATGGACGATTGTCTGGTTTATTGTGCCGACGCTTACAACTCGTATCTGTAAAATTTCATGTCCGCCGTTCAAGGTTATGCACAAAAAATGCTCCTGGTTTTGCATTGAATAATTTTGGATGAACGGAATCACATCTTTCGGCTTTTTTAGAAGAACGTTTTTGTGGTTGTTCCGTCGTCTTCCAAGTTCAATTGCGGAGGCAACTGCAAGGGCTTTTCCAGCTCCCATTCCTTTTATTTGAAGCAGATTTGTAATCAGAGATTCGCGGTTTGTTTTTGCCAGAATTTTTACAACCTGCTCTGAAAGTTTTTCAACAGGAATTCCTTTTATTCCTGAGCCAAGAATCATCATAACTAATTCCACATCCGAGGGATATTCTATTCCGTGCTTCAATGTAAGTTCACGGATGTCCGGGGTACAATCAATACTGCACATACTTTGTTAACGCAAAAAAAATGCAAATTCGGTAATGAATCACAAAAAAAATACGAAAATCTATGTATGAAGAAGTTAAGTTCGATTTTTATAAGCGTCGGTATTTTTTTATCGGTGATTTTTTTATTCTCGTGTGTTTCTGTTCCAAGGAAAAAAGTTTCAATTTCAAGAAATTTGTCAGGAACTCCAGTTTTGGCTGCCGAAGATTTGTACCGATATTTTATTTCTGTAAAACCGAATTGCGATCGCGCTCAAGTTTACCGACTTGCAAAGTTTTACATTCAAGAAGCTGCAATTGAGGGAATAAATTCTGATGTTGCGTTTGCCCAGATGTGCCTTGAAACAGGCTATCTTTCGTTTGGAAATCTTGTTGTTCCTGAAATGCACAATTATTGCGGTTTAGGTGCGATGGATGCAGCTCATCCCGGAGAATGGTTTGAAACAGAGCAGATTGGCGTTCGCGCTCATATTCAGCATCTTCAGGCTTATGCAACGACTCAGGATGTTCAATTGAAGCAGGAACTGGTTGATCCGCGCTATAGCTGGGTTCACAAGGCAAAATATGCCGAAACGATTTTTGATTTGGCAGGCGTTTGGGCAACCGACAAACTGTACGGTCAAAAAATCGATGCAATACTGGACAAGATGGAATATTTTTAGACTGAAAATTTGAGTTTTAACAGAATGAAATGAAAGCGCAGGCGGATTTGCAATTTGTGAAGATTTTGAGCGATTGAACCGATTAAAGTGCGTAGCACCCGAATCAATACAAGCGAAGCGCGAGCTCAACCATCTGGAGCAAATTGGAAATCTGCCGTAAGCCTTCTTTCAGAATCTACAAAAACTCAAATTTTACGCTTTCTGCATTATCCGCCGATTTTTGTTCCTACAAATTCCTGGTCGTTCAGGATTGCGCGGATGTTTTCAATGTTTTTGCCGCTCGCGCAGATTACTGTCATTTTACATTCGTCTGCTTTTTTTGAGGCAATCGGGTCAAACGGACAATTTTTTCCCGGAGTCCATTCGTTTCCGACCATTTTGCGGAAGTCTTTCCATGAAATTTCATCAATCGGTTTTGCGTCCGGATTTTTTCTTGGGTCATCTGTGTAGACTTTTTCAATGTTTGAAAGGTTCACAACAGTTTTTGCGTCATGTTTTTCTGCAAGAAGAACTGCGTCGTTGTCTGTTGAAAATCCTGGATGCCATCCTGCCGCAAGAAGAATTCTTCCTTTAAAGTCGATTGGAGCTGTCGGGTCGTAAACTACATCATTCTGGCAAAGTTCGCCAAAGCACGCTTTTACAAGCTGGGCGTTTAGTCTTGTCGCCATAATTCCAATCCAGTCTGCCGCGTCGCTTGCGGAATTTGAGTTCACATTTTTTGAGATTTCTGAATATGCGTTCTGGTAAACACGTGCAGGCGCGCCGCCACCAACTACAAGAATCAGTTTTCTGCTTGCATCCTCTTCAAGCCATTCTTTTACCATTGAAACAAATTTTGTCAGGAATTCTGTGTCTGGCTGGTTTGGCACAACAATTGAACCGCCAACTGATAATACTTTAGTCATCAATATACTCCTATTACGGTCGGATTTGACCAGTATGAACTGTATTTTATAGTTTTTCCACTGGCTTCTTCCCAGATTGACTGTAGGGAATAGCTTCGTGGTCTAGAAACTGTTTTGTTGTTCGGTGCGCTTGGCTTGAATTCGTTCCATCCGCGGTTAAAAAGAATGTGCTGGCTGTCAAGGTTTCCAAAATAAAACTGATGAGGCACAATATCTTTTTGCCATGGCTGATAGTCTAAACCTGCGGCAAGTGCAATGTCTACAGGAATCCATCCAAATCCCGGTACAAAAAATTCGCTCCACCAGTGAGGGCGAGTCTTTAAGTCTGTTTCAACAAGAATTCCGCTGTCTGGAAGAGCTGCAATTCCATTTGCCCTAAGAAGAGCTGTGAAAATAACTGCAAAATCGTAGGCATCGCCGCGTTTTGTGCGCAAAAGATCTAAAGGTGAAATATTTCCTTTTCTTACATCCTGAAGAATTTCAAATTCTTTCAGCATATAATTGTATGTAAGTGCCGCGATTGTGTACGGATTTTTTTCATTTTTGGCAATTGAGCGCGCAAGTTTTATGATTTCCTCATCATCAGAAGGAATGCAGTTGTCCGCTTTTGTTGCAACCGTCTTTAAATTCTTGTTTATTGAAGCAGAAGAATTTATTGCCGATGGAAAAATTTCCGTGCGGGTGTCATAAGAAGTTACAGCAAAATTCTGCTTGAATTTAGTTTTTCCCGAACTGCGTGCGCCGCTTGTCTGGTGGATAATTGTATGCTGAAAATCATAAATTATCGGCTCAGGTGAACATTCTGAAACAAGTACAACCGGTTGGGCTGGTGAAGTGAACGGTCGCGGACAGCGCAAAATTATCTGGGAATCTTTGTCGCCCGCTGTGTCGTCAATGTCAACTGCAACCTGAATAACATAAGTTTTTGGCGAAATAAAACTTTTTGTGCCGATTTTTTTATTTATCTCAATGTGGCGCATCGGGGATTTTCCTTTGTTTGTTGAGACAAAAATATCTCCTGAAACAGCACCGTCTGGAACATAAAGCCTGATTTCATTGTCTGACCAATATTCGTAGTCAAAATCATCTTCGTTTGCTTCTGTAAAAGCAAGGTCATCCTGTGATTTTGAGGCAAAATTCTCATCGTTTATAGGTTTTTCGCGGTTCACAGAAAAAAATACTTTTGAATTATCCTTTGCGTTTCCAAAATTCACGCCGGAAATTGTAATCAATGTTCCTACAGAAATTTTTTCCGGGGAAAGGCTTGTGATTATCGGCGCGGTTGTCTGTGGATTCTGCGTTACTGCGATTGGAGCGGCTGTTGCGTTTGCGAAAAATGCCGGTTTTGAGCGGTTGCTTTTTGTCTCAACAACAACAAGTCCATCTCTTACGTTTGCCGGTAGAACAACTTTTATTTCGGAATCTGTCCATGAAATATAAGATGATGAAGTGAGCTTTGAACCGCCGAATTCAACATAATTTGTTTCGCGGGTGTTTCCAAATCCTTTTCCAGTTATGATTATAAGGTCTCCCGGCGAACCTACCGGCGGATTTATTGAGTAAATTACCGGCTTTTGATTCACGTGAAGCCCGAACAAAAGCGAGCCAAGCGCAAAAATCAGAGCCAATGCCAGCCAGCACAAGGTTCTGATTACAGGAGATTTTCTAAAAAAATAATTTATTACCGATGACGAGTCCACTCTAGCTGCCCTTCATTAGAGTTTACCGGCAGTTTGATTTCAATTGTTTCCTGATTGTTTTCAAGTCCCGGAACTGTAATGTTTACATGAATTTTTTTCGCATCATCAAATTCCGGTCTAAGAACGTCAACATTTGTCAGCGCAGAGTTTGAAATATTTCTTGTGCCGACTGTCTGCGCCAGATTGTGGTTCAAATTTCCGTTGATTACAACGTTTTGATTTGAAAGCGGCGCATTTTGTGGACGGGTAACAGGAGTGATTGATGCAATATTTGCATTTGAATTATTTGCTTTTGTTGCGTTTGAAATTGTAACAGGAAGAATCGCGGCAATGAGCACAGCTGCGGCGGTCGCCATTCCCCAGCGGACAGTTTTTTCGCTGAAAGGAAATTCAAAGCGCGTTGCTGCATTTTTTGAGTAGTGCATTTTTGTTTTTAGTCGCTCAAAACTTTGATCAATGAACTGTTTGTCAAGCTGAATATTTTTGCTGTCTGTCAGGAAAGCGTTTTTGATTCTTCTTAAAGACTCAAGCTTTGCTTTGCAAGCCGGACAATTCGCAATGTGAGATTCGTATTCCTTTATGTAAGCCAAAGGAAGCTCATTGTCAAGATAAATTGAATGAATATCATCAGTTGGGCAAGAATACATTTTCAGCTCCTAGCATTTCTGCAAGTAATTTGCGGGCGCGGAAGATACGGACTTTCACGTTTCCTTCCGTGATTCCCACAACTTTACCAATCTCTTTGTAGTTTAAGTCGCTGTACTCGGCAAGCACAACGACTTCTTTTAGTTTTGGAGGCAGTTTATTCAAAGCGTCCTGTGCAGATTTTATAGATTCTTCCCTAAGAAGTTCTGTTTCACCAGAATGAAAAACTCGGGTTTCCTCGTAAAGTGCTTTTTCGTAGGCTCGTTTTTCCCGCGCTTTTCTTTTGACGTAATTCAGAGAAGCGTTTTTTACAACGCGAATCAGCCAGAATTTAGCGTCATTCATCGTAGGGAAAGTCAGTTGTTTTTCGTTGGCTTTAATCAGCGAGTCATGGGCTAAATCTTCTGCTGCTTCTTCCTCATTTACAATCCTGTAAGAGATTTTGAACAGCATTTGCATTGTTGCGCTATAAATCGTTTTAAAGTCAACAGAATCTGCTGCATTAAGAGGCTTAGTTTTTTCTGTCTGACCGTCCATATTTAGCAAACAACGCTCCTTTTGATTGGTTACAATTTTAATTTTGAATTTTATAAGTTCTGAAGCAACGCTTTAGCCACAGTTTTCGACAAGCTCAACCTTCACATTTTTAATTCATTATAGTAGCAAATACACGGTCATTGAGCCTGTCGAAATGACCACGTAAAATCTCGTCGTCTAATTCCTTTTCCAGGTTGGACCTGCTGGCGTGTCTATTATTGTGATTCCGCGTTTTGTGAGCGCGTCGCGGATTTCGTCGGCTTTTGCAAAATTCTTGTTTTTCTTGGCGGCGGTTCTTTCTGCAACAAGCGCGTCAATCTCCGCAGCTTCCGGGTCTCCTGAATGGTCGATTACATTTGCCGCCGCATTTTTTTCCGCTTCTTTTTGCGCAATTCCAGCAGTTTCAATCATTTTAAGTCCAAGAACGCTATCCATTCTGTCAATAAGATTCAATGCTTCCTTTGCGTCCAAAGAACTGTCTTTTAAAACTTTATTAACCTGACTGAGCGCAACCGGAACCAAAAGATCGTTTTCCAGAGCCGCCTTGAATGCGTCGAGATACTGAACTGCTTTTTCAGAAAGCCCTTCGCGGTTGTCGGCTTCGCCTTTTTTATACGATTTGCCTTTTTCAAGTTTTACGCCGGCTTTTTGCGCCAGCTTTGCGATTTTTTGAACAAGGCTTGCCCGTCCGTTTTTTGCGGAATCCATTGCATCCCAGCTAAAGAAAATCTGCTTGCGGTAATGACCGCCCAAAAGAAAAAATCTGTAGTCAAGCGCGCTGTAGCCTTTGTCCTTCAATGTCTGAAGCCGCAGGAAATTCCCTTTTGACTTAGACATTTTGTTTCCGCCTTCAACAACCAGAAATTCGTTGTGAAGCCAATATTTTACCCAAGGTCCTTCCGCCCTTTCTTCCGGCGTGAACGAACCTTCTGACTGCGCGATTTCGTTTGTGTGATGAACCGGAACGTGGTCAATTCCGCCTGTGTGGATGTCGATGTGTTTTCCAAGATATTTCATGCTCATGGCAGAACATTCAATGTGCCAGCCCGGATAGCCGCGTCCCCAAGGAGAATCCCAAGTCATCGCCTGATTTTCAAACTTTGATTTTGTGAACCAAAGAACAAAATCGCCCGGATTTCGCTTGTTCCCATCGATTACAACTTCCTTGCGGCGGCCAGCTCCTTCCTTCAATTCGTCAAGATTCAAGTTCGCAAGTTTTCCGTAGTCCGGGTAGGTTGAAATATCGTAGTAAAGATTTCCGCCAGCCATGTAAGTGTGGCCGTTCGCCTCAATCTTTTTTATAAGCTCAATCATTTCTGGAATGTGTTCAGTCGCCTTGCAGATTACATCAGGATGACGTATGTTCAGGTCGTCAATGTCCTGCATAAAAGCGTCCGTGTAAAATTTTGCAACTTCAAGAACAGACTGATGACGTTCCTCCGCTGTTTTTACCATTTTGTCATCACCATCATCGTTGTCACCGGTCAAGTGTCCAACATCAGTGATGTTCATAACGTGCTTTATGTCGTAACCCAAAAAAGTCAGGGTTTTATCAAGAATATCCAGAAAAACATACGCGCGAAGATTTCCGATGTGCGCATAATTGTAAACAGTCGGACCGCAACCGTAAAAACCGACAAAACCTTCGTGAACCGGTTTAAATTCCTCAATTTTATGTCCCATCGTATTAAAAAATTTTAACGGCATAAGAACTCCTGTTTTTTTGTGTATATTTATAACAATCTTAATGAAAAAAACATCGTGTTTCAATTATCAGTAATGATTTCAAAGTTTACATTTTTCCAGAAAGCCAGTATTTCGGGAATTTCCGCCAATTACAATTATTTGTTTTTTTCTATATAATAGCTTTTATGAACGACTACAAATCTTTTGCGCAGAAAATCATTTCTTCCGGCGACTTTTGCGGTTCTGTCTTGTTTGATGAACCCATGTCAAAGCACACAACTTTTAAAATCGGCGGAACAGTTCCAGTTTTTTTTGAACCGGAAAATCTGGACTCGCTTCTGGTGCTTCTGGCGGCGTTAAAATCAGCGGAAATTAACTATTTTGTCCTTGGCGGCGGTTCGAATATTGTTTTTTGCGACAGCGGATTTGAAGGCGTTGTAATTTCACTTTTAAAAATCAATAAAATTTCTGCGCTGGAAAATGCCCAGACAAAAAATGATGACGTTCTGGTTTCTGCGGAAGCTGGCGCAACTATGGCTTCTTTTGTGAATTTTTGTGCGGAAAACGGTTTTTCCGGTGCGGAAAAGTTTGCGGGGCTCCCCGGAACGCTAGGGGGCGCTCTTTTTATGAACGCAAGATGCTTTGACCTTTCAATCAGCGAGCTTTTTGTGGAAGCCTATTACATCGACTTGAACGATTACACGGAACAGCACAAGATTTTTTCTCCGTCAGACTGGGATTACAAAGTTTCCCCGTTTCAAAACTCGCATACGCTGGTTCTTTCCGCGACTTTCAGGCTGAAAAAAAATGAAAAATCAAAGGAAGAAATAAAATCTGAAAACAAAAAATACATTGAGGAACGGAAATCGAAGGGGCATTTTAATTTTCCGAGCGCGGGCAGCGTTTTCAGAAACAACCGCGAATTTGGCGCGCCAAGCGGCAAGATAATCGACGAGTGCGGTCTGCGCGGAAAACAGATAGGAATGGCGCGGATTGCTCCCTTTCACGGAAATTTTATTATAAATTTGGGTGGAGCAACGCAAAAAGACGTAAAGGCACTTGTTGAATTCACCGTTAAAGAAGTTAAGGCGAAGACCGGATTTTGTTTGCAGCCAGAGATAATCTTCGTTGACAAATAAAAAATCTAACCATTATACTTTTAAAGTTAATGTCCAAGGTGGTATAGAATGTTACAGTTGTCATTCGTAAATTTCAGACCAGATTCATATCTTTTTGTTGAAGGAAAAGAAAATAACGACCATTTTTATATCATTCAAAGCGGAAATGTCCGTTGTTTCAAGCAAAATGATTTAAAGGGACTTTCAATAAAAAATCTTGGACCGGGAGACTTTGTTGGCGTAATTCCTTGTATGTCGGGGCATTTCCAGATAGAGAGCGCGATTGCTCTTACAGATGTAAAATGTATTTCTGTCCGCAGAGACCAATATCCTGAGCTTATTGAAAAAAACACTCCGATTGCGCTGAAAATCATCCGCACATTTGCAAACCGGATGCGCACAATGAACGAGCAGCTTACGAATTTTTCAAACAAGGCTGTAAACGTTGAATCTTCTGAGCATATTTACGAAGTCGCAAAATACTACGAAAAAATTCAGGCTTATGACATTGCTCTTTTCGCATACTATCAATATATGAAGGAAAACAGAAACGGCGCGCATCTTTCAGAGGCTCAAGGTTCATTCAGGGCGTTGAGCACGCGGTCAAGACTGCGCGATTTTGAGCCGCCGGCGGAAGGAACTAGAATCTACGAAAAAGACAGGATGATTTTTTCAGAAAGCCAGTCCGGGGCGGATATGTTTGTGATTCAGTCTGGGCAGGTGCGGATTTCAAAAGTAATAAATGGAAACGAAGTTGTTCTTGCTGTTCTAAAACCCGGCGATATGTTCGGGGAAATGGCTCTTCTTGAAAACAAGCCTCGTTCTGCAAGCGCAATTGCCCACGAAAATTGCAAACTTATTGTCCTTAACAAAAACAACTTTGATATGATGGTTTCAACGCAGCCTCAGCTGATTTCCCGGCTTACAACAACTTTGGCGGAACGCCTCTGGACTTCTTACCGCCAGCTTGACAATGCGTGCCTTGTGAATCCTGTTCACAAAATGATAGATATGCTTGCTCTTCAGGCTGAAAAATCCAGAAAATCATCAGGAATTTTTGAGCCAGATATTACTTCTGACGACCTTGCGAATATGTGCTCAATTCCGCTAGAGCAGCACAACAAGGCGAATTTTCAGCTTAGGCAGGAACGCTGCATTCGTTTTGTTGACAATAAAATTGTTGTGCCGGACTGCACCGAGCTTTTAAAGGTTGCGGCTTTCTACAGAAAACTTGAAGACAAGCAGCTGTCAGCTCAGTCAAAATAAAAGGCTTTTATGAAAAAAAATCTTTTCCTTGTTTTTTGCGCAGTTTTTTTGTCCTCTCTTTTTGCAGAAAAAAATGTTGCCACAGGTTATGGCGGCGTTGAGCTTGGAATGTCTGTTGAACAGGTAAAAAAAGCCTTGAAAGATAATCCTGATTTTGGTTACCACGGTGACAGGGACGTTTCTTTGCTTCCTGGCGAAAATCGGGTTCTTATTGAAACGGACACTTCGGCTTTTGCCGGATTTTCCTTTTTGGAACGTTGCTGGTTTCAGTTTTACAACGACAAACTTTACATAATTACGATAAATGTGAACCGCGAAAAAATGGATCACTTCAGCATTTTTGATTCTCTCTGCAAAAAATACGGAATGCCTGATTCTGTAAGCCCTGAAAAATCCGTTTGGAATGGAAATAATGTAACGATGAGCCTTGAACGCCCTTTGACTTTAAAATATGTTGATAAAAGAACGTTCGAGTCTCTTCAAAATAAATCAATGGTCGGTCCGAACGGCACAGAAATTACCCGAGAAATGTTTTTGGAAGGACTTTGATAGGAATTTTATATGATGAATTTTAATTTTTTTAGAAATCTTGCTGTTTTTTTGGGACTGTTTTTTGTTCTTGCTGTGAATATTTCCTGCCAATCAAAACTTGAAAAGCGGAATCTTACGATTTTAAAAGCTGATGGAACTGAAATTTCAGTTTTTGCAGAAATTGCAATAAAGCCAGAAGATCGAAACCGCGGATTTATGGAACGGAAAAATATTCCGCAGGGAACTGGAATGCTTTTTGTTTTTGAAAACGACCAGATTCTTAATTTCTGGATGAAAAACACGCCGACTCCGCTTTCGATTGCTTATATTTCAAAAGACGGAAAAATCAAGGATATTCTTGATATGCAGCCGTTCAGCCTTGCTGATATTACAAGTTCTGGTTATGTGCGTTACGCGCTTGAGGTTCCTCAAGGTTGGTTCAAAAAAAATGGCATCACTGTTGGAGATGCCATAAAAATCGATTTTTAGTTTTTTGCTAATCTAATCGTCTGAGCGTTCAAGTTTTGCAAGTTCGCTGGCTGCAATTTTGTCGTTCGGGTCAAATTCCAGAACTGCGGTAAAATATTTTTGCGCTTCGGCTTTGTTTCCTTCTTTTAGGCAGACATATCCAAGGTTCGAGATAATTTTTGTATCTTCTGGCGAGATTTTAAACGCATTCATCAAAGCGTCTTTTGCTTCTTTTATATTGTTAAGTTCAAGCAGGCAGATTGCCATTTCGTTGAATGTGTCTGAATTTTTGTCGCCGCCGCAGGCAATTGCCTGTTTAAAAGCGGTAAGCGCATCTTCGTAGCGGCCAAGTTTTCTTAATCCCCAGCCAAGAAGAAACCATGCGTTCCAGACTTTCGGATTTGACTCAATGAATTTTCTGATTTTTTCAAGTCCTTTTTCTTCCTGACCGGACTGAATCAGTTTGTATGCCTGGGAAAAAGCGTCGTTGTCCATATTTTCGCTGCTGATTTTGTTTAAGATTTCCTGGGCGCGTTCTTTTTTGTAAAGTCCGTTTTCGCCAAGTTCCTCGTCAGTTGTGTCGCAGACAAGCGCAACGTAATTTTCAAAACATTCCTTTGCGTTCTTAAAGTCGTGTGATTTTAGGTAGAAGAATCCTGCGTTAAAAAATGCGTCCGGAATCGGCGGGTCTGCATCCATTGAATCTTTGTAGTAACTTTCCGCGTCGTTGTCGTAAGCGTCTGCGTCCTCGTTTAATTCTGAGTGGCGGTAGCTTTCTGCGCGCTGATCCAAAAAAAGCGCAAAATTCAGCGTGATTGCCTTGTCTTCCGGGTCGATTCCCTTCAATGAAAGAAAAAGTTCCTCCGCCAAATCCCAGTCCTCATTTTTTGCTTTAAGGATTGCCGCTTCTGAAAGTTCTTTTTTGATGTTCGGCCGCGCCTTTAAAATAATCGAGCGGTAATAATCCTTGTGCTCGTTTTTGTGGTCGTAAGCCAGAACTGTAAGAATTCCAGAAAGAACTTGTTCCGGCGAAATGTCGTTCATGTCGTAATCGTCCGGGTCGCCCTGCATTTTTTTCTGGACCGGCAGCGGAATTGTCGTGTCAATTTTCATTGCCGCATTTGAAAAATTATAATTTTCCGGCAAATTTACAAAATAAACTGTTTCAAGCGGATTTTTATGGTTCATTTTTTTTCCTATAAATTTTTATTTGTCTGAAGGATTCTGCGGAGCCTGGTTTTGCGCTTGTTCTTCCGCAGGTTTTTCTTCAGTTTTAGTCTGAGTTGAATTTTTTGTTGCGTAGTCAAGGAATTTCTTTCTTTTGTTGGAAAGATAATCGTTGATTCTTATTTTATATGCTAGCGGAACTTGATTTTCGTCAAATCTTATTCCGGCTTCAACAAGTTCTTTTCGTCCTTCTACGGTGTTCACTGAAACAATTGTTCCTTTTACGTCAACAATTTCATTCGGTTCTGTAAAAAGAAGTCTTATTATACAGTCTTTGTTTGCAAGAAATTTTGGAACGCCCAGAACAATAATTTTTGCGCCTGTAAAAGAAAGATTCCAGAGAATGCAGTGGCGCGGAACAGACTGAATGTAGACAATCGATTCTTTTTTGTTGATTCCCAAAAGCCGCTTGGAGTCTTCATTTAAAATAATTCGTTCTTCTTTTCTATATATAAAGCCTTCGTTTGCGTCAATCAGCGAGCCAAGCTTATAGATAAGGTCATCTGAAGGTCGTTGTGTAAAAGACAGAGTTACAATCGCGAGTTCCTTTGAGTTCATGTATGGAGTTACATCTGTTACGCGGCAAGTTACAAAGAAAATCAAAGGCTGGTTGTCTGATTCAATAAAGCAATAACGCAGATTTACCGGCGGCGCGTCTTTTTTTGTTATCTGTTGAAAAGCTCCGCCGTTTGTTCCGATGATTATCTTTGCCTGCTGGAACGATGTTGAATTTATTATGCATGGCCACTGCGAACCGGCGCACTTTACGTATATTTGTCTGGGATCAAGGCGTAAGAATCTTATTATATCTTTTGTGAATATTATTTCGTTTTCCCGATATTTGTTGTAATATTCGTTGATTTGCTGATTTGTCGTTATGGAGAAACTCATAAATTTAATTCTAGTTTATATCAAATTATTCGTCAATTTTATTATTCGGTTTATGCGAAAATCCTAGGATTACAGACGGAAGTTGCTTTTTTGCTGATTTTTGCCTGTTTTTTCCATTGAAATAAAGCTGGCTGGAAGGTCCGCCGTCTAATTGGAGCGCGCAGAATACATTTTTCTCTTTTAGAATTTTTGCAGTTTCCTCGTAGGAAAGTTTTTTTCCGCAGAAAAGATAGAGTTTTTTTCCATCTTTTGAAATTCCGGCCGCGGAACGAAAATCTTTTATGTCTTTAAAAGTGTGGATTTTTTCGCCGCGAAGAATTGTCCAGAATCCTCCGACGGCAAATGCTGGAATTTCGTCTTGGATTTCAATTTGAGAATCGAAGATTTTTGCCGAATATCCAGTTTCTTCCTTAAAAAAGGCAAGGGCGGCGTACTTTTTCTGTGGCTCGGAAAATTGTAAAAAGTTGTCAACATAAAGTCCGACCGGTTTTCTTTTTGAAAAAAATGGATTCAGCTTTGAGCTTGTTACAAATGGATTTGCGTTGATTGCAGCGAAACATTCTTTTTGTTCTGCGAATTTTTTTACAGAAATCGGCTTTGTAAATCCGGCGGCTTTTGGATAGGTTTTTATTTCAAGTTCCGGTGAGGAAAGGTCGATTTCGGCAATAAAATAATTTTCTTGTTCGCAGGCGGAAAATTTTTCTTCGCTGGAGGAACTTGCGGATTCAACAAGCGAGGCTGTGGTTTTGCAGGAAAAAAACAGGAATGTTGCGGAAAAAATAGTAAAAAGGAAATATTTCATATTCGTCTCCAAAAGTCTTCACAAATTGTAAATCTGACTGCGCATTTATTCATTCAAAAAAACATAATTTCATTTCAATTTGCCAAAAATCTGTGTGAAGGAAAGTTTTCGGTGTGTTTTTTTGCTTCTTCGTAGTATTCTGGCGAGTAGTAGCCGGTTGTCAGAAGATAGAAAACTTTTTCTTCTGGAACTGTGGAGTCTGTAAGATTTTTTTTGAAAAGAATTTCCACGGCAAAGCGTTTTTTTGTTCCGTTGAATTTTTGTGGCGGCGAGTAATAATTCACGTAGTCGCGAAGCTGGATTTTTTCACCTTTGCTTTTGTAGATTTCAACTGCAAGGTCAGTTCCGTTTTCTGAGCGTCCGTATGAATAAAGAACTTCCGGCGTAAAAGGTTTTTCGTGTCCGGTTTCAATTACTGCGGCAAGTTTTCCGTTCTTAAATTGAAATTCAATGTATTCAAATGGCGACTGCTCGTTCTGCTTCCATGTTAATTTTGAGCAGGAAACTCCGTAATGGCTTAGCGGGCATTTTGTCCAGATTATGTTGTTGTTGTTCTTTTTTATCCATTCTTTAACTTGATATTCAGTTTGTCCCCAGACGAGTCCTTTGTAGCCGCTTTTTATGTTTGCGGCTTTTATTATCACAAAAGTCGGCATTGCAAAAAAAAGAATGCCCAGAATTGAGCTAAGAATTATTGCTTTTGATTTTGTCATTATTTTTTTCCTTTCTGAATTTTTTGCATTTCCCGTGAGGATTGTTTTATCTCTGAAATTTCGTTTTTTGCCTTCAGCTCAAGTTTTTCGTATTTTCCGGAAATGTAAGCCAAATCTATCAGCAGATTTTCTTTTTTGAATCCGTTCACGCAGAATTCAAGGTAAAAACCAGTTGCCGCGAAAATAATTGCAACAAATCCCCAGATTCCCATTGTGCTGCTAACAAAATTCACATTGAAAAAGATTGCCGCAAGCGAAAAAATAATCATCAGAATCTTAGAAATTGCCGCGCCGCCCAAAAGCATTCCTGTTACGCAGACAGCAAAAAGAACTGTAACCGTAAAATTTTGCTCAAGGCGCGCCAGAACTGCGGAATTTCCCTTGTCTGGAAAAAGAAAGATTTTTATCAGCATTGCAAAAAAAAGCGTGTGCACAATTATGCTAAGAATATTCATGCAGACGATTAGAAGCCTGTGGTCTTTAAAATCTTTTTCTGAAAGTTTTTCGTTGCCTGTTATGTTTAAAATTCCCCTAAGATGAAGAAGAAAAATGAATGCGAGCGCAAAAATTCCGCTCAAAAGGTCTGGCAGCTGCTGAGTTTTTACAGTTTTTTCCGCGACCGCACCAAAAAACGCAAAAAAAGCGCCCCAGACATTGTCAAAATAAGGTGATGTGATGTCCGCTTTCCAAGGAATCATAAAAATCCACGCAGAAATCCAGATAAAGACAATTCCCGTGAGCCTGTAAAAATCAATAATTTCAAACCATTTTTTATTCATAATCTAATTGTATCATAAAAACAACAATGTGATATAATTAGAATTGATTTTGAGTTTTGTTGATTGTGAAAGAAAATTGAATCAGCTACCAGAAAAAGCGCGTCAATTCGCTAGGTAGCAATATTCAATTATTTTTACTGATGAATTAAAGTTAAGGCTGATTGTCGCTATGGAAAATGAATCACTTTTTAGCATGGCGCGGAGTTTGCGCGAGCCGCTTGCTTCTCGGATGCGACCTAGAAATCTGGATGAATATATCGGGCAGGATCATATTGTTGGAAAGGGACGCCTTTTGCGCCGTGCCATTGCCGCGGATCAGCTCACTTCTGTTATTTTTTACGGACCGCCAGGAACTGGAAAAACAACTTTGGCTCGTGTAATCGCAAACCATACAAAATCGAATTTTATTACGCTGAATGCGGTTCTTACTGGTGTTGCCGACATCCGCAATTCAATCAAGCAGGCGGAAGATTATTACAATCTTTACAGCCGCAGAACGATTCTTTTTGTTGATGAAGTTCACCGCTGGAACAAAAGTCAGCAGGACGCGCTTTTGCCTTGGGTTGAAAATGGAACGATAATCCTTATTGGTGCAACAACTGAAAATCCGTTTTTTGAAGTAAATCGCGCGCTTGTCAGCCGTTCCCGTGTTTTTCAGCTTAAATCTTTGACTTACGATGATTTGATGAAAGCGGCGCATATGGCGTTAGAGGACAAGGAAAGAGGCTACGGCCGCTGGAAAGTTGTTTTTGAAAAAGGCGCGCTTGAGCATCTTGTTGAAACTGCCGGCGGAGATTGCCGTTCTCTGCTGAATGCGCTTGAACTTGCGGTTGAAACAACGCCAGAAAAGTGGAATCCAGACGCGGATGTTCCAGTTCCGGCTTATGGCTCGACAATTTATATCTCAAAGGAAACCGCCGAGGAGTCAATCCAGAAAAAAGTTGTTCTTTATGACCGGGATGGCGACTACCACTACGATATAATCAGCGCGTTTATTAAATCTTTACGTGGCCGCGATCCTGATGCCGCATGCTATTGGCTTGCGAGGATGGTCAGCGCAGGGGAAGATCCTCATTTTATTTTCAGAAGAATGTTGATTTCTGCCTGCGAGGACACAGGGCTTGCCGACCCGAAAGCTGTTCAGATTGTTGAAAGTTGCGCCGCCGCATTTGACCGCGTTGGTTTACCGGAAGGCCGTTATTTTTTGGCGCACGCGGCTTTGTATCTTGCGACCGCGCCAAAATCAAATTCAAGCATGGCGTTTTTTGACGCACTTTCTTCCGTTGAAAAAGAAAATGTTGAAGTTCCGAATCATCTGAAGGATTCTAGCCGGGATGCGGAAGGATTTGGTCATGGCTCAGGATATTTGTATCCTCATGCGTACCGCGACCATTGGGTTGCCCAGCAATATTTGCCTGATTCGCTTATGGGGCGAGTTTTTTATACTCCAAGCACTCAAGGTTACGAAAAAGAAATCCGAGAGGAAGTGCTTAGCCGCCGGGAACTTCAGATTGCCGCGATTCTTGAAAAACAGCAGCAGCCGGAAGATGCTCCAGCCCAAACAGGAAGCAAGAATATAATAGAAGAAATTAAAAAGTCAAAAGAAACAAAATCAGAGTTTGGCGTAAATCCGATAAGTGAATGGTGGATTGCCGAACATTTTAAGAATTCAGGCGAAGGCGAAAATCTCACTTTCAGTCCTGTTGATAATGCGCGTGAATCTGCGCTGGACAAAGCCGACCGTCAGTGGAAAAACCGTTTGGATTCAAACCGTGCGGAAGTTCTTCTGAAAATCCGCGATACGATGATAGAAATGGCAAATCTTTTGCGCCATTACCGTTGTCTTGTGTGGAATGCTGATGATGGGCTTTTGCTTTGGGAAGTTGCCCGAAAAACTCCGGAAGGTGTTACCTGCGGTCTGTGCCGCACTGAAAAAGGCTGCCAGATTCTGGAGCAATATTCGCGGACGCTCGGTGATTTGGATAAGCCGCTTCTTCAGTTCCGCCCGGAAACAAGCGCGCCGGATTTTATGTCTTCTGAAAATTTCAAGAATCTGATTTTAAAGTTTCAGTATAATGGAACGATTTTTGACAGGATTTTTTTCCGCGACCCATTTGTTAGCGTTGAATCGATTGATGCGCTTGCAAAGGCTGTTTTTGAAATGCTGAATCCGCAAAAGCAGAAAGGAAAAGTTTTTACAGACCAGAAAGAGTCAGAAATTCAAGTTGAAAAAGAAATTTTTGACGGAACAAACTATGATTCAGATTTCAACCCGAATGTTGAAAAGGAAAACGAGGCGGCGGAAAATATTCCTTTAAAGGAAAGTCCGTTTGCACCAGGCTGGAGCATTGTTGTCTCGCAGAAAATTCCTTCCGGCGGACAGCACATTGGCCAGCTTATAAAAAATCAAGTTTTGACCGAGGCGACGCGCGAACCATATCTGGATATTCTGGAAAAAATGGAGCGGGTCGAGTCAGATTTTTTTGGAGACAAGACAAATCCGTTTTTCTGCTGGAACACGCAGTATATTGCTGAAACTTTCAGAAAATCAGGCTTTAAAGTTTTGAGCGCAACCCAAATTATAAATGAAAAAAGACGGATTTCCCAAAAAGAGATTCAACGTTGGTTCAACACTGAATCTTCCGCTTATGGCAGGGCAATGGTAAAAGCCTTGGGCGTTCCAGACTTGCAGAAACTTATCGATCTGCTTGAAAATGCGGTGCAGAACCAGATTTTTAATTGGCAGACTGAAACAGGATTTTTCACAATCAGCGGGAATACATGATATTTTCAGATTGAAATATTGTAAAAACATAAGGAATAAAAAATGCCGCAACGGAAGCGGAAAAGTCAAAATGGCGTAATTTGCCATTTTTTTGCCGCAGGCATAAAAGAAAACTGAAAATGAGCTTTGCGAATTGAAGTTTTCTTCCTAAAAAAAATTGCAACCCTAGCCGATTTTGATTTTCCGCTGGAAGTGCAGGCATTTTTGTGCGATTTTTTTCACAAATGTATTCATTCTGATATATTTTTTTGCAACTCTTGTACACAACCCAAGAAAATTGTATAATTATAAAGATATGCAAAATTGCAATGAATAAATATACATTTTTTATGCAATTCTTTTATGGGGGCAAGTATGGCAGATTTGAAACACAAAAATTTTATAGAAAAACTTTCGATACTTGCAGAACGTAATGACCCTATCAATCCTGATCTTTATCAAAAGTATGATGTAAAACGCGGTCTCCGCAATGCAAATGGCACTGGAGTTCTTGTCGGGCTTACACGGATTGGTGATGTTGTTGGTTACGAGGTCGGCGCAAATAAAGAGAAAATTCCTGTTCCGGGGCGTTTGCTTTACCGTGGTTACGATGTTGTTGATTTGATTCGTGATGCAGAGGCAAATGATGACTACTGTTACGAGCAATGCGCTTATCTTCTTTTGTTCGGTGAACTTCCAAAAAAATCAGAGCTTGATGAATTCCGCGCATTTATTGGAGAAAGCCGTACACTTCCGCCGAATTTTACCGAAGACATGATTATGAAGGCACCTTCCCAGGACATTATGAATAAACTTGCACGCGGAGTGCTTGCCTCTTATTCGTATGATGAAAACCCTGAGGATCGTTCTGTTGCAAACAATCTTCGTCAGTGCATTGAGCTTATCTCTCGTTTTTCTACGCTTGCCGCTTATGGTTATCAGGCCCGCAGACGTTATTATGAAAATAAATCAATGTACATTCACAATCCGCTTCCGGAACTTTCAACTGCTGAAAATTTCCTGCATCTGATTCGCCCGGATTGTCAATATACAAAACTTGAGGCGGAGATTCTTGATCTTGCGCTTATTCTTCACGCGGAACACGGTGGCGGAAACAACTCATCTTTGACGGTTCATGTTGTCTCTTCCGCAGACACAGACACTTATTCAGCGATTGCGGCTGCTGTCGGCTCTTTGAAAGGTCGTCGGCATGGTGGCGCAAACATTCGCGTTGTGGAAATGATGGATGAAATCAAGGCGAACGTAAAAGACTGGTCAAACGAAAAAGAAGTCCGCGAGTATCTTTATAAAATTGCAAAAAAAGAAGCCTTTGACCACAGCGGAAAAATTTATGGAATGGGGCATGCGGTTTACACAATCAGCGATCCGCGCGCTTTGCTTCTGCGTGAAAAAGCGAAAAAACTTGCAAAAGAGAAAAATTGTCTGGAAGAATACAATCTTTACCGCATGATAGAAGAAATTGCTCCAGAAATCATTATGGAAGTCCATCATTCAGACAAGCAGATTTGCGCGAACGTTGACTTGTATTCAGGTTTTGTGTATACAATGCTGAATATTCCGCGTGAACTTTACACACCGATTTTTGCCATAAGCCGAATTGCCGGCTGGTCTGCGCATAGAATTGAAGAGCTTGTTGCCGGCGGAAGAATTTATCGTCCTGCTTACAAAAATGTCTGCGAGGAACGAAAATACATTCCAATCGACAAACGTTGATAAAAAAATAATCTGGGAAAAAAATGAGTTTTGCAAGATTAGATAAGATTCTTTCACACGAGGGATTTGGAAGCCGCAAGGCAATCCGGAAATTTTTGTATTCGTCAGAAGTCGTGGTGAACGGCGAACGCATTTTTGACACAAGTTTTTCTGTAAATCCAGACAAAGATGAGATAAAAATTGACGGCGAAATTTTAAATCTCCGCAAGAATTTTTATCTTATGATGAACAAACCGCAGGATTTTGTAAGCGCAAACAAAGACGGACTTCACCAGACGGTTTTTGACCTTTTGGACGAACGTTTTCACACTCCGTATCTTGAGGAAAATCTTCACCTTGTTGGCAGGCTTGACATTGATACCGAAGGGCTTCTGCTTTTTACAACGGATGGCGCGTTGACCCACAGAATCACAAGCCCAAAAACGCATTTTCAAAAATCATATTTTGTGCGTTTGGTAAATCACGAAAACATAGAAAATCAGGAAAAAATCGCACAGGATTTTAAAAATGGAATTGAAATTCCGCCGGAAGGAAACGAACAAGGATTTTTGGCAAAACCCGCAGAAATCCACTGGAAAAACGAAACAGAATGTGTTCTTACCATAAACGAAGGAAAATTCCATCAGGTAAAAAGAATGTTTCTGGCGGAACAGAACGAAGTTGCCTATTTAAAACGTATTTCAATCGGTCCGCTGAAACTTGACGAATCCCTTGCCACCGGCGAATACCGCGATTTAACGGATGAAGAAGTTGATGGACTTTTAAAGAATCAGCTTTAGTTGCCTGCCTGTTGGTCTTAAGTTTTTTTCAGGATTGCTGAGATTTATAAAAACCTGTGGTTCCAGCTAAAAGCTATTCTCTGAAAGTACCATTCCTGTCCAGTTTTTTTCATAAAAAGTTCCTGTTCTGCCTTGTCGTGGTATTGTTCAAAACTTCGCCTGTTTGCAAATTGAAAAAGACATAGGAGTTCATCCTTTGCAGAAAGTTTGAACTGCAATGCCGGACTTAATGAATACTTTGTAAAGCCGCCGTCATACAATGAATCCAGATTTCCGTAGTCGCTGCCGTTAAAATGTCCGCCAACTGTAAAAATAATGCCTGCCCTGTAAAGTGCAATCGGCATCTGATATGCAAGAATGCCGCTTGCTTCATACTGCAATCCCCGCGCTCTGTTTTTGTCAGTCTGCCATTCGTAAATATCATGCTGTTCTAAGCCTGCGATTCCTGAATAAAAAATTCTGAATGAACCTAGCATTATCAGGTGATTCCAGTTTCCTGGAGCTAATGCGCCTGTATCAAACATAAAATCGCTCTGTGCCCAAAATTCGTAAAACGGATGGTTGATTGCTGATAAAGTTTCGTATTCGCCGGACTCTTTGTTGAATTTTGCAATACCTTCCAGACCCAGGTAGTTCCACGCAAATCCTGTTGAAGCTCCGCCTTTGAGCACGATAAAAGGAAGCGGAGAAAAGCCTACGCTTAGCATAGGTCTTACGGAAACCGGCGTAACTTCAACCGCACCTGTAAAAAAGACATTTGCATCTTTTGTAAGCCAATGTGCCCCAAGCGGAGTTTTTATTGTGTAGTTTACAGAAAGTGTTGAGCGACATTCCAGACTGCTGTATATTCCGGTTAAGCTTGCAAAATGGATGTCCTGTGTGCTTGCCCTGCATTTTGATTCAGGGTAATATGCAAAATCGGTTGAAAGGTTTACAGAAAAAGGATTGAAATTTTCTTTTTCTTCTGCAAGTAAGAGCACTGAGTTCAGCAAAAGAATCATAAAAGACAAAAAGAATGATTTTCTGGTATATTGCCTAATCATTTATACCGCCTACTTTTGAATTTAAATTATAGAACGCTTCTATGTATTTCCATCCGTTGATTCCGTATTTTTCTCCGAAACGGACAATAACCGTATTTGCGGCTGGAGAAACATATATGAACTGACCTTTGTTGCCGTACGCAAAAAAATCATTTTTGGCGTTGTTTCTTTTTAATACGTACCAGAAATATCCGTAGTATCCGCCGTTTCCGTTTACGCCGTTATAAATCTGTTTTCCCCAAGAGTCGTTGTAATAATTTTCGTCTTTTGAGCCATTGGACAGGCTTTCTTCAATCCATTTTTTTTCTATGACAACTTTTCCGTCTGCAATTCCGCCGTCTCGGTACAGGCATCCGAATCTTGCAAAATCCAGCGCGCGGGCATTTATTCCGCTTTCCATTTTTTCAAATGAACTTTTACTGCTATCAAGACTCCATGTCGCATCCGCCTCTGCGCCTATTTTTGACCAGATTGCGCGGCTGAAATAAGAGCTTACGGATTCTCCGGATGCGCGTTCAATAATAAGTCCCAGTAAAAGTGGGTTGTAATTATTGTAAAGAAAATGAAGCTCTGGCTCTTCTTTTATGAGTGTGTTGTTTGTCGCAAGGTTTCTTAAGTCTGGATTGAAGTAAGTTTTTGTGTTGTCTTTCCTGGGAAAGTTTTCTTCATATAAAATTCCTGATGACATAAGCATAAGGTGTCTGATGGAAATTTTTTGAAAGCGTTTATCCCGTTCTAAAAGCTCGGGAATATAATTTGTAACCGGTTCGTTGACGTTTTTGATTTTTCCGCTTTCTATTAAAGCTCCGATAATTGCAGAGTCAAAACTTTTTGCCACAGAAAATGACGTTACGACTGAATTTTCGCTATATTTAGCTCCGTATTTTTCAAGGACAATTGTGTCATCTTTTATAATAATGATTGCTTGGGTTTTTGTTTTTCTGATGAATTTATCAAGGTTTTCTGTATTGAATTCTTGCTTTAAAAGTTCTTCGTATTGCGGATTAATTTTGCGCGTAAACGTTCTGGTGTATTTTCCACATTCTATTTTTCTTTGCGGAAAATACAGGTAGTCTTTTGTGCTTGCGTCCCAACGTAAAAGCACACGTCTTTGAGTGGATGTGCAGTTCAATAAGAAAACACCTGAAGCTGCTAATAAAAGCTGAATAAACCTGTTTCTCAATTTATATCCTTTTGTTTTTTCTGTGTCCGAAAAACATAGGTTCACAGACTATGTGGCTCAATATGCTTTTTTAGTCTGTAATCCGTAGGTAAATGTAACAGAAAACTTGGAAAATTTCTATCTTTAATATACCCAAATGCCGAGTTTTATAAATTCAGCGTAAAAATTGAATGCGCTGACAGAAAAAGTACGTCAATTCGGTAGCTTTGGGTTAGCGATGTGCAGGGCGGCGGAGCCGTTGCGAGCGGAGCGAGCAATGAGCGGTTAGCGGAACCCGGAACGTAGCGACCTGAGCGAGCTTTGCGAAGGGAAGGTAACCTCCAAATTTTTATTTTTAAACTTGATAATATGACTATTTATAACTATAATATGACTATATGATGGTTATAATTTAATGGGAGGTGCGATGACTGCTCCACTTTATGATGTAAAGGCGAAATTGAGTGAATATATAACGTATGCTGAAAATGGCGAGATTGTTGAAATTACAAAGCATGGAACAGTTTCGGCGGTGATAATCAGCAAAAAAGATTTTGATGAAAACTACAAAAAGCCTCTTAAAAAGAATCCTGTGGAGGAACTGCGAAAATGGCGGGCGGGATTAAGCAAGGAAGATCTTTTGGTGTTGGCGGAAGCTGGTGAAGAATATAATAGAATTATTGAGAAAAATAGAAATGCGGAGCGACTTGATTTTGGGAGGGAAAATTCATGGGGTTAGTTTATTTGCTTGATACAAATATTGTTTCTGAATTTGCAAAACCGTTTGGAAATGAAAAAGTTTTGTCAAAAATTGAAATGCAGGCTGGTTTTTCTGCGATATGTGCTCCGGTTTGGTTTGAATTGCTGAAAGGAGTGGAAATGCTGCCAAATGGAAAAAGAAAAGATTTGGTTTTTGATGCAATTGAAAATTTTGTACATCCAAATTTTAGTATTCTTTCTTATGATGAGTCTGCGGCATCTTTGAATTCTCATATTGCGGCAAAAATGATTGCTGCAGGAACTCCAACGCCTGTTATTGATACTCAAATTGCTTCCATAGCAATGTCGAACAACTTGATTCTTGTGACTCGGAATGTGAAGGATTATAAGCCGATTCGGGAGCATTTTTCGCTTTGTGTTGAAAATTGGTTTGAATAGTATTCTGTATAATTGAAAACAATGCGTTATTTTTGTAGAATATGAACATTATTTCTTGCATGAGGTTGGTTTGATGACAGATATTGAAATTGCTCAGAAAAATGTGATGGTCCCTATTACGGATGTTGCTGAAAAGATTGGGATAAAACCAGAGGAACTTGAACTTTACGGACCTTATAAAGCTAAACTTACAATGAAAAAGCTTAGGGAACTTCAGAGCAAGGCTGCGGATTCTTCTAAACGTGGAAAACTGATTCTGGTTACAGCTATTACACCGACTCCAGCAGGCGAAGGCAAATCAACTGTTTCTATTGGTTTAGGTGATGGGCTTAGAAAAATTGGCAAAAAATCTGTTATTGCGTTGCGAGAGCCTTCTCTTGGACCTTGTTTTGGTGTAAAAGGCGGTGCTTGTGGCGGCGGTTATGCCCAGATTGTTCCTATGGAAGACATAAATCTTCATTTTACTGGTGATATTCATGCTATTTCTATTGCAAACAACTTGATTGCGGCTCTTATTGATAATCATATTCAGCAGGGAAATGAGTTGGGAATCGATCCGCGTACAATTTCTTGGAAGCGTTGCGTTGACTTGAATGACCGCCAGCTTAGGAATGTTGTTGATGGTCTTGGAAACAGAACTGATGGAACACCACGCGAAGACCACTTTCAGATTTCTGTTGCTTCTGAAATTATGGCAATTATTTGTCTTAGCCGTTCAATCACTGAATTGAAAGAAAGAATTTCTAACATCATCATTGGAAAAAACTATAACAAAGAAAATGTTAAGTTCGGCGATTTGAAGTGTACAGGTGCGGTTGCCTCTTTGTTGAAAGATGCGATCAGGCCAAATCTAGTTCAGACTTTGGAAAAGAATCCGGCTTTTGTTCATGGCGGTCCTTTTGCGAATATTGCGCACGGCTGTAATTCTGTGAACGCAACTTTAAGTGCTCTTGCTTGCGGGGATTATGTTGTTACGGAAGCTGGCTTTGCGGCTGACCTTGGTGCGGAAAAGTTTATGGATATAAAATGTCGTGCGGCTGGACTTGAGCCAAGCGCAGTTGTTATTGTTGCCACAATCCGCGCGCTGAAAATGCACGGTGGCGTTGCAAAAAATGAGCTTTCAAAACCGAATGTTGCTGCGTTGGAGAAGGGGTTTGAAAACTTAAAAGCGCATATTGGAAATATTTCTAAGTTTGGAGTTCCGAGCGTTGTTGCGGTGAATAAATTTATCACTGATACAGATGAGGAAATAGCACTTCTTGAAAAACTTTGCAAGGAAAATGGTTCTAAGGCTGTTTTGTGCGAAGGTTGGGGAAAAGGCGGCGAAGGTGCGGTTGAGCTTGCAAAAACTGTTTGTGAAATTGCAGACAGCGGAAAAGCGAACTTTCATTATCTTTATGAAGATGAACTTTCTTTGGACAAGAAGATTGAAAAAATTGCAAAAGAAATATATCATGCTAATTCAGTGGAATTTGAAAGCAAGGCTTTGAAAAAACTTAAGGATTTCGAGGCGCAAGGGTATGGAAAACTTCCTGTTTGCATTGCAAAAACACAGAATTCCATAAGCCACGATCCAAAACTTATTGGAGCTCCAAGTGGTTATGTTTTCCCGGTGCGTGATGTGCAGCTTTATGCAGGAGCTGGTTTTGTTGTCGCGCTTGCCGGTGATATTATGACAATGCCGGGACTTCCGAAACTTCCTGCCGCACTTAACATTGATGTTGATGATGATGGCATGATTTCTGGATTGTTCTAGTTTGTAAAAAAAGCCATCAGAAATGGTGGCAAAAATCCGTCCCAGTAGCTCAGCTGGAT
Organism: bacterium; assembly: GCA_963599585.1. GTDB lineage: Bacteria > Spirochaetota > Spirochaetia > Treponematales > Treponemataceae > Treponema_D. Next base: position 42,813 of record CAVBXG010000011.1, read on the forward strand.
AGAGCGTCCGCCTCCTAAGCGGAAGGTCGCGCGTTCGAATCGCGCTCGGGACATTAAAAGAGTGCGTTTTTTAGCGCACTCTTTTTTTATGGAAAAATTTTTTAAATTTTCTTATATTAAGATTTTTGTTTGCGTGTGATTTTAATCGCAGTCGTAATAAATACCGCGTTTTACACAACCGGCAAATCCATCGTCTGATACTCGGATGTTATTTTGGTCAGCATTGTCGCTGTAATGGCAAAGATAAGTTTTTTTTCGCAGGTCAGATGGAATTGTTTTTAAAAGTTCTTCATAGCTGGCGTGAACCGCATTTGTTCCAAACTGACAGTCATGAAAAATGTAATCAATTTTAAAAGTTGAAGTAAGCCAGTCTATAAGAGTTTTGTCCGCCTGAGAATCGCCGGTAAAAATTATTCTGTTGTCAATAAGAACTCCGACAGAATAATAGCTGTTTTTCCAGTTGTTTCTGTCTGTAAAAACGTGTTTTGTTCTGAAGATTTTTAAATTTATTTCCCCGATATTTGTTTCATAAAATGGCCGTGGCGAATTTTTTATCTTTTTTGGCTTTATTTGGAAAAAATAATCGCTGAAAGTCATTTTTGATTTTGAAAAGTTTTCGCCTTTGGTTTTTAATCCGCCTTTTAAAGATTCGTTCCAGAGCAATTTTTTAAATTCATCAGTTATGACAATATTTGGAATCTGTTTTGTTCCGTACATATTCAAGAGCGCGACTTCTTCCATTCCGCCGATGTGGTCAGCGTGGTTGTGGGTAAGCAAAAAATTTCTTACCTGCGTTATTTTTGAGTTGAATTGCGAAAACGAAAACGGACATAAAGTTCCGCAGTCAATAAGAATATGAGATTTTCCTTTTATGACAAGAACATTGTTCTGGAAATATTTTTTTGAAAAGGCTCCACCGGTTCCCAAAAAGAAAAGTGAAAGTTGCCCGTTGTTTGTAAATTCTATTGAACCGTTAAATTCTCTTGTTTTCATCTATTTTACTATAGCACAATGCGAATGTTTAGAATAGAATGAAAATATGAATTTAGCGGCAGTACAGCATTTTGCGTTTGATAATTTTTGTTATCCTTTGGATGAAGATACTTTGGAAATCAATATTCTTACAGGAAAAGATGTTGAACGAGTTTTTATTGTTAGTGGCGATCCGTTTGCCGGTGGAATTTTGGGTGGCGACTGGAATTGGAATGGTGAAGAATCTGAAATTATTGAAAAAAAAGAACTTCAGGAACATTTTAGATGGACGATTGTCTTAAAACCTGAATTCAAGCGGCTTTCATATTATTTTCGACTTGTAGGCGGAAGTGAAGAATTTTTTTATTCCTATGATGGATTTTTTACAAAATCTGAATTTGAAAACGGCGGAAATCGGCATGGATTTTTTATTTTTCCGTGGATGAATTCTGCTGACATAAATAAAACTCCAAAATGGGCGGAAAATACTGTTTGGTATCAGATTTTTCCAGCAAGATTCTGCCGTGGAAAAAGCGATTTTGTGCCGGAAAATCTTTTGCCCTGGCCAAAATTCGGCGAGCAGATTCCTTGCGACCATCATGGACCGGAGCCGGTTTACGGCGGAAATATCCAGGGCATAATCGATAAACTTGATTATCTGAAAAATCTCGGAATCACTGGAATTTACACAACGCCGATAAATAAATCTTCGAGCCAGCATAAATACAACACGGATGACTACAATCTGATTGACGAAGAATTTGGTACGGCTGAAACTGTAAAAACTTACGTTCAGGAAGCGCACAAACGTGGAATAAAAATTATGTTCGACGGAGTTTTTAATCATTCCGGGTGGCTTTTTGATAAATGGCAGGACGTGTGGAAAAACAGGGAAAAATCAGAATATAAAGACTGGTTCATGGTGAACGATTTTGATTTTGTTGAGCCGGGATTTGGTTATAAAAAAGGAAACGCAGGCTTGGGAAAATTTTATTCATTTGCGTTTGTTGATTATATGCCAAAGCTGAACACAAATAATCCTGAATGTAGAAAATATATAATTGATGTGTGCAGAAACTGGGTAAAAAATTATGATATTGATGCGCTCCGCCTTGATGTTGCGAATGAAGTTTCTCACGCTTTTTGCAAGGAACTGAAAAAGGCGATGTGCGAAATAAAGCCTGATTTTTATATTATCGGGGAAATTTGGCATAACTCGTTGCCTTGGCTCCGCGGAGACGAATATGATTCTGTGATGAATTATCCTTTGCAGAACGGAATTGCGGATTTTTGCTGTTCAGACCGATGGAATGTGAAAAAATTTGAATACGCGATAAACCGTTGCTATTCAATGTATTTTAAGCAAACAAACCGCGTTCTTTTTAACCAGATGGATAGCCATGACACAATCAGAATCTTGAACCGTTGCGGTGGAAACAAAACAACTGCGATGCAGACTTTGGTTCTGCTTTTTGCGATGACTGGTTCTGTGTGCATTTATTATGGAACAGAAATTCTTTTGCCGGGAAGTTTTGACCCGGACAACCGCCGCTGCATGCCGTGGAAAGAAATTGATGAAGGCAGATTTTCTGAGGAACTGGATTTTACAAAAAAACTTATTGCCTTGCGGAAAGAACATTCTGCGATGCGGAGCTGCGATTATGAATTTGTTTATTCTGATTCAGATAAGTTTGGCGATGACAGGATTGTTCATATTGTAAAAACTGCGGAAGATGCTTCTGAAAAAATTGGAATTGTTGTTGACTGCGGTGCAAGCGGAAAAGATATTTCTGTTTTTGCAAAAGATAAGGAAATTCTTTTGAAAGCGGATAAGATTCTGGTTTATAAAATGTAACTTGCGCCGGTATGGAAGGGCGCGCAGCGTTAAAATTATGCGGCATTTGAAAAATGGCGCATAATTTTAATGAGCGACAGCGGAACCCTGGAACGCCGGTTTGCGGTTATTTTTTGCGCCCAAAAGAAAAAGTCAATGCTGCAAAACAGGCAATTAACGCAAGAACGTAGACGAATGAAAGATAGCGGAACATTTTCGGAAGAATTTTTAGTATGATTCCGGAGGCGATTGTTAAGCCGCCAAGTGCAAGCGCGATTATTCCGCAGAGTTTTCCCATGATGACGGCTTTGCGTTTTTCTTCGGGATTTTCGTGGCTGTCAGCAAGGGCTTTCTGATAGTTTTTTGAAGAGAAATAAAATCCGGCTGCAAGAAATACAATTCCTGCGATGATGAAAGCGACCATTGCGATAATTATTTTTTTTTCGTTCATAAAAGTTCCTTTTTTGTTTTATTTGTGATATTTTCCGCGCGAAATAAAGTCCATTTTGGAAAGTTTTTTGTGGCTTGGAATTTTTTGCCCGGAAAATTCGTTGTGGGCATTTTTTGTGTTTTCGTAGTTGTGCTGGCGTTTCGGTTTTGATGCCCAGACGGCTGGAATATTTCCTGAGTTTTGCTGGACGGTTTCGAGCCATTCCTGCGGTTCCGGGATTTCGAATTTCATTGTTTTTCCTGTGTAAGGATGTGTGAATTCCAGCGTTCTGGCATGAAGCGCAAGCCTGCAGAATGGATCGGTCTGGGCGCGATAATTTTCGTCACCGGCAAGCGGATAGCCTTTGCCTGCAAGGTGGGCGCGGATCTGGTTTTTTCGGCCTGTGTCAAGGCTTAGCTCAAAAAGCGTGTGGTATTTTCCGCGCGCGATTATTTTGTAGTGGGTTCGTGCGGAAATTGTCTTGAATTCGGCTTTTCCATTTTTAATAAGAAGATTTCTTTCGTAGATTGATTTTTCGTTGCGGTTTGCGTTTTTTTCTGCGTGGATTGCCTTTTTTGTTGCGTTGTTGAGTGCCGGATGGTCATCCTTTTTTGGTACAAATCCGATGTTGTGGGCGTTGTACGCAATTTCATCATCAATTGTGCCGGTTTCTGGAAGAAATCCGTTTTTGGGATTTTCTGCAACTGCGCGGTAAAGGCGTTCTATTACCATTTTTTGCCAGTTTTCCATGATTTTTTTTTGCGCATCCTGATTTAGTGCGAACATCATAACTCCGGAAGTGTCGCGGTCAAGGCGATGAACAACAAATGGTCTGTGGTTTGAGTTGTAAGTTCCTTTTTTCCGCATTAACTGTTCAAGGACGGCTTGTGCGGTTTTATTGTTGCTTCCGGGATAAGGCACGCTTAACATTCCGCTTGGCTTGAAAATCACTGCGATAAATTCGTCTTCATAAAGAAGTTCTATTTTTTCCCGTCCAAAATCTGATTTGTGTTCTTTTTTTTGTTGAGTTCCAGTCAATGTTTTTGCCATTTTTAATCCTCATCTTCTTCGTCAAAATCGTAATCTTGCGGAACGTAATTTTTTTCAAGAACTGCAAGAATATCCATCAGCTGTTCGTAAATTTCTGTGTCGTTTTTTAGGGTTTCTGGAGTTCTGCCGTCAACAATAAAATTTTCCGCGTAGGAATTCAGCATCTCGTACATAAAAGCGTAATCTTCTTCGTCCAGTGCGTTCATGGATTCAAGCCCGGTGATTTCTGGAAGAATATCGCTTAAAATTGCGGTCAAATCGGCATATTCATCAGTAAGTTCTTTTGTGTAGTCGAATTTGTCTTTTGAAAGATACGCAGCATTTTCTTTTATCTGCGCGAGAATTTTTTTATATGAATCAACAAGAAGTTCGTCGTCTGTCATACAAAGAGTGTAGCACGAAAGAAAAAAATGGAAAATCACTAATTTTGAATATTTTCACTTGACAAGATTTATGAAAACTTTTATAGTTTTAGAACATTGCATTCCCCGATTGTGTAATGGTAGCACTTCAGATTCTGGTTCTGACTGTGGGGGTTCGAATCCTCCTTGGGGAACTATAACGAGGCTGACCGGAAAAATTATTACTGTTGAAGGATTATTTCGGCAGTTATAACCTTTGCGGTCAGCCTCGTTTTTTTGGCCCCTTCGTATAACGGCTAGTACAGCGGATTCTCATTCCGTCAACAGGAGTTCGATTCTCCTAGGGGCTAGATATTTTTTTGAAACAGCACTAGGATTTGGTGCTGTTTTTTTATTTTAAATGAATCACCGGGAATCGAACTGCGGAAAGAACGGTTCCAAAAGTGCGAGCAGTTTTGCCTAATATTAAGAACTCGACATTAATGCCAAATATGATATAATGTTTCTATGAATAAGAACGGCAATGTGGAAAATCCGGCGCTTTTGGAAAGTTATGATGAGCTTTGCGGGCTTTTACTGAAAATTAAAGATAAAGATGAGTTAAAATCGGTGTTCAGTTGCCTTTTTACTCCGAATGAGCGGCGCGACTTTGCGGAACGCTGGCAGATTGTGAAGGAACTTAAGGCTGGAACAACCCAGCGTGAAATTGCCAGAAATTATAATATGTCGCTTTGCAAGATTACCCGTGGTTCAAAGGAACTTCAAAAATCTGACAGTGGATTTTTGAAGCTTTTGGCTTTGTTGGAAAAATAATTTTTTTGCGGATGCGCTAGGTTATGGAGGCACGCCGAAGGCGGCCACCGGAACGGAGTTTGCTTTGCAAACGTAGCGAGGAGGCTGAGCGTAGCGGAATGCCGGAACAACCGACCAGAATTATGGCGCGGTGCGGCATAATTCTGGATGCGCCCAAAGTCTTTTTATTTTGCTTCGTCTGGTTTTAGAAGATTTGCGGCTTTGCTTCGTTTCCAGCGGACTGCGACGGTGTAAGGCGTTTCGTCGTAGATATTTTTTACGTTTTTGTCTAACCCGTATGAAAGCAAGGTTTGGATTGTTGCGGCGTTGCTGATTCGGGCTGCATAGTGAAGGATTGTGTTTCCTTGGATGTCGCTCATTGTGGCTGAATATTTTACGATTCCTTCAAGAATTGACATATTGTCGTTTTTAAGTGCGATTAGTGCCGCGTTGTTACCTGCGCTGTCTATCTGGATGAATGGATTTGCGCCGTTTTCTAATAGAGTGAGCGCGAGTGTTCTGTAATTTTTTTCTATTGCAATTGCCAGCGGTGTGTATCCGTCGGAATTTCTTGTGTTCAGAGGATAGCCGGATGAAATCAGCATTTTGAGTATTGATTCTTTGTTGTTTTGGACTGCGATGTGAAGCGGTGTGTTTCCGTCGCTGTCTGAAATGCTTGTGTTTTTGCCGAGAATTGCCTTGATTGCTGAATCTGTTTTGCCAAGGCAAAGGCTGAATGGCGTGTTTCCGTTTTTGTCTCGGCTGAGCGGATTTCCGCCTGCGTTTCTTATTAAGGTGATTACGTTTTCGTCGTCGGTTAATGCTGCTTCATGATAGGAATTTCTTCCGTTCAGGTCTTGTGCCTGAGGATTTGCGTTGTATTCCAGAAGCATTGCGATTGTTTTTGTATTTTTTGCTTTTACTGCATCCATAAGGATTGTGCGGCCGTTCGTGTCGCTTGTGTTTGGATTTGCGCCTTTTGAAAGCAGCATTTTTGCGATTTCTGGTTTTCCGCCAAGAACTGCTTCTGCAAGCGGAGTTTTTCCTGAGACATTCTGCGCGTCAATGTTTATTCCAAGGGCAATCAGCTGTTCTGCCGCAGCGATGTTTCCCCAGCGGACTGCAACGTGCAGCGGAGTGCTACCTAGGTTGTCTCGCACGTTGATTTTGCAGCCTTTTTTTGCAAGAAGGACGATTATTTCGGGTTTATTGTTTTTGCATGCGCTGAAAATCGGGGTTTCGCCGTTTGCGTTTTTTGCCTCTTTGTTTGCGCCTTTTGTAATAAGCGTTTCAACTGCGTTTTCAAGTCCCCATTCGGTTGCGTAGTGGAGCGCGGTGTTTCCGATTCCGTCTGTGTCTTTGATTGTTTTTGAGGTTATTAGCCATTCCATTACCTGCGGATTTTTTAGCGCCTGGCTTAGCGGTGAGTTGTTCTTGTTGTTTGTTGAAAAAATGTCAGCGTTTTTTGCAAGAAGTTTTTCGCCGATTGATTTTCGGTTTTTCAGGACTGTAAGATAAAGTGCTGTGTTTCCTGCGGAATTTCGCGCGTTCACTTCGTCTGTAAGGCTTAAGATATACTGGATTTTCTCCTGGCTTGCATCCACGGTTATTGCAGTGATGAGAGGCGTGTTTCCGTCTGAATCAAGGCTGTCGATATTTTGTTTGTTCAGAATTGTTTCAAGCGTTTTGTCTGAAGAGTCGGTTGGTTTTAAAGCCATTTTTAAAGGTGTGTTTCCTTTCTGGTCTTTTGAATTTATGTCTGCGCCGTGTTCCGCGTAAAATTTTATGTGCCCGGTGATTTTGTTTTCAATTGCGAGTTCAAGCGGTGTGACTCCGTCCTTGTTTCTTCCGTTTACATCTGCGCCTGCATTTACAAGAATAGAAAGAATCTGCGTTGGAACGTTTGTCATTGTGGCTGTATGCAGAACTGTGTCTCCGTACATATCTTTTCCGGAAATGTCTGATTTGTGGGAAATAAGAAGGCTGTAAAGTTCCTGCTGCTGTTTTTCCGGGATTATAAGAAGAATCGGCGTTTTTCCAAGGTTGTCTTTTGCGTCAACAGAAGCTCCGGCATCAAGAAGCATTTTTGCAATCTCTGTGTGGCCGTAGCGGACTGCCTCGTGTAATGGAGTTGCTCCTGAACTGTCCTGCACATTTGTGACTGCGTTGTTTTCAAGAAGATATTTTGCGATTGACTTGTGTCCGGCAATTGCCGCGTAATGCAAAGGTGTTTGTCCGTCTTCAAAGCGGTAGTTTATGTTCCGGTTTGCAACTGCTGTCTGGAAATAGTCAAAGTCTGAAGAAACTTCTTCCGCGCCGTTTGTAATAAGAATCGCTGCAATTTCGGCCATTCCGCCGTTTTTTATGTCGGCAAACGCAAGGTCAAGCGGCGTTTTTCCTTCGTTGTCTTTTGGGGAAAGCGGAATATTTTTTCGCACGCAGGTGAAAATTGCCATTTCATCGTTGTCTTCCACAAAATAATGCAGAATTGATTTTCCTGTTATGGAATCTTGGAGGGCGGCTGTTTTTTCTGTAATAAAAATGTCATAGTAGCCTGAATCTTTCTGGAATGCAGTTTCCATCGCTGTTTTTCCGTCTGCATCGCGGGCAAAAATATTGCATCCGTAGTTTACAAGCTGCTGAGCCGATTCTTTTGAATTATGTTCAATTGCAACGTGAAGAGGTGTCTGGCTGTTGTAATTTTTCAGGTCAGGATCTGCGCCGTAGCAAAGCAGAAAAAGCACAAGGCTTGCGTCATTGATTTCTGCGGCAGCGTGCAAGGCTGTGTTTCCGTTTTCATCTATTGCATTGATGTCATATTTTGAGACAAATTTTGATTTTGCTTCTTCAATTTTATTATTTCTTATGAGTTCCTGAACAGAAACTTCTTTTTCAGTTGAAGTGCATCCAAAAAATGAAAGAATAATGCAAACTGTAAAAAGTGAAAAAACGATTTTTTTAGTCATATTTCCCCTCTAACGTAAAAAAAATAATTTTCTACGTAGAGTATCGGAAAATAAAAAAAAACGTTTAGGATTTTATCGTTCTACAAAATATTGAAGCAGCAGGATGTGCAAATCTTTGATGTTCTGCACATTGAAGATTTCAAAAACTTCCGTCATATCTTTTTTTACGGTAGAAACGCTTACAAAAAACTGGTTTGCAAGCTCCTTGTACGTTTTTTGCGAGACAAGATATTCCATTACAAAATCAATTTGTCTTTCTGTGAGTCCATATTTTGAAAGATGTAAAGTTGTTCCCTTTAGTGGTAATTTTATATCTGATTTCAGGGGCTTTACCGGCACAAGCGGCACCAGCAGTGTCTCAAGTTTTTTGTAGACATAAAAATAAAACGCAAAAAAGAAAAGCGATGTTGCAACAGAAATATGGATATACATTACTCCGCGCGGTCCCCACTGCAGCGCATAATAACCATAGCCCACAAGAACTGCAATCCATACAGCCATGATGCAGATGATTTTTAGTTTTATCTTTGTCTTAAAGAAACCGTTTGCAAAGCACAGGATAATAAACGCCGAATACAAGAATGTTCCCAAAGTGTTGTATCCTGTTAAAGTTGTTGAAACTGCCTGTATAAATAGAAGAGAAACTTGTGCCTGCCAAACTGAAGGTTTGAATGTAAGTGCAAGTGCAATTGCTGCTGAAACTGAATTTATAACGAAAACTGTAACATTCTGATTTGGAATTACAGTCTGTTTTTCTCTCGGATGTTTGTAACTCATTACTGCCGCGCACAGCAGAACAAGAAATGCAAAAAAGCACATAACTCTCGCCGCCGAAAATTTCTGTTTTATATTTGCATTCATGTCTATCTATTATATGTATATTCTTGAAAATTACAAATAAAAAAAATAACCGCGGTTATTTTTTTGTAACCGCGGTTATTTTTCGGGGTGTTTTAAAA
>CAVBXG010000012.1:0-51565 GCA_963599585.1 bacterium
CGTGTTCCCGGCTTTAATTAATCTCTGCCATTTACACAAATTTTATGACAGGGTCACAAACGCAGAACCATCAATACTCGTAACGTTTTTAGGAATTTCTATATCTGTCAAACTTGTGCATTCTCCAAACGTATAACCACCAATACTTGTAACACTTTTTGGAATTTCTATACTTTTTAAACTTGTACACTGCAAAAACGCACAATAATCAATACTTGTGACACTTTCTGGAATTTCTATATTTGTCAAACCTGTACATTCATGAAACGAAAATTCCGGAATCCTTTTAAGTCCGGTTGTTTCGCTTAAATCAAGATTCACTTTTTTTTCATTTGAATGCAAAGCTTTACCTATATTTTCTACTGTAGTTTCATCAATTTCTCCGACAACAAAAATGTTATGAGTTCCTTCTGTAAGATTGTTTATCGCATTAACCACATTTTCTGCTGTTACAGTCCATTTTACGTAAAGAGTCACATCACCCATTTTTTCACCTGCGTTCCATCCTGTAATAGTTTCGCCTGTAAAATCTTGAGCTAAATACCAGCCTGCAAATTCGTACAGTTCACGTGTAGGAACAGGCAAAACAACAGCTTCATCTTGTTTATATGATGTTTTTGCATCTTCAGGATTTGTTCCATCATTTAAGTTGTATTTTATAGAATAAGATGGATTTTCTTTCCACTGTGCATATAGTGTTAAATCTTCTGAGAGTTTGATTTTTTCTTTGTCTTTGTAGGATTTGCTGGATTCGTCGGGAGTTTGTTTTGTGTTCCATCCGGCAAAGGTAAAGCCGGTTTTTGTAAATGTATTTGCAGGAAGCTCAAATTCTTCGTTTTCCGTTTTTGTGATGCTTTCGATTGAGCCACTTCCGCCATTTGCATCAAATGCGACGGTAAATTTGTCAGGCTCGTCAGATGTTATTTTGCAGCTAAAAAGTGAAACTGCAAAAACGCACGCTAAAACTACACGCGCGACTGGTGGGGGGGGTAAGATGTTTACGACAATTTTTCATTAAACTACTCCTGAAAAATAAAATAGAAAAATGTTTTAAAAGTTTTTTATGTGGCGATTGAGTTTGTCGAAATCAATGCATAAAAATGGTCAGGTCATTTCGATAAACTCAATGACCACCACAATACTTTAAAAACATTTTCTTGATAAAAAAATAAGAATGTTTGCAATGCAAACTGTAAAAATTATAAGATAGGAATTTTTTGCTGTCAATGTTTTAAAAGACGCTGTAAGCATTCAAAAGTTTGATAAATACTAGCCTTCCTTGGATAAACTATGGTGATTTAGCGTGTCGAAATTATCATGTATTTTTAGTGCTCATTTCGACATGCTCAATGAGCACTGCTGTTTCTTCTTTGTTTTTGGCGCACGTTTTTTAGGAAGCAGTTCTAAATCCTGATAAGTTTTGCCCAGCACATCATCTTTTGCAAGAAGGGTTACGTCATCCTTTAAGCCTAAAGCGCATAAAACAGACACGTACGCTCCGAATGAAACTGAAGGTTCGCCGTTTTCAATTGCCCATAATGTTGCTCGGCTTATGCCTGCTCTTTCGGAAACAAGTTGAACAGAAAGTTTTCTGCGCAGGCGTGCAAGCTTTATCTGTTCGCCAACGGTTCTTAGCGTTTTTAATATAAATGGAGATAACGTTACTGTTCTTTTTGCCATAATGTTTAATATTATAGACAATATTTAATAGTTGTCAAATATATTGAACATTATACTTTGCATGTTTTCCGGGGCGTTGTACGTGAACTGCCGAGTTTGCTTTATAAACTATCGGGGCGTTGTACGTAAACTATCGAGTTTGCTTTGCAAACTCGCGGGGTGTCCCCACTGGGTGGGGTAGCGGACTAGGCAAGGAGCGGAGCGGATTGGCTTGGGAGCGAGGGGCGGTGCTCCGCCCTGCATTAAGTATGAGAAAATTGCTATTTACATACTATTGTTTTTTATGGTAGAATTATTTACTTAATTTTTAAGGATATAAGGAGCTTTTAGAAAATGACTAAGCAGACTTTGAATGCAAAGGTTCGTTCTACTACTGGAAAAACAGCTGCCAAAAATCTTCGAAAAGTAGGTAGTATCCCTGCTGTTGTTTACAACCACAAGGGTGAGGCTACATCTATCGAAGTAAATGCTGTTGAATTTAACAAAATTTGGCGCACAATTACTGCTTCTACACCGGTTGAATTGGTTGTTGACGGTAAAAAGGAAGATGTTCTTATTAAGGATGTTGAATATAATATCCGCAATGATTCTGTTCTTCATGTTGACTTTTTTGCGCCTGATCCAGAGGAAAAGATTGTTTTCAAGTACAAGGTTCAGTATTCTGGAAACCCGGTTGGCGTTTTGAAGGGTGGTTTTATGGTAAAGCGTGTTCCTGAGGTAAAGGTTCAGGCTACACTTGCAAATCTTCCTGAAAGAGTTGTTATTGATGTTTCTGGTTTGAACATTGGTGACGTTTACAAAGTAAAAGATTTGAATCTTGGAAAAGATATTACAGTGCTTACAGACGGTGAACTTTCGCTTGTAAGTATTGCTCCAGCTCGCGGCTAAGTCGTGTTGCTTTATAAAGGGCTGTCAGTTTTGGCAGCTCTTTTTGTTTAACTTCTATGAATAAAGACAAAGTCATTAATTTTGAAAATCATATTGAGCACAACCTGAAAAAACTTGGTTTTGATTTGTCTTGCGTTGAAAAAAAATCCTTGTGCATTGGCGTTGCGGTTTCTGGCGGCGCGGATTCTGTTTCTCTTTTTGTGGCGATTTGCCATATTTCCAAAAAATATAATGTTCCGGTTCGGGCTGTAACGGTGAATCATAATATCAGGGGCGAGGCTGAAAGCGGTGGCGATGCGGAATTTGTTGCCGGGCTTGGAAAAGAGCTTTTTGAGCAGGGATTTGATGTGAAGGTTTTTGAAAAGGTTCTTGAGCGCGGCAAAGTTTTTTCTGTGGCGGAAATGCGCGGAAACGGCGTTGAGGAAGCGGCGCGCTTTTTGCGTTACGAGGCTTTTTCTGAGTTTGCTTCGGTGGAAAATCCGGCTTTTATTGCCCTTGCGCACAACAGGAATGACCAGATTGAGACTTTGCTTATGCGTTTTTTGCAGGGAAGCGGGAATTCCGGGCTTTGCGGAATTGGCGCGCGCCGCGGAATTTTTGTGCGTCCGCTTCTGGATGTTTCGCGTGCGCAGATTGAGGAATATCTTTTGGCGCAAAATATTTCATGGCGGACGGATTCCACGAATTTTGACACGAATTATATGCGGAACAGAATCCGGCAGAAACTTGTTCCGTTTTTGAATGAAAATTTCTTTGGCTTTGAGAAGGCTCTTTTGAGCGGCGCACAGAAGGCTTTTGATGATGAAAATGCGCTCTGCTCTTTTTTGGAAAAGGATTTCTGGTCTGTAAAAAAGAATTCTGTTGAATGTAGCGGCGGTGAATTTTTGGCTCTTCCGGCTGCATTAAAAAGGCGGCAGATTTTTGCCGGAATTGATTTGCTTTGCGGAAATTCTGAGGGATGTGCTGGCGACACGGAAAAAAATGGCTTTGAAAAGGTTCCGGGGCGTAGCGGCGGAAGAATTCCTTTTTTGTTTGTGAAGGAGTTTTTGGAAGCGGTGGAAAATTTTGGGATTTCTGGTGGTTCCAAAAATTGTGTAAAAAAATCAGCCGGGAATCTTTTGTTCTGTTTTGACGGTAAAAAAATTGAAATCAAAAAGAATGAATTGCTAGCGACTGAATCATCTTTTTTTGTTATAATTGACAAGAATATGCAGTTTTCTTTTTTTGCCGGTGATGTTTTTGTAAAACTTGCTGAAAACAGGAAATCTGCAAAAGTTTGTTTTTCTTCGGAAAATGATGAATTTTCGCTGGAGAATGTGCCTGTTCCGTTTTGCGTCCGCAGCCGTCAGCAGGATGATTTTGTCCGTTCTGCAGATGGCGGAAAAAAGTCGCTTTCAGATGTTCTTTCTGACTGGCATGTTTCTGTTGAATTGAAGAATTCTGTTCCTGTTGTTCAGGAGCTTTTTACTAAAAACCAGGAGATTGTTGCAGTCTTAGGCTCGCCGCTTGGTTTTAAAAACTGGATTGTAAAATCGGAATTGAATGGTTCGGATTTTTAGGTCCGGAAAACGAGGAATTATCTGATGAAAAAAAAGTTGTTTTTTTCAGTCTTTTTTTTATTGTTTGTTCATATTTTTTTGCTGGCGGCAAGCTCATCGTTGGTTGCGGCAAGCAGGCGCACCGCCGTCCGGTGTTTAAAGCTTTCAGAGGCGTTTCTTTCTTCAAATGATTACGCAAATGCTTTGGCTCAGGCGGAGTTGGGGCTTGCTTATGATGAAAGTGTTTCGGATTTATGGTATATAAAAGCCGCTTCCCGCTCAGGGCTTGGCGCAACAAGGGCTGAACTGATTCCTCTTGTTACTCATGCGCTTACAGAGGGCGAATGGGTTGACTACAACCGCGATGGGGCACGGATTCTTTATGCTGATTTGTTGTGCGACACAGGAAATTACGAGCAGGCGGTCGGGATTCTTGATGCTGAGCCTTTTATTTATTCTTCTGACGCGGAATTTATCCGGGCAAAGTCGTATTATAGAATACGAACTGCGGAGTCGGTTGCGAAGGCTAGGGATAAAATAAATTCGGCGCGGAAAATTTATCCGGCGGACAAGCGTTTTCCAAAACTTTTTTTTAAGCATGAATATGATTTGCTGCGGCCGGCTGGTTTTTCTGGAAATTCTGATTCGGGCGAGAATTCTGTGGCTTTAAAAGATGATTCTGTTCTTGTGCAGAAAATTGCGGATTCATTTTTGGCAAAAATGCCTGAATATGACAATCCTGACGCGGAATTTGAGATTTATTCAGTTTTTTTTGCGTCCGGCGAGCGGCAGAAACGTCTGGCGGAGGCTTTTGCATCGCACGGAATGCGCCATCCGCTGTACGCGCTGGTTGCGCTGAAATGCGGCTTGATGAGCCAGCAGGAAGCGTGGGATTATTTTTGTTCGTTTGCGGATGAGTCGGTTTCTGTTGAAATGCTTCAGGATATTCTTCCGATGATTACGGACGAGATGACTGTTGCTTCTGTAAAGGAACATCTGAATTCTTTTTCTGGGATTTTGACTTTTGATACGGATTTTGATCTTGAACCGAATCTTACCGCAAAATATATGCGCGGTCGCCCTGCAAATTTTTCATGGGACAAGGAAAACGACGGCGTTATTGAATGGTCAGTTGAATGTGATTTTGGCGTTCCTGAATCTTTGCTTTTGACGCGCGGAAATATTCAGCTTTATTATGGAACTTATCCTTCTGTTGTGCGCGCAGTTTTTGAGTCGGATAAAATTGCGGAAGGCGAGGCGGTTTTTAATCTTGTTGATGAGGCGTTGGATTGGTCTCCTTTTGAAATAATGCCTCTTGAGATTGCAAAAAATCTTTTTGGATTCGATTTTTATGTTCCGTATATTTTTAATTATATAGAAGAAATTGATGAAAATTCGCTGATAAAAAATTGCTCGAACTACGAGATTTCTTCTGGGGAACGTCCGGGCGCAAGAATCCGTTTTTACGTTCTTAACGGAGAATTCCAGACGGCTGAATATGTTGCGGACGGCAAGGTTTATGCTCGCGCAGAATTTGTTGACGGTTTTCCTTCTGTCCGTTCTGTTGACAACGATGGCGATGGAATTTTTGAGACTGTTGAAACTTTTGGCTACGATCCTGAAAATCTTCTTCACATTTCTGAGCCTGAGCAAAAGCAGGTTATGACAAATTTGTTCGGTCACGAGATTGCGGGTTCTGGAATTTATTTAAAGATGATTCAGATTGATTCAAACGGCGACACGGTTCCAGACTTCTCGGAAGAATATCTTGCTGACAACGGAAAAATTTCCAGCTGGGATTTTGACGCGGATTCTCGCTGGGAACTCCGCTACAAACGCTATCCGCAGGCGGATTCAGCTTCGCCGGTTATTGAGGATGCGCAGTTTTACACAAATCCGGACAGAAAACTTGTTACAGTCACGCTTTGGAATAAAATTCCTGTCAAGGTTGAATACGAAAATCAGTTTTTTCCTGTAACTCAAGGTGCTTCTGATTCATTTTATTGGATAGGAAAAGAAGGAAATGCTGATGACGAGAAATTTCTTCTGGAAAATTTTGACAAATCTTATGAGCAAGGTGTGAGCGTTATTTTGCAGAATGAAAAAGTCAGGATGATGGCTGTGAAAATCGGCCAGAATATTTACGGCGAGATTCTTCCTTTTTATGACGAAACAATTTATGATGAAAGCAAACAGAATGATGAATAGATTTTTGCGTTTTTCTTTGATTTTTACATTTTTTCTCTTTGGTTGCACAACTTTGAAGCAGCCGAAAAACGTTTTTTCCATGCCGGATTACACGGAAGAGGATGTTCTGAACAACGAGATTAAGCGCATAAAAAAAATCGGCGAGGAAAATCTTGAGCTTGCGTTGTGGCGTTCTTATCTTATAAAAAATGATGAGTTTTTTAACGAATATGCTGATTTGCTCTTTGAAAAATTGAAGCAGCTGAATGATGAGAAGAAACTTTTTGAAAGCTGGCAGATTTTCCGCACTTTAAAGACTTTTGATTACAAAAAACTGAACGAACTTTCGGTTTCGGAACAGGAGTTTTATTCTGAATATTTGTACAATGTTCCCGGAGTTGTGGTGGAAAAATCTTTGCTTCCGAAAAATATCCAGAACTGCATTGATGCCACCGTTACAATCTGGGTTGACAAGGGAATCGCGATTCATAATGGAATCGGCTACGCGGACAGGGTTCTTGGTTCTGGCTTTTTTATTGACAAGCGCGGCTACCTTATTACAAATCATCATGTCATAAATGATATGGTTGACCCTAAATACGAGGGATATTCGCGTCTTTACGTAAAACTTGCCTCTGATCAGGACACTCGGATTCCTGCGAAAGTTGTTGGCTACGACAGCGTTCTTGATTTGGCTCTGCTCAAGGTTGAAATTGATCCGCCATATATTCTGCAGCTTGGCTCAAGCCGTGAGCTTCATATTGGTGATAAGGTCAGTGCGATTGGAACTCCGCTGGGACTTCATGGAACTTTGACAAGTGGAATTGTTTCTGCCGTTGACCGGAAACTTTTTACAACCGGGAATGTCCTTCAGATTGACACGGCTGTTAATTCTGGAAATTCTGGCGGACCTTTGATTGACGAGCAGATGCGGGTTCAGGCCATTGTTTTTGCTGGAATCATGCAGTATCAGGGACTGAATTTTGCGATTCCTGTTGAATATTTGCGCCAGGATCTTCCGTTTCTTTTTTATGGCGGAAAACGAAACCATGTCTGGATTGGAAGTTACGGACATACTTACAAGGAAGCCGGAAAAAATGCAGGACTTGAAATCCAGTATGTAATGCCGGGCGGTGTCGCTTTTAGGGCAGGACTGAAAAAAGGCGATGTGATTACTTCAATTGATGGAAACAGGATTTATTCAATTGACAATGCGCAGGATGTTCTTAGGAATTTTGGCGCAAAATCGATTGTTAATTTTTCTTACACGCGTGACGGAAAGGAATTTTCTGTTAATATTTATCTTGAGGAGCGACCTGCGCAGCCTGGCTACGAGATTTACAAGTCGGATTTGGTTTCAACTTCGTTTGTTCCGATTTTTGGAATGGAGCTTTTGCCGGACTCAACAACTTCTTCAAGGCGTTTTGTAATTTCAGATGTGCTAAAAGGCAGCGTTGCGGATGAGTCAGGTTTTTCTGCGCTTGACCCGGTTCATATAACTGACGTAGAATTCAGTGAAGAAAATGATGCGATTTCTGTAACAATGAATACACGAAAAAAGAAAAAGGGTTATCTTGACATAACAATCAGGATTGGTTCAGCTTTGGACAGCCCTTATTATTTTTAAAAGGAATAAAAATGGAAATGAAGTACAAGCGCAATTTCTGTATTGTTGCGCACATTGATCATGGTAAATCAACCTTGTCGGACAGGCTTATTCAGAAGTCAAAAATTATTGATGAACGGAAGATGACGAACCAGATTCTTGACAATATGGATATTGAGCGTGAGCGCGGAATCACAATAAAAAGTCAGGCTGTTACAATTCCATATCACGCGAAAGATGGACACGATTATGAACTGAATTTTGTTGACACTCCAGGTCATGTTGACTTTTCTTATGAAGTTTCCCGGGCGATTGCGTCTTGTGAAGGAGCGTTGCTTCTGATTGATGCAAGTCAGGGCGTTGAAAGCCAGACTGTTTCAAATATGTACATGGCTTTGGAGCACGACCTTGCGATTGTTCCGGTTATAAATAAAATCGATTTGCCAAGCGCGGACATTCACGCGTGCCGGGAGCAGATTTCCAAGGAACTTGGGTTGGATGACAGCCAGACTCAGCTTGTTTCTGCAAAAACCGGTGAAGGCGTTGATGAGCTTCTGGAGGCGATTGTAAATTATTTTCCCGCGCCGCAAGGAAATCCGTCCGCTCCGCTACAGGCTTTGATTTTTGACTGTCACTACGATGTTTACCGTGGAGTTGTTGTTCATGTGCGTGTAAAAGAGGGAACTTTAAAGACTGGCGATGTCATCAAAATGATGAATACCGGCCTTGAATATAAAGTTGAGCAGTGCGGTATTTTTAAGGTTGATTACGAGGAAACCGGAAAACTTGAGGCTGGTGATGTTGGCTATATAATTTCTGGAATAAAAACTGTCTCGGACATCAGTGTTGGCGATACAATCACAAGCTCGGCAAATCCTGCGTCCGAACCGCTTGCAGGTTTTAAGGAAGTAAAGCCGGTTGTCTATTCTTCGATTTATCCGATGGATTCAAACGACTACGAGGAGTTGAAGAGCAGCATTGAAAAATTAAAGCTGAACGATGCAAGTCTTGTATACGAAAAAGATAACTCGATTGCGCTTGGAAACGGTTTCCGCTGCGGATTTTTGGGGCTTCTTCATCTTGAGATTATTCAGGAGCGTCTGGAGCGAGACTACGATCAGGCAATTATTTTTACCGCGCCTTCTGTCCGCTACAAGGTAAAACTTACAAACGGCGAGGAAATGTTTGTTGACAATCCAAGCGAATATCCGCAGGGAAGAATCCAGTCCGCGGAAGAACCGTACATCAAGGCGAGCATTATAACTCCGGCAACATATTTGGGTTCTCTTATGGAGTTGTGCAAGATGAAGCGCGGTGAACAGACAAATATGCAGTATCTTGATGAAAAGCGCGTTGAGCTTACTTACGAAATGCCGCTTTCTGAAGTTCTTTTTGACTTCTATGATAAACTGAAAAGTTTCAGCCGCGGCTACGCGTCTTTTGACTACGAGGTTATCGGCTACCGTCCTACTGAACTTGCAAAAGTTGATATGCTTTTGAACTCAAAGCCGGTGGATGCGCTTTCGTTCCTTTGCTATAAACCGAGTGCGCCTGAGCGTGCAAGAAAAGTCTGCGAGCGTCTAAAGAATGAGATAAGCCATCAGCAGTTTAAGGTTGCAATCCAGGGCGCGATAGGAGGACAGATTATTGCGCGGGAAACTGTCAGCGCGTACAGAAAAGATGTTCTTGCAAAATGTTATGGCGGCGACATCACCAGAAAACGAAAACTTCTTGAAAAACAGAAGGAAGGTAAAAAGCGCATGAAAATGTTCGGCGATGTTGAGCTTCCTCAGAGCGCGTTCCTTGCGGTTCTTAAAGAATCTGAAGACCAATGATTTTTGTAAAATAGTCGATTTCGATTCTTATCCGGTTCAAAAAACTTTGGGAAAAATCCAGTTTGTAGCTGTCTGGAAAATGAAGGTAAAGATATTCGTGGTTCTTTAAAAGTTCCCTGATTTTTTCGTTGCGTTCATTTTCAGAAAGCCTGGATTTTCCTGTAAAAATTGATTTTAATTCATCAAGGGCGATTTTTTCAGTTTCAAGCCAGGTTTTTATTTTCGCGCTGATTTTTTCGCTGTTTTCCGCGTAAAAAAATTCTTCAGCTGGATTTTTGCTCTGTGCGGAATTTTCAATGTTTTCGTCAGGAGATTTTTGCGGCAAACCCAAGTTCATTCCGCTTTTTCCTGCGTCAAAAAGATTTTTTGTTCCTCTGAATTTATATATGAATAATTTTGCGTATCCAGAAAGGGCTGTTGTTGTTACCAATATATTTCCGTCTTTTCCAAAGAATTTTGTGCTGTCATTTCCAAATGAAGCTGAAAAATTCTCAAAACTTCTTATTTTTGTTGAAGAAGTCCGCCTCGCACTGTCATGAAATGAATTTGTCGCGTGCGTTTTTCCAATTGAATATGAAAAATCCAGCCCTGTAACAAAAACCGGAATGTTTTCATCTTTGCGTATGTTCAGGGCGATTTGAGTTGCGCTTAATCCGACTGAGCCGAGCGGCTGCTGGACGGATTTCAAGATTCCTTCGCCTTCAAGTTCCTTTAAAAATCCTGCGTCAGTAAAAAGCGGCGTGTAAAAAATATTTTTTTCGGGATTTATTCTTGCAACTGTGTTTGTTGCCGTTGTGCTCACAAAAAAATAGCGGAAATTTTTTCTGCAGCCGGTGAATGCCCTTGCGATAATGGACTGGGCTTCCTCACAGACGGCGGCATCCGGACTGATTTTTAATGCTTTCAGCGTTTTTAATGCCGCATCAACCGCAATAATAAAAAAATCGTTTCGGTTTCTGATGATTTTTTTTAGCGTTTCAACGGAACTTTCGCCTGCGCCGACCACAATGATTTTTTTTGAAACCTTTATTTTTTCAATGCTCCTTGGAATGAGGCGGATGTTCTTAAAAAGGTTCGCGCAGTATTTTCTTCCGAATTTTACAAGCGTAACGTGGTTTTTCCAGAACTGGCTTACGGAATTTCTGCACGCTTCAAAAAATTGAATGTAGAATTCCTTGTTTAAAGAAAAACCGCCTGAAAATTCAATGTAGATGACGCGCCGGAATTTTCCGGTTTTACTCAATTTTTCCAGTTTTTCAGGAAGTTCAATCAATTCTTTTTGCGGAACCAGCTTATAAATATTGTTTTTTTTACATTCAAGATTTTCTGATTCGGATTCTGAAAGTCTGTGCAGTTCTGCGTCAGCTTCAATTCCAAGCATTATGCAGTTTTCAGGAAGTTTTTGTGCAAGCCGCTCAAGTCCGTAGCTCAAGACTGGGGAAAAACATAAAACAATAGTTCCCGGAAGAATTTCCATTTTTTCAATGATAGAAAGAATATTCCGCGCGGGATTGTACTTTGAGTAAAGAAAAATATTTTTGTAGCTAACAGAAAAGCCCTGCTCAGTTTTTACCAGGCAGGGCTTGTTTTCGGATTCTAAATGCAAGAAAACTCCTGCTTAGTTATTTGTCATAAAATATTTGTAGAAAACTTCCTGAACATTGTTCACAAGTTTTGGACTTGAAAGCAACGCGCTCTGTGCAGAAGTTACATCATAGTTTGTGAGCTCATCGTTCAACGCTTCCGCAGGAATTGGTTCTTGAGCCGCAACATTGCTCTTTGCAACCTGAAGAACAAGAATATTGTTTCCGTTTGTGATTGGCTCAGAAAGTTCTCCGTCTTTGAGAGAGAAAACTGAAGTCAGGAAATTCTTGTTTGTGTCTGCGCCAGAAAGTCCGTCCAAAGTTGTATCCAGTTTTGCCATTACAGAAAGTCCGCCGTAATTCAATGCGAATTCTGGAACAGAAACTTTTTTTGCGTTGTACTGATTTACAGCCGCGTTGAATCCGCGGGTTTTCGCCGCAGAAGAGAAAGCCTTTGCTGTTTCCTTGTAGTAGTCTTCGATGTGGCTGAATTCGTTTGCTGTGAGATAATTGTATACAGTTCTTACAGTTGTGTTGTCTGAAAAGTCTGGTTCAGCTTTTGCGGAGTCAGCCTTGAAAATTGAATATCCCACAGAAGTCTGCAATGGTTCGCTTACCGCGCCTTCTTCAAGTGCGGCAAGTTTTTCCATGTCAGCTGGCTGTTTAAGGAATTTTTCAATCTGATAATGATATTTACTGTTGATTTTTCCGCTGTCGTTTGAATAAATCTTCTGGGATTCGTTTACTGCGTCCTCAAAAGTTATTGCGTTTTCATTTATTCGCTTAAGAATCGAAGCGGCTTTTGCCTTGTCAGAAACTGTGATTACAGAAAAATCATATTTTACGAATTTTTCAGCGTTTGCTTTTCCAAATGCGATTTTTTCAGAATCTGGATAGTCGGCCATATTGAATACAGCCATGTTGAACGAACGCTGTCCGTTTCCCATTTCGTGGATGAAGTCTGCTTCTGCGCCGGAAGTCTTTAATCCGTAGAGAGTTCCGTTTCCAAGTGCTGTCTGTCCGCCAAAAGAATCTTCTGCGTAGCGGCTTGTTGTTAGCGTTGAAGCAATCTGATTTCTGAGCGAAGCGACGCTGTCTGAATTGTTGCTTACAGAAATATTATAAAGTTTCTGCGAGAAATTTCCGTTGTCATCTGTAAAATATGGTTTTATAGCGCGGTTAATTGCTGTCTCTGGAACTTTGTAGCCGGCTTTTGCGACAGCTTTTTTGTATGCGAGTTCTGTTACAGTTGCATTAAAAGCATAGTTAAATAGATAAAACTGCGCTGAATCTTTAATTTCAATTCCCTGATTTTTGTAGTATTCAGCATAGCGGGCAACATAATTGTAAAAATCTGTATCCTGCTCGTATCTGATTTCTGTTCCATCATATTTTCCAAAAACTGGAAGTCTTTTTCCCATCTTTCCGCCCTGGAAAATAGGAACAAGAACAAAGATAAAAGCTGCAATCAACAAAATGATGAGTGAGCCGATTGTGTAAACACTTCTTTTCATTTTTAAATCCTTAAATGATTTGAGAATAAATATATAGTAGAAAACATTTTAACACTCTAGGCTTATACTGTCAATTTGACATTTTGAATGATTTTTTTCTAATTGTAATTTATGTGTCAATTTTATAGAATGTTACATAAATCGATTATTTAAGGAATGGTGTTTTTATGCTTACATTAAAATTTGGCGGTACTTCAATGGGCAATGCCCGCCGCATTCTTGCTTCTGCAGAAATTATCATCGGACGCGCAAAAAAGGATAGGCTTAGCGTTGTAGTTTCTGCTGTTGCCGGGGTTTCAAATACTCTTCAGGCTGCAATTGATTCAAATGTATCAGGCACCACTGGCACTTTTGTGTCAGACCTTAAAAAAACTCACGAGGAAATTTGTCTTGAGCTTCAGTCTAAATGCGACGGATTTGATGCTGAAAAAGTTATGCAGTTTATTGAGCCGCGTTTTGAGGAGCTTGAAAAACTTCTTGCCGGCGTTGCGTCTTTTGCGGAATGTCCTGATACAGTTTACTGCCGGATTATGGGAATGGGCGAGCTTCTTTCCGCACCGATTATGGAAGCGGTTCTCCGTGCAAAAAAACAGAGCGTTATTTTCCTTGATTCAAGGAAATTTATTTATACAACAGGAAACCAGAAAGAAGGCGAGGCTGACTACGTAAAAACTGCGGAGGCTTGCCTTCCTTACCGCGACGGCGAAAACAAGAGCCAGACACGGATTCTGCTTTTTCCGGGATTTGTATGTTCTTGGACAAAAGGAACTGGCTCAAATCCTGTTATGGGACTTCTTGGAAGAAACGGCTCGGATTTTTCAGCCGCGATCCTTGGGGCTTCGCTTGGCGTTAAGCGCGTTGAATTCTGGACGGATGTTGATGGAGTTTTCACCGCTGACCCGCGCGTTGTTCACGATGCGATTCTTGTTGATGATATGACTTACGAGGAGGCGATGGAGCTTTCTTTCTTTGGCTCTAAGGTTCTTCATCCAAAGACATTGGCACCGCTTCAGGCAAAAGGTATTGAGGCATGGAGTTTGAACAGCCTTAATCCTGCCGCCCGCGGAACAAGAATCGGAAAAGGTCCTTTTGAAAGCCGCACAAAATCTTCCATTTGTGGTATTTCTGCGCTGAAAAAAGTCTCAATGATTTCTGTAAGCGGTTCAGGAATGCGCGGTCGTTCTGGAATGGCGGGAAGAATTTTCAACACTGTCTCTGCGGCTGGAATTTCAGTTCTTCTTATTACACAGTCTTCTTCTGAATACACAATTTCTTTCTGCGTGCGCGATTCCGAGGCTGATGCAGTCCGTGACGCGCTTTCCAAGGAATTTGAGCTTGAAATCCGGGAAAAAATCATTGATGAAATCGGCGTAAAAACTGAATGCGCGATTGTTTCCGTTGTTGGTGACGGAATGATCCGTAACCGCGGTGTTGCCTCGAACTTTACAAATGCGCTTGCATCCCAGGACATAAATATTAAAGCTTTGGCTCAGGGGTCTTCTGAACGCTGCATTTCGGCGGTAATAAACGGAAAGTTTGCGGACAAGGCTGTAAAGGCGGTGCACCAGTTCTTCTTCAACACTTGCCAGACAATAGAAGTCTTTGCGTTTGGCGCAGGAACTATCGGCGGCACAATGATTGACCAGATTTACCAGCAGCACGAAAAACTTTTGAAGCAAAAAATTGACATCAAAGTTATTGCTATTACAACAATTGATGGAATGAACTTGAACGAGAACGGACTTGATCTTTCTGACTGGCGCAAAGATATGAAAAATCCTATGTATAAGTTCGGTCCTTCAAATGTTGATGATATTATAAAATTTGTAAAAGATACAAAGCCTTTGAATCCTGTTTTTGTTGACTGCACAGCTTCCTACGATTTGCCGGAGCGTTACCTTGATATTCTTGGCGCAGGAATGTCGATTGCAACCCCGAACAAGCGCGCAAACTCAATGAGCATGCAGTTCTACAAGGATTTGCGGAGCGTTGCGAACAAACATCATTGCCGATTCCTTTATGAGACAAATGTTGGCGCGGGACTTCCGATTATCGATACTTTGCAGAATCTTTATAAGTCGGGCGACAAACTTGAAAGTTTCAACGGAATTATGTCCGGTTCTCTTTCTTATATTTTTGGAAAACTTGATGAAGGAGTTCCGTTCAGCAAGGCTGTTATGGAAGCAAAGGAACTGCGCTACACTGAGCCTGATCCGCGAGACGACTTGAATGGAATGGATGTGGCAAGAAAAGGTCTTATTATTGCGCGTGAGTCTGGCTACGAGATTGAACTTGAGGACATCACAATGTACAAGGTTTTCCCGGATTCTTTTGATCCGTCTGGAACAGTTGATGAATTCTTGAAGAAACTCCCGGAAGTTGATGAATATTTTGCGAATAAAATTGCTGAACTCAAAAAAGAAAATAAAGTTCTAAGAATGGGCGCGACTATAAAAGATGGAAAAGTTTCTGTCGGAATGATGGAAGTTGGTCCAGGAAATCCATTGTACAGCGTAAAAGGCGGAGAAAACGCATTTGTATTCTATACAGAACGCTACAAGCCGATTCCTCTTACAGTCCGCGGATATGGAGCTGGTGCCGGCGTAACTGCCGCAGGTGTTTTTGGCGACATAATGCGGACAGTTTCGTTCAATCTTTCAAGCGAAGACTAATTTTTAGAGGCTTGCAGTGGTTATTGTTCTTAGGCACGATATTTCAGATGAAGATAAAAAACGCATAAAATCATTTTTGTGCGACAAAGACTTTAAGATAAATGAGGTCGATGGCGAGGAACAGTCAATCATTGCGGCTGTAGGTCAGCTTGTAATTGCCCCTGATGAAGTTGGGCTTTTGCCTGGCGTTGAAAAAGTTATTCCGATTTCAAAACCGTACAAAATGGCGAGCCGAGAATTTAAGCCTGAAAACACGATTGTTGAGCTTAATAACCGGCTGGGGCAGAAAATCAGGATTGGCGGTCAGAGGATTGTGGCTGTTGCAGGTCCTTCGATGGTTGAAAATCCGGAGCGGATGTTTGAGATTGCAAAATCTGTTCAGCAGAGCGGGGCTTGTATTTTAAAGGGCGGAACTTTTAAGCCGCGCACAAGTCCTTACGCTTTTCAAGGTCTTGGCGAGGAAGGTGTGAAAATCCTAAAATCTGCCGGGGAAAAATTCGGGCTTCCTGTTGTTTCAGAAATAATGTCCGCAGAGCAGATAAAAATAATGAAAAAGCATGGTGTTGACTGTCTTTTGATTGGTTCTGTCAATATGCAGAACTACGATTTGCTTAAAGCGGCTGGAAAATCCCGGCTTCCTGTTATTCTGGAGCGCGGAATGTGCGCAACTTTGGAAGAGCTTTTGATGTCTGCGGAATATCTTCTTTCGGAAGGTTCTGCGGATGTTATTTTGTGCGAGCGCGGAATCAGGACGTATGAAAAAGCAACAAGAAATACGCTGGATCTTTCTGCCGTTCCTGTTCTGCGAGGAATGACTCATCTTCCGATTATTGTTGATCCGGCTAATGCGGTCGGGCTTTGCGATAAAATTGCTCCGATGGCTCTTGCGGCGGTTGCTTCTGGTGCGGACGGAATCAGCGTGGAAGTTCACGATAATCCGGAAAAAGCGTTCAGCGACGGTCAGCAGGCTTTGCTTCCTTCAATGTTTGACAAATTGATGCACGATATTGAGGCGTTTGCGCCGGTAATTGAAAAATCGGTTGTGCATATCCGCGGTGAAATCTCTTCGTTTCAGAATAAAAATCAGCTTGAAAAAAATGCGAAACCTGTCTGCGCATACAACGGAATCCGCGGAACTTATGCGGAACAGGCAGTTAATCGTTATTTTGATGGTGCGATTGAGGCAAAGCCGGTTGCTTCATTCCGGGAAGTCTTTAAGGCTGTTGTGAACGGTCAGGCGGATTACGGAATGATTCCGATTGAAAATTCACTTGGCGGTTCAGTTTACGACAATTACGATAATCTTGTTGCTTTTGAAGATGTCTCGATTGTAGGCGCATTGTACTTGCGGATTCAGCATGCGCTTTTGGCGAAAAAAGGCACGGATTTTGATTCAATAAAACGCGTTTATTCGCATCCTCAGGGTTTTGCCCAGTGTTCAAAACTGATTGAAGACAGAAAATGGGAGAAAATCTCGGCTTCATCAACTGCAAACGCCGCAAAAATGGTCTCTGAGTCAGACACAAATGATTCCGCGGCGATTGCAAGCTCGGTTACGGCAAAATATTATAACCTTGAAATTCTCCGCGAGGATATTCAGGATGACCCGCGGGATTACACAAGATTTGTTGTTATTGCGGCAAACCATATTGAAAAGAAGGTGAAGGCGAACGGAAAAACACCGAACATGGCTTCTTTTGTTTTCTGCACGCCGAACGAAACTGGCGCATTGTGCAATGTTCTGGAAATCTTCAAGAAGCATAAGTTGAGTTTTACGCGCCTTGAAAGCCGCCCGATTGCAGGTCAGCCGTGGCATTACTGGTTTTACACGGATGTTGAAATTCGGGAAGAAATTCTGCAAAATGAAAACTATATCCAGAATTTTATGGTAGAATTAAGGAATTCCGCGGAGGAAGTCCGTCTTTTGGGCGTTTATTCCGAAGCCGGAAACAGCATATAATATTGTTCAAGAGGAGATAAAAATGGAAAAATTCGTGTTGAGTGTACTTGTGGAAAATCATGCTGGTGTTTTGAGCCGAGTTTCAGGCTTGTTCAGCCGACGCGGTTACAACATTGATTCTTTGACGGTCTGCGAAACAGGAAATCCAGGTCAGTCCCGCATGACAATTGTTGTGAACGGCGACTCATATATTCTTGAGCAGATTGAAAAGCAGCTTTCAAAACTTGTTGAAGTGATTTCCATTAAAAAATGCGAAAAAGTCAAGACAACCCAGCGTGAAATGGCTTTGATAAAAGTAAAGGCTCCGGGCGAAAAACGCGCAATCATCATCGGAACCTGCGATATTTACCGCGCGCATATTATTGACGTTGCTCCAGACAGCGTCATTGTAGAGGCCACAGGCAGTGAAGAAAAAATCGAAAGCCTTATCCGCCTGCTAGAACCATTCGGAATCCTTGAATACGTAAAAACTGGCCTAACCGCAATGGACCGCGGCGAGGAGATAATGAGATAAAAAAAATGTCCATTGCGGTTTGTGATGGATAAAATATAGCTTGAATATCGAGTTTTTTAGAAAGTTGAATATAAGCGTAAGCGGATTTTTAATTTATGAAGACTTTGTGCGATTCAACTAATAAAAGTTGCAAGGCAACCCAAAGTGATACAAGCGTAGCGCGAGCACAACCGTCTGGAATAAATTGAAAATCCGCTGGAAGCGTTCTTTCACAAAGAATAAAACTCGATATTAATTTATTTTATCTGCATTTTACCCACTGCGGATTCCACAGTTCAGTCTGGATTCCTGATTTTTTTTCTTCCGCGATTTGAAAAATTCTTAAATTTTTTGAAAGGCATTTTTCTGCGTTGAAGGATTTCTCTTCCGGAAATTTTTTGAGCGTTCCGAGCAAAAGTTTCTCTGCAAATTCAGAGCCGTCGTTCATTTTTATTTTTACCGGGCAAAAAATCTGGTTTCCGGAAAAAACGGCTTTTTCAATCAGCACTGAGCAAAAGATTTTCTTTAGTTCTGGAACAGTTTTTTCTTCAAAATAATCGTTTTTCAGTTCAACAAGCAGCGGAAAAAACGGAAACGCGATATTTTCTTTTTCCGATGAATTAAAATCCCGCAAAATTCGTTTTTGCTCTCTTATAAATAAAATTTCATCATCTTTGTGCAGGCGGATAACCTTTGTCATAAATAAAAT
The DNA here is from genome assembly GCA_963599585.1 of bacterium. Classification (GTDB taxonomy): domain Bacteria; phylum Spirochaetota; class Spirochaetia; order Treponematales; family Treponemataceae; genus Treponema_D. The sequence continues at coordinate 18,666 of CAVBXG010000012.1, forward strand.
ATAGTATTTTTGAAAAAAAAATTGTAGTATCTTGTTATGAAAATAAAATTGGAACGTAAACAAAAAATTATTGTCGGCGGGATTTTTTTATTCATTCTTTTTGACTTGATTGTTCTTTTTGGAAAATTTGCGGCGAATATGTATTCAAAATCTGCGCTTTTTTTTGAAGGAGATTCTGTCTCTTCTGAAAAATTGCGCGCCTTGAACAAAAATGCGTCTTCCGGGAAAATTTCAAAATCAGGCTTTGCTTATTATAAATTCACTTCGGACGGGCAGAAAATTTTTTCAGATTATTACAAAAAAAATGGCTCGGTTGGAGTTTCTGTCCGTATTGGCGTAAAAAATGTGAAAGGCGCAAAATTTCAGGCGGCAACCGCAAGTGAAAAACTGTTTTATTTTGGTTTTTTGAACAAAAACGATTTTACGGAAAAAGGAAAGTTTGTTCCTTCTGAAAAACGTATTTTTTCGGGCTGCGACTTAAGGAATTTTATAAAAGACGCGAAAGGTTTTTCGTATTTTGACAACGGATTTGCGGTTGAAAAAAATCTTGGAACAGACGAGTTGCCTTGCGGTTTTGTAATTTATTCAGATTATCCGGTGCGGATTGTGGATTTTCTTGTTGAGAAGGCGAAAGTCGGTTTTGACTGCTCAAAGGAAATTCCGTTTTATGGAGTTTCCAGCAACGGCGGAAGTTTTTCAAAAAATCCTGATTCTTTTGATTTTTCTGGCTGCACGCAGGTTTTTCCTGTTGAAAATACACGCTATTCAGTTATGCCAAAAATCGAGCTTGGTTTTGCGCCGACTCAAAATGGAAATTCCGCTGAAAATTCAAATTCTGTAAAAATAAATGCCGGAGGAGACATTTTTACGGTGAGGATTTTTCCCGGTAAAGATGAAAATGAGATTCAGGCTTCAACGCTGCTTGCTCCGTTCAGTTATTATGAGATTACAGAAAATACTTCGCGCGTCTCAAAACTTCTGATGACAACAAATGAACCGAATTTGCTTCCGGCTGAGCCAGACAAGGTTCTTGTTCCGCTGAAAACAGATTTGGGGCTTGTGCTTTCCAGCAGAAATTCAACTTGGCGCACAAAAGATTATGAAGTTTACGAATGGAATATTTTTCCGGGAATTTTGTTTTTTGACACGTTGAATTATTCAGTTCAGGACCAGTTTTTCAGGCGGCTTGCATATTTTGTTGAAAAGGCCGGTTTCCGCGGCAAACTTCTTACAGATTCGGAGCTTGGCGATATGCACGGTTACAATGCCCACGATTACAGCGCGGAAAGTCTTGCCTCGTTTTTTGCGGCTTGTGAAAAACAGAACTTTAAAATCTCCCAGAAAGAAAATATTTTAAAGGAAATTCTGATAAAAAACGGTGTTATTGTTCCAGATTCAGGCTCTTATCGCGCGGGGAAAGGGACGGTGATTTCAATTTCGCGCGAATCTCCGGCTTATCTGCGGCGTTCGCTTACGGCACACGAGGCTTGGCACGGAATATTTTTTACTGATGAGAATTTCCGGAATGCGGTTGCCGCGGTTTACTACACAGTTGATTCAAACACGATGGCTTTTATGAAAGGTTACTGGGCTAGCCAGAAAGGCTTGGGGTACGACCAGAACGATGAATATCTTATGCAGAATGAATTTATGGCTTATCTTATGCAGCAGCCGCTTGGTTCTGTCGCGGAGTATTTTATTCATGTTGCAAACCGTGGTTCTGTAATGGCTTACCAAAAGGAACTTTGCGACTGGGTAAAAAATACTCAAGCTCAGACTTTTGAGGATGCGTGCCGGGTTCTTGATTCTTATGCGTCCGATAACTGGGCTCTTGCGAGCGGCAGGGTTTCGCTGATTACAAGAAACTGAAATCCGCTGGATTTTTTTTATTCCGCCCATTCAATTTACGAAATCTGAGGGAAACTTGACATTCATGTTAAAAAATCTTACTTCAAGTCTGAGTTGAATTCCTGTTCCGCGCCGATTGTTGTTGGCGGTCCGTGCCCTGGAAGAAGGATTGTGTTTTCCTGCTGGGAAAGAATTTTTTCCTCAACATTGCGCCGTAAAAGATGTTTTGAGTAGCTTGAATTTGTTGAGCCAAGTTTTCCGGCGAAAATCGCATCTCCTGTAAAAATTGCGTTTCCAATCTGGTAAGCCATTGAGTCAGAGGAATGTCCCGGAAGATTCATGTAACGGACCAGAAGCCCTGCAAGATGCAAAGTGCCGTCCCCGGTTATCACGTTTGTCTTGTCTCCGTTAAGCTCAAGATCCGCGCCGAAAATTCTTGGCGTATAGATTTTTAAAAGAGTTTTCAGCCCGTGGACATGACTGTTGTGGTTGTGAGTGACAAGAACCGCCACAAGTTTTAGATTGTTGTCCTCGATTCTTTTTATTATTTCTTCTGTAAGTTTTCCCGGATCGATTAAAATCGCCTCGTTTGTTTTTTCATTTGCGATTATGTAAGTGTTGGAAAATCCGCCGGTATTCAGGTGAAAATAAATTTTCATAAAACGTCTCCAATATCAGATTTTCCGGTGGAATTCGCAATATCCTTGGAAAGTTCGCTTCCTCCTGAATCAAAAACAGCCTCGCGCGTATTCGACATTTTGAAAGAAACGTTTTCCTGCTTGATTCCATGGAACAGAACTTTCTTTATGTTGCAGTTTCGGAACGAAATGTTTACAAGCGTTGAATTGATGAAGCGTGAATTGTACAAATCTGAATCATCGAATGAGGACTGGACTGCGTTGATTCCGTTGTAGTTGTTCTGAAGAAGTTCGCTGGCCGTGAAAAGCGTTCTGGAAAAAGTGCATCCTGCAAAAGACGTAAAATGAATGTTGCTTTCTATTATATTGCAGTCCGTGAAAACCGCAAAATCAAAAATGCTCATGCGGCTTCTAAGACCTTTTGAGTGGACGTTTGTAAAAGTGCAGCGCTGGAAATTGCAGCCGTAAAATCTTTTTCCTGAAAAATCCATGTTCGCAAAAGTAAGGCCGTTTGCGCAGAGCCCGACAATTTTCTCGTGCGTGTTTATGTAGTTTATCACATCCTGATGGACTTTTCCCGGATTCGGCGAGTGGTCAATGCAGTAGTTTTTTTCTTCTGTGATTTCGCCTGCTTCATTAAAAGTGGAAACCGCAATGTGGTGGCAGGCTCTTACAAGGCATTTGTTCATTGAAAACATAAAAAAATGTTAAACCATTGCGATTGTTTAGTCAAATCTTTATTATTCTTGTTATGAGCGTAAATTTTGCATTTCTTGATTCAGGAACAGGCGGACTTCCGTATTTAAAATATTTAAAGACTGAAAAACCGGATGCTACTTGCGTTTATGTTGGCGACACAAAAAATTTTCCTTATGGCGAAAAATCCCGCGGACAAATAATTGAAAAATCAACTGGCTGCGTAAAAAAGATAATTGAAAAATGGAATCCTGATGCAATAGTTGTTGCGTGCAATACAATTTCTGTCTCGGCACTGGATGAACTCAGAAAAAGATTTCCAGAAACTCCGTTCATTGGAACAGTTCCTGCGATAAAACCTGCCGCAAAAATCACAAAGACAAAGAAAATTGGACTTCTTGCAACAAATGCGACTGTAAATCATCCTTACACAAAAAAACTGATTTCAGATTTTGCCGGCGACTGTAAGGTTTTTTCTTTGGGCGCGCCAGAGCTGATAAGTTTTATCGAGCACAAATATTATTATTCAACCCATGCGGAACGTGTGTCTGTGGCTAAGCCTGCCTGCGATTTTTTTAAGGAAAACGGTTGCGATGTTATTGTTTTGGCCTGCACTCATTTTTTGAACATGTCGGATGAGATAAAAGAGGCTGCCGGGGAAAACATAAAAGTTGTGGATTCCCGCGATGGAGTTACGCGCCATGCGTTCGATGTTGTTCCGGCGGAGAAAATTTCTGCGTTGAACAAATTTCATTCGGAACTTTACGTTACCGGTTTTACAGAAAGCAACGACAGTCAGCGTTATATTTCTTTTTGCCAGCAGAATGACATAAAATTCGGCGGTCTTTTGGAATAAAAATCGCACAGAATATCGCATAAAATCATTTAATTCTGTATAATTTTTGTATGGCTAAAATTCAGATGAAAAATGCTATCGCAGAGCTCGATGGCGACGAAATGACACGTGTATTGTGGAAGGTTATAAAGGACGAGCTTCTTTTGCCTTATATCGATTTGAAAACTGAATACTTTGATCTTGGCCTTAAAAGCCGTGATGATTCAGACGACAAAATAACTTATGAAGCGGCGGAAGCAATCAGGCGGCTTGGCGTTGGCGTAAAATGCGCTACAATAACTTCTAACGCGGCAAGAATGGAAGAATATAAGCTGAAGAAACTTACTCCTTCCCCGAACGGAATTCTGCGCGGCGAGCTTGACGGAACAATTTTCCGCGCCCCGATTTTTGTAAAGAACATCGCGTGCAACGTAAAATCCTGGGAGAAACCAATCGTTCTTGGCCGCCACGGCTACGGTGATGTATATAAAAACTGCGAGATAAAAACTCCTTGCGCTGGAACAGCCGAGCTTGTTTTCCACGGTGAGGACGGCACAGAAATAAAAAAGACAATTCAGGTTATGAAAGGTCCAGGAATCATTCAGGGAATCCACAATCTTGACGCTTCTATTGAAAGTTTTGCGCGCTGCTGCTTTAATTACGGTCTTGACCAGAAAATCAGCGTATGGCTTGGCACAAAAGACACAATTTCAAAAATCTACGACGGAAATTTCAAGGCGATTTTCCAGAGAATTTATGACGAGGAATTCAAGGAAAAATTTGAAAAGGCAGGAATTGAATATTTCTACACATTGATTGACGATGCTGTTGCCCGCGTGATGAAGTCAAAGGGCGGTTTCCTTTGGGCATGCAAAAACTACGATGGCGATGTTATGAGCGATATGATTGCGTCTGCGTGCGGAAGCCTTGCGATGATGACAAGCGTTCTTGTTTCTCCAAACGGTCAGTTTGAATATGAGGCGAGCCACGGAACTGTTCAGAAGCATTATTACCGCTATCTTAAGGGCGAAAAAACTTCCACAAATCCGGTTGCGACAATTTTTGCGTGGACTGGCGCGCTCAAAAAACGCGGCGAGCTTGACGGAACAAAAGGTTTGGTTGAATTTTCTGAAAAACTCGAAAAAGCCACTCTTTCAACAATTGAGGATGGACTTATGACAGGCGACCTTGCTGCTCTTGCAAATCCACCGGCAAAAAAAATCCTGAACAGCTGGGAATTTATTGCGGAAATCAAAAGCAGACTTTAGACTTTCGTAAAACCAGTTCTTTTTGTGCATAAAAATAGCCACAGTTTTGAATATCATTCATAGCTGTGGCTGTTTTTTTTAGAAGTTGATAATTCTTAGGATTTTTCCCTTGAAAATCATAAGAATCAAATCAAGGAACCAGATAATGTTCCATCCCAAAAAAAGACGCAAAATTCCAGCGACAAATTTCTTTTCCTGGAAACGTGTTACAAAACCGCAAATCCATGAAGTTACCGGAATAATTGCAAGAATCACGCTGATAAATCGTCCTGCTCCAAAATAGTCTTTTCCTTTTTTAGCCATTTTTTGCTCCTAAAAACATGATTCTTAATTTTCTGTCAGATAATGCGATTTGTCAAATATTTCTCGATATTTCTTGTTGCTGTTTACAAAAAAAAACACAATTATTAAAATAATATCATTATGATTAAAAGAAATTCAGGCTTTAAAAATTTAACTGCGGGATATTTGTTCCCGGAAGTAGCTCGCCGCCGCCGCGAGTATCAGGAAAAAAATAAAGATGCGAAAATCATCAGTCTTAGCATAGGAAACACAACTGAACCGCTCCCGGAATTCATTGCAAAAGCGATGGCTGACTATTCAATGGCGCTTTCCACTGCGGAAGGTTATTCTGGTTATGGTGATGAGCAGGGAAATTCTGCTTTGCGCGCAAAAATTGCGGAAGTATGGTACAAAGGAATGGCAACTCCAGATGAGGTTTTTATCTCTGATGGTGCAAAATGCGATATTGCCCGGATTCAGACTTTGTTCGGCTCAAAAGTAAAAGTTGCAGTCCAGGATCCTTCTTATCCTGTTTATGTTGACGGTTCTGTAATTATTGGCGCTGCCGGAAAAAATACTGGAAAAGGCTACAAAGGCGTAACTTATATGCCTTGCGTTCCAGAAAACAACTTTTTCCCGGATCTTTCAAAAATCAAAAAGGACAGTCTGATTTATTTCTGTTCTCCGAACAATCCGACTGGTGCTTGCGCAACAAAAGAAGATTTGAAGAAACTCGTTGATTTTGCGAATGAGAATGGCTGCATTATTATTTATGACGCCGCATACCGCGAATTTATCCGCGATGAAAATCTTCCAAAGACAATTTTCGAGATTGAAGGAAGCCGCACCTGCGCAATCGAAATAAATTCCTTCTCAAAGCCGGCTGGTTTTACCGGCGTTCGCCTTGGCTGGTCAATCGTGCCGAATGAACTTAAATTTGCTGACGGAACAAGCGTGAACAAAGACTGGAACCGCGTTATGACAACTTTGTTCAACGGAGCTTCTAATGTCGCTCAGGCTGGTGGTCTCGCTTGTCTTGAACCGGAAGGAATCAAGGCGATGAAAGATGTGATTGATTACTATCTTGTTAACGCAAAGAAAATTGAAGAAACTTTAAAAGGCGAAAACTTCAAGAAGATTGGTGTTGAAATTTATTCAACTGGAAACAGTCCTTACGTCTGGGCAAAATTTCCTGGCAAAAAAAGCTGGGATGTTTTTGACACAATTCTGGACAAATGCCACATTGTAACAACTCCAGGCTCAGGATTTGGTCCAAGCGGCGAAAGTTTTATCCGTTTCAGCTCGTTCGGACACCAGAATGATGTGAACGAAGCCTGCGAACGGCTTTCTAAACTTGAATTTTAGTTTCACCTAGAACTGGGTTTTGTAACCGATATTCAATTTTAGCGCAGAGCCAAAATTTCCGTCTATCATGTCGGTTATTTTGACCTGCAGCATTCCGTGGATGGTTCCGTTGTAGAAATTTGTGGAAATGTATGGAGCTATAAGGATATTGTAGTCATCTTTAAAAAGGTCGCCCGTGTGCTCTATTAAATCTCTGAAATTCTTTTCCGGGAATGAAAGCGCGCCATTTATTCCAAACACAAACATCTTGTTTTTTATGTAAAGATTATCTGTAAAGACGTTGATGTTTGCGCCAAATGTGTCATTAATAAAGATAAAATCATCAACAGTGTCCTGCGGAAGGCTGAAAACCGTAAGATGAAGCTGGAATTTTTCGGTTCTGAACCGAGGCTCAAAAAGAAGGTAAGCCGCATTTTCATCAATTTTTGGGTAGCTGTCGTCTTTTGTAAATTCAATGTCAGAAACTCCAGCCTGCATAAAAAGTGAGGTTGTGTAGCTGTTTCCGAGCAGCATATTTATTCCGGCGCGCCAGTAAAGCGTGTCAATTATAACAAAAGCGTCCTGATTTTCGTTTCTTTTTAAAGGCATTCCGATTCCACCTGCAAAATCAAACGTGAAAAATCTGTAAACGCCGGCAAATCTTAAGTCAGAGTTAAAGCAGTAGCTGTCGTCAAGCTCGTGGTTCACGTAGATATAAAGTCCGAACGCAAGCGGCTGCGCATTAAAATGAATTATGTCTGAACCGCCGACACCAAACGTCGGGTAAATTACAGAGCCTGAAAGCCCAAGCCATCCTTCCGTGATTTTTGAGGCAATCGGCTGAATTCCAAACTGCCGTCTAAGAAAAATATCCGAGCCAATCGGTTCGTAAGTTCCGCAGAAAAAACTTAAATAATTTGTGGCGTCAAAAAGTTGTCTTCTGAAAATGATTGAAAGCTCGTCAATCTTGAAAGTTCCTGGAGTTTCGTCAAAAATTGAATTTTCAATAAGGTCATTTGTTGCAAGCGAAAATTCTGCGTGCGCAAAAATATTTTCTGAAAAACTGAACTGTCCTGAAAAAAACGACTGGAATTTCAATTCAGGGTCAAAAGAGCTGTCGCTTGAAGAACCGAAATCTGTCTTTAATCCTGTAAAACCGCTGAAAAAAACTTCCGCAAACAAAGATGTGCCCAGCACAAAAAAAACTGCCGCAAGGTTTAAGAATTTTATTTTTCTGCTTGTCATAATGAACTCCAAAATATTTTTCCTTTCTGTTTATCGGCATTTTTTTTCTATTACATTAGAAGAATTTCGGGAACTGTCAGCAGTTTTTATTTTTTTCCGCCATTCAATATATTCAATTTATAATTCAACAAAAAAAATCGGCATTTGGACTGTTAAAAATAAAACCTGACATTCAGGCTAATTAACTTGAATTCTTAAAAAAGTGTTATATAATTGTTTGTATGAGTGATTATTTAGATCCTGACAACGAGGAATTACTTAAAGATTTTTTTGCGGAAGCTGAACAGCAGGTTGAGACTCTTGAAAGCAATATTTTGGTGATTGAAAGCGATCCTTCAAACCATGAGGCTGTTGATGAGATTTTCCGCGCGGCTCACACTTTAAAAGGCGGTTCGGCTACAGTTGAAATGAATGAACTGTCTGAATTTACTCATAAAGTAGAGGACGTTCTTGATGAAATCCGTTCTGATAGACTGCAGGTTACAGAAGATATAATAGATATTCTCCTTACATCAATTGATGTAATCAAGGCGATGCTTGAAGCGCGGCAGAATGGTTCTGTTTATGAGGAAGATGTCTCGGAACTTGTCGCGAAACTTGAATCCTATGTTCCGAAAAAAGATTCAAAGAAAAAACATTCCGCGCCGCCGTCAGGATTTGGTCCAAAACTCGAAAAAGTTGCGCCGCCTGCCGCTCCTTCCGCACCGGCTGTAAATCCGGCTAATCCATTCAATTATCCTCCGCTTTCAGAAGAAGAGTTTGAGGAACTAAAAAATGCCTGCGAAGGAAAACAGAAAGTTTGGCGTGTCGCAGTAAAATTTGATGAAAATAATCCTATGAATTCTGTTGGCGGAATCCAGGTTTTTGCCGCATTGAAGGCACTTGGAAGCGTCCTGAAAACAGTTCCTGATTTTGACGCACTTTACGAAGATGAATTTTATGAATGTGTCTACTATTATTTAGCGTCTGATTCAACTGCTGATAAAATTGAAGATGTGGCGTTCCTTGGCGATGTTACAGTTGCCACTGATGCCCAGGAGATTACAGGTCCAGTTGCGGGAAACAATGGAAATCCTGTTCCCGAAGAAAAATCTTCCGCTGTGCCGGAAAAGGCAGAACCTGAGACTGCGGAAAAAAACGCTGAGCCGGATGAACCTAAGGCAGTTTCTCCTGAGCCGCAAGCCCAGAAAAATGAAGAAAAAAAACAACCGGCTGCCGCAAAAACTGTTGCGCCTGCAAAATCTTCTGCCGCGAACCAGCAGAATTCAGTTTTGCGCGTTGACTCAAAACGCGTTGATTATCTTTTGAATCTTGTAAGTGAAATTGTAATAACAAAAGCGTCGTTCAATCAGCTTTCGGCAAACCTTACAGCTGCGCTGGTTGATTTTCATACAAAAGAGATTTTGCACCGGGAAAAAATGCATCAGTTCATGGAAATGCTTCCGACGTATCTTGAGGATATGCAGCACGGAAAAACGATTAACGAAGTCCGTTCTGAAATAAGCCGTTCCTTGGGCGGTCTTGCGGATGGAACTGGCGATGATGACACGAATTTAAAGTCTCTTTCCATAAAACTGCGTTCCTCAACACAAAATCTGGGCAGAATTGCCAGCGAACTTCAGGAAGGCGTAATGAAAATCCGAATGGTTCAAATCAATCAGATTTTCAGCCGGTTTCCGCGTGTTGTCCGCGATTTGCAGCGTGACTTGAACAAAAAAATCAATCTTGTGATTGAAGGTGAGGACACAGAGCTTGACAAGGCAGTTGTTGAGGATTTGCTTGATCCGATTATGCATTGTGTGCGCAATTCCTGCGATCATGGAATTGAAACTCCGGAAGAACGCGTTGCGGCTGGAAAACCGGAAACTGGAACTGTTTTGTTAAAGGCTTCAAACGAAGGAAATCTTATTATAATCGATATTTCTGATGACGGTGCGGGAATTGATGCCGCGAAAGTCCGACAGAAGGCAATAGAAAAAGGCATTATCCATCCGGACAAAGTTCTTTCTGAAAACGAGATTCACCAGCTTATTTTTGAGCCGGGATTTTCAACTGCGGATAAAATTTCAAAGATTTCCGGCCGCGGTGTAGGTCTTGATGTTGTAAAGACGATGATTGACAAGTTGAACGGAACAGTCAACGTTACTTCACAGAAAGGCAAAGGAACTACATTCAGCATAAGGCTTCCGCTTACGCTTGCGATTATTCAGGGACTTCTTGTGCGCGTAGGAAAGGAAATTTATTCAATCCCGATTGCCTCAGTCATTGAAAGCCAGCGAATTCTTCATTCTGATATAAAAACTATTGATAATTACGAAGTTTTGAATTTGCGGAATGAAGTTATCAGCGTGCTTAGACTTTCAAGGTTGTTTGGAATAAAGGAAAGTGCCGGCGGTGAATACTGTAATATTGTAATTGTCGGCTCAAAGGACAGAAAAGTTGGTGTTATGGTTGATTCTTTGATTGGCGAGGAAGATGTTGTAATCAAACCGCTTAAAGATCAGTACACAGCTTCACCGGGAATTGCCGGTGCTTCAATTTTGGGCGACGGTTCTGTTTCCTTGATTATTGATGTCAGCCAGCTTCTTGAGCTGAGCGTAAAAATGGACGTGGCTGCCCAGTCAAAAATGACAGGTTCCAAGTGAGGTTTGTATGACTCTTGAATCTATTTTAATTTCTGATGACAATATGAATCTTGCTTCGGCGGTTCAGCAGGAAACTTTGGACGAACGGAAAGTCCAGGAAACTGTTGATTTTAAAATGGTGACTTTTTCCATTTCTGGAAAAGATTACGCAATCGATATTATGTATGTAAAGGAGATTGCAAAAGCCGGTCAGTTTACGTATGTTCCGAACACGCTTCCGTTTGTTGTCGGCGTTTACAATCTTCGCGGTGAAATTATTCCGATTCTTGATTTGCGGATTTTTTTCAATATCCGCGACACAAAAGATGAGGAGGCAAAGCTTCAGAACCTGCTGATTCTTACAGTGAATGAACAGACTTTCGGCGTTATTGTTGACAAAATCGATAAAGTTGTCGGAATCCAGAAAAGTTCAATTCAGCCTTCGCATCCGCTTTTTGCCGATATTAACATAAAATATATTGCGGGAGTCATTGAAAATAACAAGCACCTTTACATTCTTCTTGATGTTGAGCGGATTTTCTCAAAGTCAAAAGATGAAAATGACCCGAAATATGAAAAGCGCATGAACGAAATTCCTGCGGAAAGGGCAGTTTCTATGCAGGTTTCTCAAGAAGCTCATGAAACGCCTTCTGCTGAAACAGAAGTTTCCGCTGAAAAAACTGAATATGCACCTGTTGAGGCGGAAAAGGTTTCTGGTTCAGTTCAGGAAAATCATCCGGCGGCACAAAAATCTGCTGATATGCAGAAAGAAATTTCAGAGAATGGCGCGAATTTTCAGGCTGAGCAGAATACTGAACCGGTTGCAGAGCAGAAAAATGATTTGCCGGATGAGAACTACAAGTTTGTGGTGGAGGGATTAAGGCAGTTCGGGAATTTTTATGTAAGTCCGCTGAACGAAAATTGGGTTAAAAGCCGCTATGAAAAATGGATTCAGGAAAAAAACGGTTCTTCAGTTCAAATCCAGAATGGTGCGGATGCCGCTGAGTTCCTGAAGTCTTTCTGGTCGTCATGTACAGATTCCTGGTGGACAAATGAATATGCGGAAAATCTTTTTAATCTTCTGCCGGAAAACACTGCAAAACAGATTATTGTATGGAATCCCGGCTGTGGAAAAGGAATGGAGACATATTGTCTTGCCTGTGTTCTTGCAAAAAAATATCCAGATTCAAAAATAAGGGTTTATGCGCAGGATGTTGATCTTTTGAGTGTTTCAAACGCTCCTATGCTTACAGTTCCAGAGGATTCAAAATGCGGCTGGCTTTCTCCGTTCCTTGTAAAAACGGCTTCCGGGGCAAATGCCTTTAATCAGCAGATAAAAGACAGTATCATGTTTGAATATCACGACTGCCGGAACACAAATGCGCTTCCGATGGTTGATTTGGTTTTTGCGCGCGATTTGCTTTCTTTGCTGGATGAAGAGGCGCAGAAAGTTGTGCTGAACGATTTTTCTGAAAAATTAAAAGGAAACGGCTCTGTTATTCTTGGAGAAAACGAAATTATTCACGATTTATCAGAGTTTCTTGAACATACAGAAGGTGCGCTTACAGCGTTCACAAAACAATAAATAGTGGAGGTTTGTGATGAGAGTCGAGTATATCAATCCGTTTGTCGAAACATCCTATAGGGTTTTAAAGGAAGTTCTTGGCGGTGCAGAAGTAAAAAGAGGAAATCTTTACTTAAAATCAACGGCAATGCCTGTTATGGGGGTCGCTGCCTTGGTAGGACTTGCCGGCGATGTTGAAGGACGGGTTCTTTTTGATATGACTATGGAAACCGCAATAAATATTGCATCTAAAATGAATGGAGAAAAGCTTGATTCATTTAATGAACTTGCAAAAGCCACAATCAGTGAACTTGCAAACCTTATTACGGCTCAGGCTGTAACAAAGCTGCACGAGCTTAACTTTAAGTTTGACCTTACGCCTCCGGCTTTGTTTGCCGGCCAGCAGATGGAAATTGCGGCTCTTGGCGGTGGAACGGAAAATGTTGAGGCTCTTATAGTTCCTCTCATTACCGAATATGGTAAAATTGAAGTAAATGTTGCTATTCGCGAACGTGCGTAAAACTTGGAGAAAAATATGAAAACAGTACAAGACTTTCCATCAATTAATGAACGTGCCCCAGACGGACGTAAAAGTGACGGTTCTGCGTTTCGTGTAATGATTGTTGATGACTCAATGTTTGTTGCAAAACAGCTTGGTCAGATTCTTACTAGCGAAGGCTATGAGGTTGTTGCGACTGCCGCCGATGGAAAAGAAGGCGTTGACAAATACAAGGAACTTGCTCCTAATGTTGACCTTGTTACAATGGATATTACAATGCCAAGAATGGACGGTATTACCGCATTGGAGCAGATTATGACATTTGACAAGAATGCGAAGGTTGTAATGATTAGTGCGCTTGGAAAAGAGGAGCTTGTAAAAAAATCGCTTTTGCTTGGCGCGAAAAACTACATCATCAAGCCTTTGGACCGAAAAAAGGTTCTTGAGCGCATTGCAACTTGCCTTCATGTTTAAAATTATAAGGTAAAAATATTTTACTTTATTCGTTTTTTTGATTATAGTAGGAATATGAATAAAATACGTATTCCTGCTGTAATCACATTTGTCGCTTCTTTATTATTTACTCTTTTTTCTTTAAGTTTTTCTTTTGATGTTTCTTTGCTGGCTTTTCCTTTGAGCTTGGCTGGAACTTTTTTTCTTTTCTATTTTTTGCTGAATAAGACAATCCGGTTGGAACAATATGAGTCTGTTGCTGCGTCCGTAAAATTCCTTCAATATATTCCGTTCATTCTTTTGGCTTCTTTTGTTCTGCGCCGCGCGGGAAAAAACGGCACATATTATTGGTATGATGTTGTTACGGTTTTTCTTTGGTGCGTGGTTTTTGTTTCTTCGCTCGTTGTCCTGTATTTTTTTAAGGAAAAAAGGATTTTTGAACTGAATCCTGAATGGAAAAAAGTTGCGGAAAAAAACAAGGGCTCTGGAATAATTGCCGCAAAGAAAATCACTGCGAAATCTGTTCTTTTTGAGGCTTTGGACTGGATTGACGCGCTTGTTCAGGCGGTTTTTATGGTTCTGCTTATCCAGATTTTTGTTCTTCAGCTTTATGTTATTCCTTCGGAATCAATGGTTCCTTCATTTTTGATTGGAGACCGAGTTGTTGTGCTGAAAACTCCGAGCGGCCCGAAATTTCCTCTTAGCAATGTCGGCGTTCCTTGCCTTAAAAAATATAAGCGCGGCGATGTTATTGTGTTCAGAAATCCGCATTATTCATTTGACAGAAAGTCTGAGGTGCGGACTGTTGTTTCCCAGATTGTTTATATGCTGACTTTTACAACTGTGAATCTTAACGTAGATGAATACGGACAGCCGAAAGCTGATCCTCTTGTAAAAAGAATTTGCGGCGAGCCGGGCGAGCAGCTTGTTATGCAGGACGGAACGCTTTACGCGCGCACAGCGGAAAATGATGAATTTTTACCGGTTGAGCTGGATTCAAAATTTGCGTGCTGGAATCTTGCGCCAGTTGCAAGTCGGATGAACAGCCTGAAAAAACGTGTAATTCAGGATGTTCCGCTGAATCAGAGAAACTATGATTTGATGCTTGAAATTGAAGAGGAACGAAGAAATTTTGATTTGAATGTTGCGGCTTTTGAATGTAAGTCGGTTTCTGATTCTTTTTATTCAATTTTTAGGCAGAATGGAAATTTCAACGCTGAAAAATCGTCGATTTCCTTGAGCTCTTATGATCTTTTTTCAAATTTTTATGAGAATACAAAGAAAATTCTTTCTGGAACAGAAAATTTCAAGTGGTTCAATGATTTTATGTGCGACTGGGAACAGCCTGGAAAACTGGGTGCGGCATTTAATCAGAGTAATAAGAATGTAAAAACAGTAAATTCGCTTACGCTTTTCAATGGCGATTATTATGCTGAGGCAAATTTCAAGTTGAATGTTATGGTAAAACTTACAGCCGGAAAACTTTTCCTTAGAACTGCGGAACTTATTTTAAAAGGCTATTCTTCTGATGACATCAATAACGATGCGAAAGTTGCGGAGTATCTTATTCAGGCGCAGAAACTTCATTTTTACCTTATGATTCTTGACCAGCGCAATATGTCGGTTTTTCCTGCGAACCTGGATGATGGAACACCGCAGTACATTCCTGAGAACTGCTACTTTATGATGGGCGACAACCGCTTTAATTCCCTTGATATGAGACATTCCTACGAGGCGGCTTTTAGACCGGTTACAAATGCGGATGATTATTCTGTTCTTTATTATTCAAATATTGCGCCGCAGTACGTTAATAGGAAAAGAATTCTTGGTTCTGCGGTTTACAGGTTCTGGCCGGCAAACCGTATTGGCGGAATAAAGACAAGGTAGAGGGCGTTGTGGGCGGCGTTTGAGCCCGCACGGTGGGTAGCGAGCAACGAAGTGCGAGCGTAGGGCGGTCGTCCGCCCTTCCTAAAAGAATGGCGTCAGAAAAAGACCTTGGGCTTTTTCTGAGTAGTGAAAGCCGAAGGCTTGAACGTTGTTGCCCGCCCAAAAGAAATGTCATGCGCCCATTTAATGATAAAATAAAAAATAATTCTTTACTTGCCACGCAAAAAACTTTATATTTAAAGTACTATGTTTATTGATAAAGTATTAACCGTATTGTTTGGTTCCCAGAATGAAAGGGATGTGAAAAAACTTAAGCCGCTTGTTGCTGCGGTAAACGCGAAAGAAGAGTGGGCTAAATCGCTTAGGGCAGAGGATTTTCCGAAACAGACTAAAGAATTTAAGGAGCGTCTTGCAAACGGCGCGACTCTTGATGATATTCTTCCAGAAGCTTTTGCTTTGGCTAGGGAAGCTGCTTTCCGTGTTCTTGGCGAGCGTGCTTATGATGTTCAGATTATGGGTTCGCTTGTTCTTCATTCAGGACGAATTACGGAAATGAAAACCGGTGAAGGAAAAACGCTTATGTGCGTTCCTGCGGTTTATTTGAATTCGCTTACTGGAAAAGGCGTTCATGTTGTTACTGTAAACGATTATCTTGCCGAGCGCGATGCGAACTGGATGCGCCCGGTTTATGCTTATCTTGGTCAGACGGTCGGCTCAATTCTTTCTGACATGGATAACGATGCAAGAAAACTTGCGTACAACTGCGACATCACTTATGGTACAAACAATGAATTTGGTTTTGACTACTTGCGCGATAATATGCAGGTTGAGCTTGAACGCAAAGTTCAGCGCGGATTTAATTTCTGCGTAGTTGATGAAATTGACTCGATTCTTATTGATGAGGCTAGAACGCCGCTTATTATTTCCGGTCAGGGCGAGGATGACACTTACAAATACCACGAAGTTGACAAATATGTGGACGAGCTTTCTGAGGTTGAAAAAGATCCTAAGACTGATGATTACCCGGATGAAGTTGAGATGGAGCCTGAGCAGCGCAAACTCATAAAGGGCGACTACAAGATTGATGAGAAAGCAAAGCGGATTTCTTTTACTGACAAGGGAATTGCGCATATAGATGAGATTCTTCACAAGCATAATCTTATTCCGGCGGACGCAAAGGTTGTTGATGAGGAATATTTTGAGTATGTTCATTATTTTACTCAGGCTGTAAGGGCTCATGTTCTTTACCACAATGATGTTGATTATCTTGTTCGTGACGGACAGGTTCAGATTGTTGATGAATTCACCGGGCGTGTTCTGGAGGGGCGTCGTTATGGCGATGGGCTTCATCAGGCGATTGAGGCAAAGGAGCATCTTAAGATTGCGCAGAGAAACCGGACTCTTGCCACAATTACTTTCCAGAATTTCTTCAGGATGTATGCAAAACTTTCTGGAATGACTGGTACGGCTGCAACAGAAGCGGTTGAATTCAACAAAATTTATCATCTTGATGTTGTCGCGATTCCTACAAACCGTCCGGTTGCGCGTATTGATGAAAATGATGAGGTTTATCTGAACGAGCAGGACAAGTGGGAAGCAATCTGTAAGGAAGTGCAGGCGGCTCATGCGAAAGGTCAGCCTGTAATCGTTGGTACTGTTTCCGTAGAAAAATCAGAGCTGCTTTCGGCTCTTTTGACTAAAAAAGGAATCCGCCACGAGGTCTTGAACGCAAAGAACCATGCGCGCGAAGCTATGATTATTGCCGAGGCTGGCGCTAAAGGTGCTGTTACAATCGCGACAAACATGGCTGGTCGTGGTACAGATATTAAGCTTGGTGGAAATCCAGAATTCCGCGCAAGAAAACGGGCTGGAACAAATGCAACGCCAGAGCAGTATGAGGCAGCGTATAAAATTGAAAAGGAAAACTGGCTTAAAGAAAACGAGGTAGTTAAAAAAGCCGGCGGTTTGTATGTAATCGGTTCTGAGCGCCACGAATCCCGCCGTATTGACAATCAGCTCCGCGGACGTTCTGGACGACAGGGCGACCCGGGACGCTCAAAATTCTTTATTTCAATGGATGATGATTTGATGCGTCTTTTTGGCGGCGACAGAATGAAAGCCATGATGCAGCGAATTGGAATGGAGCCGGGCGAGCCGATAAATCATCCGTGGCTTAACAAGGGAATTGCCAAGGCCCAGCAGAAAGTTGAGGACAGAAACTTTGAGATCCGAAAACATTTGCTTGACTACGATGATGTTCTTAACGAGCAGAGAAATGTAATTTATGAGCAGCGCGATTCAATCCTTGCGGACAAAGATCTTGCGCAGCGTGTTCTGAACAATGCTGATGAAATTGTTGAAAATCTTTTCTACGATTATGATCATTCCCATGGAAAAAAGGATGAAGCCAGAAAACAGCTTGTTGAGGACGTCTCAAATTATTTTGGACTTTTGCTTGGTGAAAACATTTCTCAGGAAGCAGTTCTTGCAGCGTTGCAGAATGATATTACGGAAAAAGAAACTTTGGTCGGAAAAGAGAATTTCAATCTTTTTATCCGCTACCAGTATGTTCAGATAATTGACAAAAAATGGCTTGACCAGCTTGAGGCTCTTGAAGCGTTGCGCGAGGCGGTTGGACTTCGTTCTTATGGCTCAAAAAATCCGCTTACAGAATACAAGATTGACGGATTTAATATGTTCGATGAAATGCTTGATTCAATCCGGAATACTGTAATGTCAAGAGTATTTAAGGTTAGGATTCAGCTTTCTCCAGAAGCGCAGGAAGCTAGAAAACGGGCGGCAATGCAGGCTCAGCGTAATATGAATGCGCAACATTCCGAGGCGGAAAATATTACGCAGCAGGCTAGACCGGCTTCTTCTATGAACGGAGCTTTGGCTCGCCGTCAGGCAGCAGGGAGTGTGACAGCTCAGCATACGCAGGGTCAGTCAATAACAGTAAGACGTTCTTCTCCAAAAATCGGGCGAAATGATCCTTGCCCATGCGGAAGTGGCAAAAAATATAAAAACTGCTGTGGAAGAAATGCTTAGAAAATTCTTTGTTTATCTGTTTTTTGCATTTGTTTCTGTTTTTTTTGCTTCGTGCATAAGGTCGAACAAGGTTCTTTCAGTTTCTGAAAATGAGCTTTTTGCCTTGAACTACGGAAATTTTGCGGAACAGATAAATCTTTTCAAGCTGCAGGAAAGAGGTCCGGTTTCAACATCGCTTTATATGCGGGATGGTTTTTTCTACATTGTGAATGGTGATGCCGGAAAAGTCATTTCTCTTAATTCCTATGGAGATTTGCTTTCTCTTTTTTACAGTGAAGATTTTTATGCCCAGGCGAATTTTTCTTCTATTATTAATACGGATTCTGGAATCTGGAAACCGATTTCGTATCCTTTTGCGCTTACTGGAAAAATTGCGGTTGATTCCCGTAAATATATTTATGCGGTTGGAAATGTTCCTAGGGAACGGAACGAGCAGGCGGAAGATTTAAGTCTTCTTTATAGTCAGGTTGTTCTTCGTGTTTCAAGTGATGGAAAAGAAATTGACTATCTTGGTCAGCAGGGGCCGAGCGGAACTCCATTTCCTGATATAAAAAATATTTACACAACAGAAAATAATGAAATTGTTGTTGTCTGCTCAACAAACGATGGTCTTGCGGTCTATTGGTTCGCTTCATCGGGATTTTTAAAATATCAGGTTCCGGTTGGGGTAAAAGTTGTGCCGAGCATTACTCCAGAATCGGTGAATGTAAACGCAGAGCAGTCAGACCTTTTTGTTACTGTTGAAAATATTGTTCCAGATTATTATGCAGAACGGCTTTATGTAAAAGTTGATTACTATTTTTCCCATATTGATGAAGAGTCGAAAACCCAGTCTGGAATTGATTACGTAAAAAGTTCGGTTTATCCGCTTGATATTTCAACAGGAAAATTTGGCGAGGCTTTAAATATTCCGGCCTATGAGGAATCTGTTACAGAGGATTTTTCAAAACTGACTTACAAGTTGCCTTATGATTTTCTTGGTGTTACAAAAAATACCTGGATGTATTTCATCATCACTACGGAAAAAGGCTTTAATGTGCTGATGTTGCAGCCTGGAACTCAGAATGTGATAAAACGAAATATTGAGATTAATCACAAAAATACGCTTTTTTACTCGCTTTCGCTTTCTGATGAAGGAATTATTTCAGCACTTCTTTGTGAAAAAGAAAATGCCAGAGTTGTCTGGTGGCGCACGGATTCTCTTTTGGATACAATGTTTAAATAGGTTTGCTATGGATTTTGATAAAATTGATGAAGGATATGCCGACGGCGAGAAGCCTTTGCATTTTTATTACAATCGCGAGGAACGCATAAAGAATGCTCCAAAAATTGTGCAGGATTTTTATGCAGGAAAAGTGAACCAGTTTACAAGAAATCCGTTTAAAATTCTTCTGAAAAATCCGCTGAACCGCACGATGCTTATTTTTCTTCTGCTTTTTTGTGGCTTTGCGTATTTTATGTCGTATCAGGCAAACAAAAACAAGTCAAAAATTGGTGAAACTTATGGAAGTCTGACTGCTTTTTCGTATACAGAGGAAATTTATGTAACGTTCAAGGCGGAGAAACTTTCTGGAAAATATAAAAATGGCGATGAATTTATTCCGCTTCCGATTACGGCGGTTTTTAATGCGGTTGATTCTTCTGGAACAGTTGTTCAAAGCGCGGAACTTTCTGATTCCTACAATGGCAATGAACTTTTTCTACGGACACAATTCAAGGATTATGATATAATTAACGTTGTTGCGGATGTGACGCTTGGTGAAGATAAAAAAACTTTTTCAACAAATATTGTAAAGCGTTAAAAAGAGGCGGGTATGATACAATTTTATTTTTTGTCAGTTTTTTTGAACCTTCTTGTTGGTTTTATTCTTTTTTTTGGAAAGTCTCAGGAACAGGAGGAAGAACAGACTCCAGAACCGGAAAAAAAGTTGAATCCTGATGATGATATTTCATTTTTGGACACGGATTACCGCGGCGTAAAGTTGCCTCACCAAAAAAAATCAGTGAATGGAATGTTTGCGAAAAATTCTGTGCTTAACGATAAACTTTTTCAGCTTGTAATTGGTGTTCTTTCAATTTTTGTTGCAATTATGAAGCTGCTTTCTGCGGTGAACGGAATTCCGTTTTTGGGAGACCTTGTGCCGGCGTTGGCAGGGCTTTTGGGCGGCGCAGCGATGCTTTTTGAATATTACGTTGAAAACAGTTCTGCAAATTTGGAGCTGCCTTCTTTTTTTCAGAATGTTTTTGTTGAGCATAAAAAATATATTGGTGCGGCCTGCATGGCGGCGGCTGTTGTTCATTTTATAATTCCAGGAGTTCTTTTTCTTTAGATGAGTAATTCGGTTGCGTGTATTGTTTATAAAAATGGAAAAATTCTTGTCGCCCACAGAATTCCCAAGGGCGACATGGGAAACCGTTGGGAATTTCCTGGCGGAAAAGTTGATGCCGGCGAAACTGATCAGATGGCGATTGTCCGGGAAATGAGCGAGGAATTTGGCGTGGTTGCTGTTCCTGGTGAAAAAATCACATCGTGCTCATTTTTCCATAAAGACAAGAAATGTTTCTTGAACGCTTATCTTGTTCAGCTTGAGCATGATGGTCTTGAAAAGCCTTATATTCTTACTGAGCATACTGAATATAAATGGGTTTCCCCGAAAGAAATCGAGAATCTGAATTTTGTTGATTCTGATTTGAAGATTTATCCCGATGTCCTGAAATTTCTGGAAAAATAAATGCGCCGTTTTTTGTTGTTTCTGTTGAATTTTTATTTTTTGCTTTCTTTTTTTATGTGCGTTTCCTGCTCTTCAAAAAAGGAAATTGTTTTTGACAATTCTGAGCCGCTTGCTCTTGCGCCTGATGTTCAGTGGGCGGTTGTTGTTGAACCGTATGCGGCTTTTAGAAAAGATACCGACTGGTCGGGCGAAATAAACGGTCATTGCAGAAAAGGCGACATTCTGCAGATAAAAGGAAATGCTGTTTTTAATAATGCTGAAAACTGGTATTATTTTGATGAAGGATGGCTTCCAGAGTCAGTTATTGATATTTATCCGAACCGTTTTAAAGCTGAAAATGCAGCGGGAATGTTAAAGTAATGGCTTTTATAATTGCAGAAATCGGCACAAGCCACGAAGGTTCTTTGCAGAAGGCAAAACTTCTTGTTGACTGTGCTGTTGAGGCAGGCGCGGATGCCGTAAAATTTCAGTGGGTTTATGCGGACGAGATTCTTCACCCGGAAACTGGTTTTGTAAAACTTCCTACTGGAAACATAAGGCTTTACGACCGTTTTAAGCAGCTTGAATGTGCGCCTTCTTTTTATGCCGAGATGCTCGATTATGCCCATTCAAAAAATGTGAAATTTGTGTGCTCTCCGTTTGGACTGAAAAGCCTTGCTGAACTTTTAAAGATAAAACCTGATTATGTAAAAATTGCCTCGCCGGAACTGAATCATTTTCCTATGCTGGAATCTTTGGCGGACTTCCGGGTTGAGCAGAAAAAAAATGGAGAAATTCCAGTTCCTGTTATAGTTTCTTCGGGCGTCTCAAAATTAAAGGATATTGAAAAAGCACTTTCAATTCTTGGAACTGAAAATATCTCGCTTCTTCATTGCATAACAAGCTATCCTGCGCCCGAAACTGAATATAACCTGAAACTTGTTTCAAATCTGAAAAATATTTTTGGCGTTGAAACTGGAATAAGCGATCACAGTCTTGACCCGGTTCTTGTGCCTGTTCTTTCGGTCATTTGTGGCGGAACTGTAATTGAAAAGCACATTACTTTGAGCCGGAAAACAAGCGGTTTGGATGATCCGGTTGCGCTTGAAGGCGAGCAATTTGCGCTTATGGTTCACGCCGTTCATCAGACTGAGGCAGTTTTGAACCGTTACGGAAAAGAAAAAGGATGGGAAGTTGCGTTTTCCCAGTTGAAGGAATCTTTTGATGAGGAAAAAATTCTTTCCTGCCTTGGAACTGGAATAAAAAAGCTTGCTCCTGCGGAGGAAAAAAATTATGGCCGCACAAACCGTTCTCTTCATTTTATGCGTGCGTTGAAAAAAGGTGAAAAAATTGTTCCGTCTGACATTGGCGTTCTGCGGACAGAAAAAGTTTTGACCCCGGGAATTGGACCGGAATTCCTGAATCTTGTGCTTGGCGCGGTTTTAACAAAAGATGTAAAAAACGGCGCAGGCGTTCAGTTTGAGGATTTTATGGAAAAAACTTGCTGAGCTTGCGTTTGGAAGAAATTTTATTTTCTTACAGCTTTTAAAATCATCAACATTCCGCTGATTGTTAAATCTTTGTCAATAAAATTAAAGCATTTTGTAATCGGCTGAAGCATGCTGTTCAGCCCGCCGGTTGCAATGACTTTTATATCTTCCTTTTTTGTCATGCTTTCTTTTGAAAGGTCGGTTTTCATTTTGTTGACCATTGACTCAACAAGACCCTTGTAGCCCAAAAATATTCCAGACTGGATTGCCCAAACTGTGTTTTTTCCAAGGCTTGATTCAGGAACTTCCATCGGAACAGACGGAAGCTGGGCTGTATTGCTGAAAAGCGAGTTTATTGCAGTTCCAAGTCCAGGCGCAATCGCGATTCCTGCAATGTTTCCCTTGTGGTCAACTGCCGTAAACGAAAGTGCTGTTCCAAAATCAATTACAATTGCTGGAGTTTTATATTTTTCCCAGGCGGCAACAGCGTCGCTAAGCAAATCTGTTCCAATCTCGTGGACTGCGGTTTCTGGAATTTTCACAGAAAGTTTTGAATAAATTTCCGGTCCGATTACAAGCGGCTTTTTTCCGCAAAAATGCTGGGTTACGATAATAAATGGTCCAATCAATGCTGGAACAACGGTACTGATAACAACATCTTCAATTTTTGAAAAATCGATTCCGGCATCAATAAAAAGCGGACGCAGCGCGGAAAAATATTCATCGCCAGTCCGTTTTGGATCTGTGGAAAGCCTCCACTGGTGCGTTATTTTTTCATCTTCAACTATAGCGACTTTTATATTCGTGTTTCCAATATCAAATGCAAGAATCATAATGTCTTATATTTTATTGATTTTATTGTAACTTGCAAGTTTTTTGTGATATTATGTTTTGTATGAGCGATTTAATTCAACCTAGAGTTCTTAAAGGCTTCCGGGATTTTTTGCCAGAAGCTGAAATTGGAAGAACGAATCTTACAGAAAAAATTACACAAGTTTACAGATCTTTTGGATTTGTTCCTATTGATACGCCGGTTCTTGAATACACAGAAATTCTTTTGCGAAAAAGCAACGGTGAGACAGAAAAGCAGGTTTTCCGCTTTGAGGACAATGGCGGCCGCGATGTCGCATTGCGTTTTGACCTTACAGTTCCTTTTGCGCGTTTTACGGCTGAGCATAAAAATGAACTTTATTTTCCGTTCAAGCGTTATCATATTGCGAAAGTCTGGCGCGGAGAAAAACCGCAGGCCGGTCGTTACCGTGAATTTGTTCAGTGTGATATTGATACAGTCGGTTCAGACAGTGCAGCAGCCGATTTTGAGATTCTGAATGTGATGAAGTCGGCTTTGAACGGAATTGGCGTTGAAAATATTACAATCCATGTGAACCACCGCGGAATTTTTAACCGTTTTCTTGCGAATCTTGGTGTAAGCGAAAAAAGCGAGGATATTCTTCGTTCTGTTGATAAGCTTGCAAAAGTCGGCGAGGAAGAAGTTTTAAAAGAACTGAATGAATTTACCGGCGATGAAAAAAAGGCTGAAAAAATAATTGAATACATTTCCAGCAAAGGTTCGTTTGAGGAAATTCTTTCAAAGATTGAAGCCCTTGCCGGCGGCGCAGATTCGGACACCCAGCGTATGCGCGACATCTACGAAATGATGAAAGCAGCTGGAATTGAAAAAACTTATGTTTTTGACCCAAGCATTACGCGCGGACTCGACTATTACACAGGCGTTGTGTACGAAACTTTCTTGAACGACCTTCCTTCAATCGGTTCGGTTTGCTCTGGCGGTCGCTACGACAATCTTGCCGGTCTTTATATGAAGGAAAAAGTTCCTGGTGTTGGCGCTTCAATCGGAATCGACAGGCTTATTGCCGGTCTTGAACAACTTGGTGTTTTCAAGTCTGAAGGAAGTTATCTTGACGCGGAAATTTATTGCCTTGACGCAAAAAATTCAATTTATTACCAGAAAGTTGCCGCAAATCTCCGCTCTTTAGGAATAAATGTTGAAGTTTTCCCGGACGCAAAAAAAATGGCACAGCAATATGCGGTTACAACCGCAAAAGGCGTAAAATGGGGAATCATGCTTGGCGAGGATGAGATAAAATCTGGTACAATTTCATTGAAAAATCTTACAAACCGGGAAATCTTGTCTGGACTTACGGCAGAAAAAGCCGCTGAGATAATAAAAGCTGGAAGAGTTTAATAGCCTAAATGTCGAGTTTTTTTTAGAAAAAAGATAAAAGCGTAAGCGGATTTACAATTTGTGAAGATTTTGTGCGATAAAAACGATTAAAGTTGCGTAGCAACCCAGATTTATACAAGCGGAGCGCGAGCACAACCATCTGGAGCAAATTGGAAAGCCGCTGAAAGCGATTTTTTGCAATTCCTAAAAACTTGACATTAATAATACTAAAGCGAGGTCGCATATGGAAAATTCAGAAACAAATCTTATTGAAAAGGCTATGGAAATGCTGAAATTTTCGTACGCGCCGTATTCTCATTTTTTTGTTGGAGCCGCGTTGCTTTCAAAAAGTGGAAAAATTTATGGCGGATGTAACGTTGAAAATTCCGCGTATGGACCTAGCAATTGCGCTGAACGGACTGCAATCTTCAAGGCAGTAAGCGAAGGCGAGAAAAATTTTGAGGCAATCTGCATTGTTGGCGGAAAAAACGGCAAAGTTGAAGATTTTTGTCCGCCGTGTGGAGTCTGCCGCCAGGTTTTGCGTGAATTCTGCGAGCCGGATTTTAAAATCATTTTGGCAAAATCAGTTTCTGAATACAAAATTTTCACATTGGCGGAACTTCTGCCAGAAAGTTTTTCGCTTTAATAAAAATCGATGAGGAGCTTATGCAGATTCCAGAAAACGTTGAAGTAAACGGAAAAAATTTTTCAATAAAAAAACTTTTGGGCAAAGGCAAGGGCGGATATTCATATCTTGCTGAAAAAGACGGAAAAAATTATACGTTAAAGCAAATTCACCACGAGCCGTGCGACTATTTTCAGTTTGGAAACAAAATTGAGGCAGAATCCAGAGATTATCAGCGTCTTTTGGAAGCCGGTGTAAACATTCCAAAATTGTATGAAATCGATTTTGAAAAAGAAATTGTCCTGAAAGAATTTATTGATGGCGAAGATATTGTTTCCCTTATAAAAAATAACAAGATGAAGGACGAATACCTTGCGCAAACCCGCGAAATGGCAGAAAAAATCAACGCAAAAGGCTTGAACCTTGATTATTATCCGACAAATTTCATCGTTCAAAACGAAAAACTTTTCTACATTGACTACGAGTGCAGTGAATATTCTGATGAATGGAATTTTGAGAACTGGGGCAAAAAATACTGGAGCAAAACTGAAGATTTCAAGAATTCTTTTTGCAAGGATGAATGATTTTTTCCGAAAAGAAATTTTTATTGACAAAACTAATTTTATTAGTTCAAGATAAAGAATCTCTTTTGGGGAGCATAATTTATGATAGAAATAGAAAATCTTACCAAAGAATTTAAAAGTCCGGTGCGGAAAGAAGGCGTTCTTGGAATGTTCAGGACGCTTTTTTCCACAAAATATAATGTGAAAACTGCGGTAAACAATGTTTCTTTTAAAATAAATGACGGTGAAATCGTTGGCTATATCGGTTCAAATGGGGCAGGAAAGTCCACAACAATAAAAATGATGTGCGGAATTTTGACTCCGACAAGTGGAACTGTAAAAATCTCAGGGCTTGAGCCGTACAAAAAGCGAAAAACTGTCGCGCAGAAAATCGGCGTTGTGTTCGGGCAAAAAACTCAGCTCTGGTGGGACATTCCGCTTGTAGAATCTTTTAAGGTTTTAAAGGAGATTTATCGCATAAGCGATTCTGACTACAAAGAAAGGCTGGAATTTCT
This sequence comes from bacterium, assembly GCA_963599585.1. Taxonomy (GTDB): domain Bacteria; phylum Spirochaetota; class Spirochaetia; order Treponematales; family Treponemataceae; genus Treponema_D. The sequence continues at coordinate 44,986 of CAVBXG010000012.1, forward strand.
TTCAGAAACGCTTGGAATCTCTGATTTTTTGAATCAGTCTGTGCGGACATTGTCACTTGGTCAAAGAATGCGTGCCGACCTTGCCGCCGCCTGGATTCACAATCCGGAAATCCTGTTTCTTGATGAGCCTACAATCGGGCTTGATGTTCTTGTAAAAGAAAAAATCCGCAATGCAATCAAAGTGATGAACGAAAAATTCAACACTACTGTGATTCTTACCACGCACGACATGAAAGATATTGAGGATTTGTGTTCGCGGATAATTATAATCGATAATGGTTCTGTGATTTACGATGGAACTCTGGAAAACGTAAAATATCGTTTTGGCGACCTTAGAACTTTGACTGTAACCTTGAAGGAAAAAAAGCGGCAGGATGAACTGTACGATTTTGAAGGCAAACTGAATTATTCATGGGATGAAGAAAAACTTGTGATTAAATTCAACGCGCAGAAAATCACGCTGGAAACTGTTGTGAATTATGCGTTCAATCAGCTTGGCGCAATTGACATGAAAATCAGCGAGATTGGAATTGAGGATGTTGTAAAACGTCTGCTGGAAAAATCTGGCGAATAATTTTTTACTGGAGAGCGATTTTATGTTGAAAAAATATTTTCCGTTCTATAAAGCCGGCGCAATGTCGATGATGGCTTATAAATTCAATATTTTCAGCTGGTTTTTCATTTCTATTTTGCAGTGGATTTGTCTTGTCTTTTTGTGGCTTTCGATTTACAGAAGCTCAGAGAACGGAATAAACAGCGTTATAAATGGCTTTACTTTTAAGGAAATGATTGTATATATCATCCTTATAAATATTGCCACTTTTACAATGTTCATAAGCGATACATTCGACCAGATTTCGGACGAGATAAAAGACGGAACAATCGCGATTTCGTTTATCCGGCCGATTTCCTACCGCGGACGTTTTATTGCGCAAGTTTTGGGGATAGTTTCCGCCTCTTTTTTAATTCTGGGGCTCCCCAGCCTTGCCGTGGCTCTGCTCGCCTTTAAATTTCTTGGATTTTTAAGTTATTCAAGCCTTGCGCATTTTTTTGCGTCCATTTTATTTTTCTTTTTTGCGATGATTTTTGCGGTTCTTTTGAACGACTCAATCAATTTTTTTTTGGGAACAGTATGTTTTTACACGATGCAGGCGTTCGGCTTGAACCAGATGAGGCAGGTTGTTGTGGGATTTCTTTCCGGCGCGTTTGTTCCGATTTCATTTTTTCCGGGAATTTTCGGGAAAATCGTGGATTTTCTTCCGTTTGCCGGGCTTGCGCAGAACCCGATTCTGATTCTTCAGGGAAAAACAACAGTTTTTCAGTCCGCGCAGATTCTTGGAAAAAATATCATGTGGTTTGCGGTTTTTGAGCTTTTCTGCGCGCTTAGTTTTTACACGGCAAGCAAAAAAATCACAGTTCAAGGTGGATAAGAAAGGCGGCGATTTTGTGTTCATTGAGCTTTTCGAAATGAGGACTTTTTGTATGCTTTGGTTTCGACAGGCTCAACCGCCACAATTTTAGAGGTTTAGATGAAAAATTTTCAAAGATTAAGGCAGAAACTTCCGCAGCGGAATTATTTAAAACTTTACTGGATTTTTTTGAAGCGCTCGTTTATCGCAAAAATGGAATTCCGCATGGATTTTTTTATCGGGATTCTTGGATTTCTGATTGAAAATCTTGCGTATCTTTTCTCCATTTATTTTATTGTGCGTTCTGTTCCAAGTTTGAACGGCTGGAATTTTTACCAGATGGGATTTTTGTTCGGTTTTACGATGCTGCCGATTGCATTTGACCATCTTTTTACCGATGAGCTTTGGCGGATTGCGTATTTTAGGGTTGCACGCGGCGATGTTGACCGGTATTTTCTGCGCCCTTTAAGCGTTTTGTTTCAGGTTATCGCGGAAACTTTTCAGCCGGATGCGTTCGGTGAACTTTTTCTTGGAATTTTTATGCTTGGTTTATGCGGAAGCAAAATTCAGATTCACTGGTCGCTGCCGCTCGTGGTTCTTCTTTTGGTCGCGACTTTTGTCGGTGCGCTGGCGATTACTTCAATCAAGATTTTTGCCTCAAGTTTTGCGTTTGTCTTTAAGCGTTCGGGCTATGTTCTTCAGATTTTGTACAATTTCCGCGAATATACGCGTTACCCGATTTCAATTTATCCAAAAATAATGCGTTTTGTCTTGAGTTTTATTCTTCCGTATGGTCTGATTATTTCCATGCCGGTTGAGACTTTGTTTTTTGGAACTTACGGCTGTATCTCCCTTTGCGTTAGAATTGTGGCTGTTACAGCGATTCTTTTGGCAATTTCGCTTTTAGTCTGGAAGCATAACGTAAGAAAATATGAATCGACAGGAAGTTGAAAAATGTATTAGCCCAAATTTCGAGTTTTTTATAACTTTTGAAAAGACGCTTTCAGCGACTTTCCAATTTGCTACAGATGGTTGTGCTCGCACTTCGTTTGAATTGGTTTGGGTTACTTCGTAACCTTAATTGTTCTTATCGCACAAAATCTTCGCAAATTGTAAATTCGCTTCCGCTTTTATTCATTTTTCTAAAAACTCGAAATTTAGTCCATAAAAAAATCCCGGCGAAACAGAAGTTTTTTCTGTTCTGTCGTTTTTTTTCAATTTTTTGTTTCAAACTGCCTGAATCTGGATTTTTCTGATTCTGATTTTGTACGCCCACACAAGTTGAACGGTCATTGCGCACCAGATTAGCGGCTCGCACATGATTATTCCCCAGATTCCTGTATGCGGAATAATCAGGACAGTAAAAAGCACTTTTCCCAAAAATTCAATCACGCTTGAAAAAAGCGGAACAATTTTGCTTCCAAGACCCTGAAGGCTGTTTCGCGTTACCACAAGGATTCCCAGAACCGCATAAAACGGCTGCATGAAGATTATATATTTTGAACCGTAAGAAATCACTTCGTTATTTGAAGAGCCGCTGATTGCGCTTATAAGAATTTTTGCGCTCAGAGGAATTGCGATTGTGCACAAAATTCCCCAGATTATGCACATCAGGTTCGCCGTGCGCACGCCGCTTTTTATCCTGTCAATTTTTTGCGCGCCAAGATTCTGAGAGACAAAAGTCGCGCTGGCAATTCCTATTGCAATCAGCGGAATATTTGTGATTCCAAAAATTTTTCGTGCTGAAATATGACCCGCAATAATCATTGTTCCAAAACTGTTTATCGGTGCCTGCAGAACAACAGAACCGGAACTCACAATCGCGCTCATCAAAGCCATTGAAAGTCCCTGCCCAATCAAGTCGCGGTAAAGTTTTGATTCCATCTTGAAATGTTTTTTTGCTGGAATAAGAATTTTCACCTTGCCAAGAATATAAATAAAACAGAAAACTGCGCTTATTCCCTGAGCCACAACAGTTGCGACCGCAGTTCCTTTTACACCAAGATTGAAGTTTACAATCATCAGAATATCCAGGAAAATATTCAGCAGGGAAGAGATTATCAGAAAAACCAGAGGCATGAAGCTGTCTCCGATTGCGCGCAAAAGTCCGCTCAAAAGATTGTAGGCAAACAGCACGCCCGAAAAAATCGCGATAAACCAGATGTAGGAATACGCCTCTTCAATAATTTCCGCCGGAGTTCCCAAAAAAGAAAGCATCGGCTTTAAAGTCAGCTGCCCAAAAATCATTATAAAAATTGTCACAAAAACAGTTATTACAAAAGATGACGCGACAACTTTTTTCAGTTTGTCAGCATTGTTCGCGCCATAAGCCCGCGCCGCAACAATTCCAAGCCCGTTTCCAAAACCAGTTCCAAATCCAACAAGCAGCTCATATATAGAAGCGCATGCGCCAATCGCGGCAAGAGAATTTTCCCCAAGGTAATGCCCTACAATTATCGTGTCAACCGCATTGTAAAACTGCTGAAAAACAAGCGAAACCATAAGCGGCAGCGTAAAAGCCAGCAAAGATTTTAGAATATTATCCCTTGTCAAATCCGGATGGAAAATTTTGTAAACATTCATAAATTCATTTTAACAATAAAATAATGTTGTGTCATTTGCAAATTTTTTGGTATTATTTAAACGATATGAATATCCGACTTGCTACAGAAGAGGACGCAGCCACTCTGCTTGAAATTTATGCGCCTTACGTAAAAGAAACAGCAATCACCTTTGAATACGAAGTTCCTTCTCTGGAAGAATTTCAGGGCAGAATCCGCGCAACTCTAAAAAATTATCCATATTACATTGCGGAATTTGACGGAAAAATTGCCGGTTACGCCTACGCAAGTGCCTTCAAGGAACGCGAGGCTTATGACTGGGCGGTGGAAACTTCAATCTACGTCAAAAAAAATCTTCGCCGCTCAGGAATCGGTTCTGCGCTTTTAAGCCAGCTTGAATCAACTCTTGCAAGACAAAATATTCTTAACGCAAATGCCTGCATCGCCCAGACAGACGAGCCGGACGAGCATCTTACGAACGCAAGCATATATTTCCACGAAAAACAAGGTTACCGCATGGTCGGAAAATTTCACGACTGCGGATATAAATTCAATCACTGGTACAACATGGTCTGGATGGAAAAAATGCTCGGCGACCACAAAAAAAATCAGCCGCCGTTCATTCCATTCTCAAAATTGGAGAAATAAAATCATGCCGTTCACCGAAAATCCCCAAAAAAGCACAAAACGCTGCTTCGCGATAATCGAAAAGGAATGTGTTCTTCACTCGGACGGCTCGGAACTGAATTTCAACGATTTGCTGGATTTTAAGCGTCGCTACCCAAATGCGGATTTTATTGAAGAAACTCAAAAAAATAATGAAGGCGGACAACCGCCTTACGCCTCAAACTCAACATCCGTCTCCTTTTCGTCTATCCACCGTGCGGGGGCTGCCGCCCCCGCAACGCCCCCGCTTGAATTCTGCGCAATTTCTATTCCTTCAAAAGAACTGATTACCGCAGAATATTCCTTCCAGACGTTGCGCCAGTATTTTGCCGCAAATGAAGAAATAAAAAGTGCGCCGTTGTTCCGTGCAAAGCACATCCTTGAGTGGCGAAAAAACACAAAATTCTGCTCCAGCTGCGGTCAAAAATTGCAGAACCACAAGGAGCTTTCTGCGTTGGAATGTCCGCGCTGTAAAAAAATATATTTTCCGCGCATAGAGCCTTGCATAATAATTGCAGTCCGCAACAGCCAAGGAAAAGTCCTTCTGGCGCGCCACACGTACAGAAATACTTCAATGCACGCATGTATCGCAGGCTTCATAGAAGCCGGGGAATCCGCCGAGCAAGCCTGCCACCGCGAAGTTTTTGAGGAAACCGGCCTATTGATAAAAAATCTCGTTTACAAAGGAAGCCAAAGCTGGCCGTTCCCGGATCAGTTGATGCTCGGCTTTACCGCTGACTACAAAAGCGGCGAGTTAAAACTCCAGAAAGACGAAATCGCCGACGCCGCCTGGTTCGACCCCGAAAACTGCCCCGACTGCCCACCTCCCGGCTCAATCGCTTATAAGTTGATTCATGATTTGTTGTAAAATATTTTCTTCTATGTATTTTTTTTACGTAGACATACTTTATAAAAAATGTTATCTTCGTTAAAAATTGTAGGAGAAAGTTTATGTTTAAATATAAAGTTTTCTTTTTGATATTATTATTTCCATTATTTTGGAGTTGTTCATTTAGTTATAGAGAAATACATGAAGATAAGTTAACAGATGTATCTGCTAGATTAACATATGATAGAATTTCTAGAATGCCATTTATGGGTGGTTCGATGCTCTATAATGTTGAATCACCTTTTGAAGGTCAATTGCAGGAAAACTCTGTTGTTGCCATTCGTTTGGGAAACGTTTGTATAAAATATCAAGATGATGAAAATATCGTCTTTTCAGATACTGAAGATTCTGCTATTTATGGTTATTTAAAGATTAATTGTATATCTGAAAGTTTTGTGGATTTTGATTTTTTTGTATACAACAATGAATTTTCATCATTTATATCAAAGAATTTTATTTTATATGAGGATGATTATGTTGATTTAAATTCTGATGGTTTTTATGATTTGACCTATAAGAAGAATACTGTAAAAAGAGCGGGATTAAAAAATACTTATCTATTGGAATTTTTATCTTCGCAGGAAAATCTTAATACAACAATGTTTTCTCTTATTACAGAACAGTATTCTAGAAATACTTACCCAATAGGTCTTATAGGAATTAATCCAAATGGTAGATTTGTTGTTGCTCTATACGAAAATGGAACATCAAATCGTTCTGCTGTTCTGGGACTGAAATATGGAGATTATGTTTTTGATTCTGTTGATTGTTCATATAGAAAGTTGATAACTAAAAGACAGTTCAAGTCTGCAAGAAGTATTTCAGATAATGAATTGGAGAGTGTAGATACTCCTGCTTCTGTAAATTTTTATTTCACGAATGATCAGTTTGAGCTGAGTGGGCTATCTCCTATTAATTTTCTGAAATTAATAAAAGAATCATTATATGATGATGTTCTTTCTACAGAACAAGCTGTGGAAAAATTAAACTTAATATTAGAAGATAGAAATTTAATACAAGAACTTTCTGATGAATTTTCAATAACTCTATCTAAT
>CAVBXG010000013.1:0-45348 GCA_963599585.1 bacterium
TCCTCCTATAGAGTATCATTTTTTGTTAGCCATTTACACACTTTATTTTACAGGGGCTAAAGAAATTATTGGCGGTATAACAACCTTTCTTGCTATGGCTTATATTTTGGCTGTAAACCCGGGAATTCTTTCTGGTGCCGGAATGGAATTTAATTCAGTGTTTACGGCGACTGCTGTTTCAGCTTGTATTGCCACTCTTGTGATGGCGTTTTTTGCGAATCTTCCGGTTGCGCTTGCTCCTGGACTTGGTCTGAACGCATTTTTCACATATTCCGTTGTCTTGGGAATGGGATGCTCCTGGCAGTTTGCGTTGACTGCGGTTTTTGTTGAAGGAATAATCTTCATTGTTATTTCGGTTTTTGGAATCCGCGAGGCGATTATAAAGTCAATTCCTGCGAACCTTAAAAAAGCTGTAAGTGTCGGTATCGGTCTGTTCATAACTATCATCGGGCTTTCAAACGCCGGAATCTGTACAACTTCAACAGGAACATTGATTGGCTTTGAAAACTTAAATCTTCTTCATCCTACTGCGCTTGTTTTTGTAATCGGCTTGCTGATCACAATTGTTCTGTGGGTTCTTAAAGTTCCTGGCGCAGTTCTTATCTCTATCGCAATCACAACAGTTATCGGAATTCCTTTTGGCGTAACAACTATCGGTGAAAACTGGTCTCCTTTGGCAACTCCGGCTGCTCCATATCTGTTCAAATTTGAATGGGCAAACGCTTTGTCTATAAAATTTGTTGTGGTTCTCCTGACTTTCCTCTTTACAGACTTGTTTGATACTCTTGGAACCTTGATGGGTGTAGCGGAGCAGGCTGACTTGAAAGATGAGGATGGAAACATTGTGAACGCAAAGGGTGCGCTTATGGCGGATTCTATAGGAACTGTTGTCGGCGCTTGTCTTGGAACTTCAACTGTAACATCTTTTGTTGAATCAACTTCTGGTGTTGCCGCTGGTGCAAGAACTGGATTGGCTTCTGTTGTGACAGGACTTTTGTTCCTTGCCGCATTGTTCTTCAATCCTGTGTTTGCGATTATTCCGGCCTGCGCGACAGCTCCTGCACTGGTTTTTGTCGGCTATCTTATGCTGAAAAATGTATGCGGAATTGATTTTGAGGATCCTACAGAAGGAATCCCGGCTTTCGTTACAATTATGACAATGCCATTCGCATATTCAATCTCAAAGGGAATCATGTGGGGAATGATTACTTATGTTTTTGTAAAACTTGTTTCAAAGAAATATAAGGAAATTCCTGTTGTGACAATGATTCTTGCGCTTATTTTTGTTGGCGATATTATTTTTGAAGGCGTAAAGGAATCAGAGTCAAAGAAAAGTGCTCCGGCTGCTGTTGAAGCCTCTGCGGAATCTGTTGAAATTCCTGCCTCAAATGTAGAGATTGTTGCTGAATAAATTTGTTTATGCGGCGGGGTGAAAACCTTACGCTTGCTATTGCAAAAAGCAGTTGTCTGGAATATATTTTGGGCAACTGCTTTTTTTTTAGGATACAGAAATGATTGAAAAAAAATACATACGTCCTACTTGGGATGAATATTTTATGGAAGTCAGCCGTACAATTGCAAAACGGGCGACATGCGACCGTGGAAGAAGTGGCTGTGTTATTGCGCGCGACCATCAGATTCTTGTTACCGGTTATGTCGGTTCACCGGCCGGACTTCCGCATTGTGATGAAGTAGGTCATCTTTTGAAAAAAACAATCCACGAGGACGGAACTGTGACCAATCATTGCGTGCGTACTGTCCATGCGGAGCAGAATGCGATTTGTCAGGCGGCAAAGCGTGGTATTTCCATTGATGGCGGGACTGTCTACTGCAAAATGACTCCTTGCCGCACCTGCGCAATGCTCCTGATAAACTGCGGAATAAAGCGTGTTGTCTGCGAAAAGCATTATCACGACGAGGAAGACTCGTTAAAAATGTTCAGTGAGGCAAAAATTCAGATTGAACATCTGGAAGATTCTGTGCAGACTTACGAAAATATGTAGATTTTTAATATTTGTCGGTTTTAACGTCGCTCTCTGACTCTCTATTTTCTTGTTTTTCCATATATGGACTCAATTTTTCAGTCAAATTTTCATTGCTCAGCAGGTTCGCCAATGTTTCCGCTTGCTTTTTGGTGAAAAAATACTGAATTTTTATGGATTTTGCGCTTCCTGCGGCTTTGTTTTTTTCAAGATTTTTTACCGGCCAGACGGTAAGCGTAAAATACGGGGAATCGCCGTAAAATCTGTAGCCAAACTGAATTTTTCCATTTCCATAAGCGTCTATCATAGACGGAATTGTTCCCCATTCAAGCCGGACAGGTGCTGCTCCGTATTGTTTGTATGTTTTTCCTTTTTTTAAAAGCGAATGTGTGTCAAAATCCGCAATATATTGATCAACATTTTCCTTTAATTTTTTTCTTGCATCTTCGTCCATAAAAAGATAATAAATCTGGTGGTAATAATTTGCCTGAAATCCCGCCATTTTTAGTGATGAGTTGTAATAAACAGTTCCTTCGCCGCTTTCCATTTTAAAAATCTGGTTTGGAGAAGAATAGGAGAATGTTCCACATTCGTAATTCACGTTTTTCCTTGAAAATAATCCCAAGCCTTTAGGTTTCTTGTTTTTTAAGTTTATCAATTTTTTTTCTGAAAAAATGTCATTGTCTGCATTTTGTGCTGAAATTTGTGTGCTTGCCGCGAAAAATGCAAGCAAAACGATTGATATTTTACGGATATTCATTGTTTTCTTCCTTATTGAATAGTTTCTAATTAATTACAACAGTTTAAAAAAAATATCAAGATACTGTACACGTTGCAGAAAATTTGTTAGAGTATGCTAACTTTTGGGAGTTATATCTTTATGCGTGAAAAATGGAGGTTTTTCATGAAAAAATTATTCGCTTTTATATTGGGGGGGGCGTTAACAGCTTCCTTTGCATTCGCTGATATTTCTGTTGGTGTTAGTGGTCATGGTGCTGCCCGCGTATTTGATTTTAGCGGCTATAACAATGACTATGATAACAATTTGGCAAAAGAAGAGGCGAAATACGGAAAAGACGGTTCTCATTCTTTTCCTGCTACAACATTCGGTGAATTTGTTCACGATTTTAATTTCAGTGCTTCAACAGAAGACAATAAATTAGGTTTCAATCTTGACTTGGAATATGTTGTTGATTCAGAAGGTGCTTTGGGAGAATTGAGCCTTCCTGACCAGGCAAAGGTTTGGTGGCAGCCAACTGACTGGTTCCTGGGACAGATTGGTATGGTTGAAGTTGATGACCTTCGCGGAACAATCGGTGACTGGGGAAATGATCGCCGCGACATTGGTTTACTTGGTGAGGACGATATTTTTGACCGTTTTTATCCGCAGGCTGGTATTGCGCTTTCTTTCTATCCTGTAGAAGGACTTTTTATTGGCGCGACATTTGATGCTTTTGGTCCTGTTATTTATAAGGAGAACGGTGAAGTTGATGATGATTCTGCGATTTGGGCAGAAAACTTCTACAAAAGCATAAATGTTGGTTTTGGCTACACAATTGATGACAAATTCCAGATTAAGGCAGCTTATTTTGGAGCTAAAGACAATAAAAAGAATGATGATGAACTTGAAGATGATGACTTTAACGGAAAACTTGAGCTTGGTTTCAACTGGAACATCAATGAAAACAATCTTCTTGAAGTTGGCGTAAAAATTCCGCTTTGGTCAGATAATGACAAGAGAATTGGTGAAGAAGATGGTTATTTGTTCCAGGCTGTTGCTGGTGTTGCTGGAGAAAATGACAATCTTTCTTATAAAGGTCATGTAGCTTATTGTTCTATGAATGGTGAAGATAAAGATGGCGTAGCTTATTATCCTCTATTTTGTGTTGACGCTGGTGTGGAATATGCGCTTGACAACTTCACTTTGGGTGGAACAGTTAATTACAATGGAATATTTGATAATGTTAGTGAGCAAAATGAAATAACAAACACATTTGGCGCAGAAGTTTACGTTAAGAAAGATGTTGCTGCTGACTGCTTTGTATTTGCCGGAATTGCTAATACTTTGACAATTACAGATGTTGAAGATACTGGAAAGCATACAGAAAACCGCTTCTATATTCCACTCGGAATTGAATACGCATTCTAATCTGAAAAACGGTTAAACAAAAAAGCGTCTCTTTTTAGAGACGCTTTTTTTATGCCAAGCAATTAAGGTTATTTTGCAAGATTTGCCTTTAACCATTCCTTGAATGTTTCATAATTGTTTTCCATTGGAACAGCCATGTCAGGAAGGTTCATTACCGCCTGCAATGTTTCTGGAATTGCTGGCTCACGACCGGTTGCCTCTGCGACAATTGAACCGAATTTCGCCGGGTGGGCAGTTTCAAGGATAATTCCTACAGCGTTTTTGTTTATTACTTCATCAGCCCATTCTGGAAGATTTGGAGTAAGTCCAGGTTTTGAAATATCGTTCTTTACGCCGTTTTTAAGCGCTTCAAATCCACCGTTTCGGATGTCATCCCATGCTTTCCAGCCGATTGCGCCGTGCGGATCAATTGTGTAGCCTGTACGTGCGTTGCAGTCTTTTATGGAAGCCATGATTCCATCGTTATCAAGCCAATAAGAGGCGAGCATTTTTCGTACTTCATCAAGAGAATACATTGCCTTGATTCTTTCGTAGTTTGAAGGCGCGCCAACATCCATTGCGTTTGCATAAGTTTCTACAGAAGCGCGCGCATTGTATTCACCAGTTGCAATCCAGTCTGGAATCGTCTTGTTTGTGTTTGTTGCGGCAACAAATCCGCGGATTGGAGCTCCCATTTCTTTTGCAATCAAGCCTGATGTAAGGTTTCCGAAATTTCCAGATGGAACTATGCAGACAATTGAAGCGTCCTCAAGTTTTGTGTCAAGCGGAGCGCGGTTTCTTACAACAAGCGAAGAATACATATAATAGAAACTCTGCGGCAAAAGTCGGGAGATATTTATTGAGTTCGCAGAGGAAAGTCTGAATTCTTTTCTGAGTTCCGCGTCAGTAAATGCAGTTTTTACAAGTCTCTGGCAGTCATCAAAAGTTCCTTTTACTTTCAGTGCGCGGACATTTCCTGTAAAAGTTGAAAGCTGTTTTTCCTGAATCTTTGAGATTTTTCCCTCTGGATAAAGGATTGTGACATCAAGCCCCGGAACATTGTGGAACGCAGAGCCAACCGCAGAACCTGTATCTCCGGAAGTTGCAACAAGAATATGCAGAGTTCCATTTTCAGTTCTGTTGAAGTAAGACATTACACGAGCCATGAAACGCGCTCCAAAATCCTTGAATGCGCAGGTCGGACCATGGAAAAGTTCAAGAATATATGCAGATTTATCAACCGGCACAGTTTTTGGTGTAAAAGGATAAGCATCCTGAATGATTGCCATAAGGTCATCATCCGGGATTTCTCCTTCTACAAAAGGTTTTGCCATGTTAAAAGCAATGTCCCTGAAACTTGGCTCTGGATTTTTGTTGATAAACGCATCGTCAAGTTTCGGAATACTTGTCGGAATGTACAATCCGCCTGTCGCGGAATTCATTCCGCTCATCACTGCTGTCCTAAAATCTGTTGAAACAGAGTTGTCTCTTGTGTCTGTGTATTTCATTTTTATATCCTTACATACCGTAAATTATTGCGTCTGTTGCTTTTTCGGCTAAAAGTTTTCTGCATTTCTGCTCAGCATTCCATTTTGTCTTGTCGGTGGCTGATTCTTCAAAGCTTGTCTTGTAGATGACATTTCCGTTTTTCATGTCAACGCAGGTTATGTCTGCCACAAGTTTTACAGTTGCGGTTGATTTTTCCGCGTCTTCCACAGCTGGCTCGGCATATTTAAAAGAGCCGATTACAAGGAAGTTGTACATATTTCCGACAATATTGTGGTTTGCCGCATAAAGTTCAGAAACTGGTTTGCTGAAGTAAGAAGTGTCGCTTATCGGGGAATTTCCTACGCTTACGCCCGCATTTCTAAGGCTCTGCAAAAGCGTGAAGTTGTTTGTTGTCGGTCTTCCTTTTTCGTTAAAATCATAAACGTAAAGAATTCCATAAGGGTATGTAACGTAGCTTGACTTTACAACGTAAGGTGCTTTGACTGCCGCATTGTATGAAGCCTGCACAATGTTTGAATTTGAGCTGATTGGTGTAGGATAAAATGTTACCTCGCTTTTTACAGCGAAAGCTGATTTTTCCGGCTTGAAAGTGATTTTTCCCTCGCTGTCAGTCTTTAGCTGGATATTGTTGAATGTGATTGTGTCATTTGTTCTTGCGGAAGGATATGAAACTGTTATATCCAAATCTTTTGCAGGTCCGTCTTTTCCTGTGACAGTAACAATATATGGAGAATCAAAATTCTTGTTTGAGTATACGGTTTTTGGTCTTGAAGTGACTTTAAGCTCAAGCGAGTCAACCAGTTCCTTGAACGCGATTTCCTGCTGGTTTGATGTATTCTGCACGGAAATCTGCTTTGGCTCTTTTCTTACTTTTTCAACAACAGGAATTTCCTCTTCAATGATTGTAGCGGAAGAATCTGTGTTTTCAACAGCTTTTGTTGTTGCGCAGGATGCAAGAACTGAAAGGCTTGCTCCGATAAATAATAATTCTGTAATTTTTGCTTTTTTCATCTTTTTTTTCCACGGGAAAAGTGGAACTCCTCCAAATTTTTAAATATACGTAATTATACAGTATAACAACCAATTTCTCAATAAATTACAATATTTTTTCTTTATTATTGCTTTTTATTGCCTTGTTGAGAAAATAAGAATTTCTAAAGGATTATCCGTTCAACCCGGCTTGAAACTGATGTCATTATTTCATAGCTGATTGTGCCTGTTGATTTTGCAATGTCATCAGCGTCAAAAAGCGCGCCTTTGTCTTTCGGTCCGAAAATTATGGCTTTGTCCCAGCGTTTTACTTCCGGGTTTCCATTTCCGATGTCAACCATGCACTGGTCCATGCAAATTCTTCCTACAAGCGGATACGCTTTTCCGTTTATTGAAACTTTCAGCCCCGGAGAATTTCTTCTTAAAAGTCCGTCCGCATAACCTACCGGCAAGACAGCAATATCAGTCTCCTTTTTGCAAATCCATGTCCGGCCGTAAGAAACTGAACGCCCCGGAACAAAATGCCTTATTGCGGCGACTTTTGTCTCGAACTGCATTACAGGCTTAAGGTCAAGGCTGATATTTTTTGATTCAAGATACGATTTTGTGACTTCATCCGCGTAATATCCGTAAAGAATAATTCCCGGACGAACCATATCAAGCTGATATTCAGGGATTGCGACTCCCGCCGCGCTTGCTGAGCAAGTTCTTATTCCCGGATTTATTCCGGCTTTCTGGACTTTTTCTGTTGCATATTTGAATTGCTCGAACTGTTTTTTTGTGTATTCAACTGCCGCCTCTGAAATTCCATCGCTTACGGCAAAATGCGTTATCATTCCGGCAAGTTTAAGGCTTGAGGATGAATTTATTTCTTTTGCAAAGGTTTCCGCTTCTTCCGGCAGGCAGCCGATTCTTCCCATTCCTGTATCAACAGCAAGAAAAACCGGATATTTTTCTTCTGTCATGTCGCTTGCGATTGTGTTAAGCTCCTGGATAATTTCCGAGTCAAAAACAAGAGGCGTTATCTTATTGTCGATAAGCTCCTCAAATTCTTCCGGGCAGCAGGGCGAAAGCAGCAGAAGATTTGCCCTAATTCCGGCCTGGCGAAGCTCCATTCCTTCTGGAACTGTTGCGATTGCAAGATATTCCGCGCCCATTTCCTCCGCAATTCTTGCGCTGTTTACGGCATCGTTTCCATAGCCGTTGGCTTTTACGGCGCAGCAAAGTTTTACGCCTTTTTTTAGATTTTTTTTGATTTCTGCAATGTTGTGTCGCAGATTTTCTGAATATATTATTGCTTTTGTACAGCGCATTTTTTCCTCTTGAGGTTTACGTTTATCAGTCAGTTTTTTGCAGATTTATTTTTTCAGAAGCTGTTTTGCTTCCGCAACAAGATAAAACGAACCTGTTATAAGAATTATATCTTTATTTTCGGCAGCTTTTTGTGCCGATTTTATAGCCTCGGCAACGTCTTTTTCAATTTTTCCAAAAACGCCACTTGCCGCCGCAATCTGCGAGTTTTTTTCAGCGTCGCAATGTCTTACGGTTTTTGGTTCAGTAAAAATTATTGAAGAAAATTTTCCCTTGAAAAGAGGAACAATATCTTTTATGTCCTTGTCTCCGGCGCAGGCAAAAACAAGATGCGCTTTTTTTCCGGGAAAAACGGAATTCAATGTCTCTAGTGCATTTGAAATGCTTTTTACCGTGTGCGCTCCGTCCAGAACGATATTTTTTACGATTTCAAAACGCCCCGGAAGAAATGCGTTTGCAAGTCCTTTTTCTATCGATTCATCAGATATTTCTGGAAGCGCGGTTTTTATCGTCTTTGCTGCGGTCGTCGCGTTCAAAGCCTGGACTTTTCCCAGAAGATGTAAATCCGTTGAGATTTTTGTTTCGCCCGCAAGCGCAAAATTCACGTGCATTGTTCCGTTTTTGTTGTAGCTGTACGAAAGATTTTTCAGCTCATTCTGTACAAAAATACATTTTGAGCCAGTCTCCGCGCATTTTTCCTCAAAAACTTTGTCAGCTTCCTTGTAGTTTTGTGGCGCGATTATCGCAGGAATTCCTTTTTTTATGATTCCGGCTTTCTCTGCGGCGATTTTTTCGATTGTGTCGCCAAGAAATTCTGTGTGCTCAAGCTCAATCGGCATAAGGACGCTTGCAAGCGGTCTTACAACATTTGTTGAGTCAAGCCTTCCACCAAGTCCGACTTCATAGACAACAAAATCACATTCCGCATTCTTAAAGCAAAGAAACGCGAAAACTGTGACAAGCTCAAACCAGGTTAATGGGCGTTCTGCCGGAAGCTCCGAAATCGGAATTGAGTCAACAAGGGAAGTCAGCTCGTCCGCCGATTTTTCGTAAATCTCGTCCTCAAAAAAACTGTGCGCCGTTCCAATTCTTTCCCTGAAGTCTGTGATGTGAGGAGAAGTGTAAACTCCGCATTTATAGCCGGCTTCCTCAATTACACTGGAAATCATTGCGGAACAGCTTCCTTTGCCTTTTGAACCGGCAATATGAATGCAAGGAATTTTGTCCTGCGGATTGGAAAGTTTTTCGCACAGGAATCGCATTGAGTCAAGCCAGAAAATGCCTTTTGTCTGCGATTTTTCAAAGTTAAGATAGTTGTCAAGCCATTTGTGGAAGTCAGGTAAAGTCATAGTGATATTCTAGCGTTTTTTTTCAGACTTGTTAAATGCCGATTTTTTTAGTAGTATGAAATTCGAGTTTTAACTAAAATTAATAAAAATTGATAAAAAAACTCAAACTTCACACTTAAAAAGAGGAAATGATGGCAGAGGCAATTAACAGCGCGACTTACGAGGCGGCTCTTGCAACCAGCAAAAAAATTGAGGAAGACATTGTAAAAAATCCAAAAAAATACAGGGTTCTTACCGGCGACCGCCCGACAGGACGTCTTCATATCGGCCATTATTTCGGGTCGCTTCAAAACCGCGTGCGCCTTTCAAAACTCGGCGTTCCAACAATGATTCTTATAGCCGACTATCAGGTTCTTACAGACCACGACGCATATCAGGAAATCAGCCAGAACACAAAACAGCTTGTGATTGACTATCTTGCCGCGGGAATTGAGCCTGGCGAAAACGTTATAATTTATCCCCATTCATATATTCCAGAGGCAAACCAGCTTATGATTCCGTTTCTTACGCTTGTCTCAAATGCGGAGCTTAGCCGGAATCCTACTGTAAAAGAGGAAATTCAGGCAGCTGGGCTTACAAACGTAAACGCCGGAATGTATACATATCCTGTCCATCAGGCTGTTGATATTCTTTTCTGCAAGGGAAATGTTGTTCCGGCGGGAAAAGACCAGCTTCCTCATGTTGAGATGGCGCGGACAATCGCGAACCGGTTCAACAAGAAATTCTGCCACGAACGCGAGCCTATTTTTCCGCTTCCGCAGGTTCTTCTTTCAAAAACTCCAAGCATAATGGGGCTTGACGGAACCCAGAAAATGTCAAAAAGCCGCGGAAATGCAATCATGCTTTGCGCAACAGAAGATGAGACCGCAAAACTTATAAAAAAGGCAAAAACTGACGGTGAAAGGCTGATTACCTATGATCCAGCGAATCGTCCGGAAGTCGCAAACCTTTTGCAGCTGATTTCGCTCTGCACAAAGGAAACTCCAGAGGAAGTCGCGGCAAGAATCGGGGAAGGCGGTGGAGGAATGTTAAAGAACGAGCTTACAGTTGCGCTGAATGAAACTCTTCGTCCTTTGCGCCAGAAACGCGCTGAACTTGAAAAAGAGCCGGCATACATCCAGCAGGTTCTTCTTGATGGCGTAAAACGAGCCCGTGCAATTGCTGAAAAGACTTTGGAAGAAGTCCGCGAAGCCATGAACATGAAAATATGACAAAAGACGACTTGCTTCTGCTCATCAATACAAAAAAAGAGTTTGAGTTCACTTACAACAAAAAACTTTATACAATGACGTACGGCTCAGACAAAAAAGGCGATTATATTGCGCTTGGACGTTTGTATGAGCCGGTTCGTTATTATTCTTTTGGCGAGATGATGAACGAGGCAAAAATTGAAAATCATTTTTTCAGGGAACTTCTGGAGATTCTGTAGAATTTTCTAGTCGGATGATTTTAGTTCGTCCAGCATTTCCAGTGCTTTTTTGTAAAATTCTGGCTCAATTATTTCCGGGAAATTTTTCTTCAGTTTCTCAAGGTCATCTTTCAGTTCATCCAGCGAATTCCGTGCGCCAAAAATCACCTCGCAGAATCCTTCCTCTCGGTGCTGGCGCGCTTTTTTGTTGAACATCTGGCGCACAAAAAAGACGCTTTCAAAGTCATAAAGTTTTTGCTGCATTTCAGAAGAAAGAACCGGGAATTTCATGTCGATTACATATTTTAGTTCCGGCGTTTTTTCATTTTCAGCAAGGGCTGCGTCAAGAATCATTTCTGGAATCGTTTTTCCACAGCTTGCAGAAATAGTTGCAGTAAGCCCGGAAAGCCTTGGATTCACTTCCAGCACATACCATTTTTTTTCATGAAAAACCAGATCAACCTGCGCAATTCCATTCAGTTCAAGTTTTTCTGCAAGCTTGTTCATTGTCCTGTAGAATTCCGGCAAGTTATATTTCTCATTCAGAACAGGACCGATTTTTACGCTTTGCTTCGGGCTTGTTATTCCATATTGATTTGTTGAAAACATGAACGGCGGAAAAATCGTGTAATTCCCAGGAGTTCCGTGGATTTCTGTTCCAAACTGCGGTCCGTCAAGAAATTCCTCAACAAGCCTGTCGCCTGAATTTTTTTTTGACATAAGGATATTTTTTGCCATCCCGAAAGTATTCACAACATCCATTCCGTATGAACTCAAGCCGAAAGTGTCTTTTATGATTACCGGAAAATCAAGTTTTCTCACTTGGCTAAGCGCGATTTCCTGGTACGGATTGTTTAGAATTTCCGAGTGGCTTCGTTCTGTTCTGAAAAGTTCATGATGAATATAGACTGATTTTGCCGCGTTAAAGCCATTTTCCAGAAGAAAATCTCTTGTGCGCCGTTTGTCAAAGCAGGTCAGCGCGGTTTTTGCCGGATGGCTTATTGTTTTTATTCCGCGGAAGGCAAGTATTTCCCCGATGTGGCTGTCCTGAATCGGAAGCCAGTCAAAAGGTTCTGCCCAGAAAGTAGCCTGAATGGCAATATCAGGTTTTAATGCAAGAATTTCCTCTGCAATTTCATCTGCAGTTTTTCCTTTTAAAAGGTGATATTTTACGTTTTCAGAATTTTCAAGAATTTCTTTGTCAGAAAAATCAACAAGAAAATTTGAAGGAAGTTGATAAGCCAAGATTATTTCTGATGATGTATATTTTTTTAGACAATTTTTATACAAATCTGTACATTTTGGTAATTGTTCTATGTAAAAACTGCTTTGGTCAAATTCATTTGTGTTTGAGTTATAAATTACGATTCTCATAGATTTTCTTTGCGATATTCAAGAGCGTTTCTTTTTCATTTTGGGAAGGATCTTCCAGGACTGTTTCAAAAAGCTCGTTCAGAATTGTCCCAAGCTCTTTTCCGCTTGGAATTCCTATTTCCATCAGATTTTTTCCGTTTACAGCAAGAGATTTCAGGCTTAGCGCATTTTTTTTCTGCTCTTCTTTTTCAATCCGTTCCTTGAATTCCAGCAGAAGGGCTGCCGCCGGGCTGTCGTGAAGCCGCACCGGCAAATTGTGCATTCCATAAATGTCGGCAAGGCGCAAATCGAACAAATCCTCAACATTTTCTGCTTTCACTTTTACCAGAAAACGTCTTACGGCGGAATCTTTCCATGTCGGCTCATAGTTGAACATGTGGTTTTCTATTAAGTGGCAGATGTTTTCGGTTTCCGCGTTTGAGAATTTCAGCCGGAAAAGCATTTTCCTTGCGATTTCTGCTGAATATTGCTCGTGGCGGTAAAAAGTGTTTGTTTCACCTTGCGGAGTCTGTACAATTTTTTTTGCCGCGGGTTTTCCGATGTCGTGGAGCAACGCCGCCATGCGTACATTGATTTTTTCTTTTGGAGCACCGTCGCATGCGTAAAAAAGATGGTCGAGCACGTCAAATTCGTGGAAGCCCCTGAAATCGCGCTGGATGCATCCGCGGCAGGCGTCAAATTCCGGCATAAAAATATGAAGAATTCCAGTTTTTTCCATGATTTTCAGTCCATCGGAAGGTTTTTCTGCCTGCACAAGTTTCAAAAGCTCATCACGGAACCGTTCCAAAGAAACGCTTTTTGTTTTTTCAAGAATTTCCGGTGCGCTGATTGCCTTTAAAGTTTCATCGTCAATCTTAAAATTCAGTTTTGCGGAAAAACGTATTGCCCGGATTGGTCTTAGTCCATCTTCCAGAAAACGTTCGTAAGGATTTCCGACTGTCCTGATTGTCCTGTTTTTTATGTCATTCTGGCCATCAAAAGGGTCGATTATTTTTCCGTCTTTTAATGAGGCTGCAATCGCATTCATTGTAAAGTCGCGGCGGCTAAGATCCTCGTCAAGATTTCTTGTAAAAGCCACATTGTCCGGGTGCCTGCCGTCTGAATAATCGCTTTCTGTCCTGAATGTCGTGACTTCAATTTCGCTCTGCATAAAATGAACCGTTGCTGTTCCATGCGCGATTCCGGTCGGAATAACTCTCCTGAAAATTTTCATCACTTGCTCAGGCTCTGCGTTTGTCGCAACATCATAATCGGAAGGCTCTTTTCCCATAAGGACATCGCGGACTGCACCGCCAACAAGAAAAGCCTCGTAGCCGTTTTCCTCAAAAATTGAGTTCATTTTTTGTAGTACAAAAGGAATTTTTATCTTTTTCATGGTATTATTCTTATAATGAAAAATTATACTTTGCAAAATAACCAAAAGTCTATACATATTGTTGTTTTTACAGGCGGACTTTATCCAAAACCTGAGCTGACGGAAAATTTCTGGAAAAATTGCGCCGCTTCTGCTCCCGGATACGTCATTGTCGCGGATTCAGGGCTTGAGCCATGCCTTGAATACAAAAATTATTTTGCCGGAAGATACGATTTTTCACCTTGTAAAATTCTTGGCGATTTTGACAGCATCTCATCGCCGGAAATTCTTTCAGCGTTAAAAAAAAATATTGTGGAAACTTTTGAGCGTGACAAAGATTTTACAGACACAGAACTTGCGCTCCGGTTCGCGTACCAGAAAGCCGCCGAAAAAAAACTTGACCCGTTTATAACTTTAGTCGGCGGCGACGGCGGAAGGCTCGACCATCTTTTGAGCAATGTGAATTCCTTCCGCACAGAATTCCATCCGGACGCGTGGCTTTGCTCAGCTCAGCAGATTGCGTTTTTAAGGAAAAATTCCAGATATTTTCTGCACAACCTTGAACTCATGGACAACGTTTCATTTGTCAATGTCTTTGGAAAAGGTCGAAAAATCTTTACAAAAGGCTTGAAGTGGGAAAGCCGGCTTTTTGCAAAAGGTTTTGTTCCAAGCATAAGCAACCGGATTTCAGAGGAAAATTTCAGGAATGAAGAACCGGTTTTTATAAAACCCAAGGCTTCTGGTTTTATGGCGATTATTCCTCTTTCCTCATATATTTTAAGTTCCCGAGGACAAAATCACAGTTGAGCGGAACAAGAACAGGAAAATAAGCGCATAAAGTGCCGCAAGAATGATAAGGACAAGATTCGCCGCGTAATACAAACGTTTTCCTTTTTTTCTTATTATGCAGAAAATTGCGGTAGTTATTCCTGTTATGCTCAGAATCAGAAGTGCCGCCGCGGTAAAAGCCGCTGTGTTCAGAATGATTTTCTGGTTTGAATCCAGAAAAAGCTGATAGTTTCCAATTATGTAAAAAGCTGCAAGAACTGTAAGAAACAGGAAAAGAAACAGAATTGAACGCTTTGTAAGCTTAAAAAGAAGCGAAAGTGAAATTTTTTCGTTATTTTTCTGTCTTGCAGTTATCATAAACCCTAGTTATACTAAAAAATAGGATTTTTTCAAGCCGAAATCAAGATAAAATTCTATCAATTTTTTTGCGGAGGAATGATGAAAAGATTTTTTAAGAATTTATTTGTCTGTTTTCTGATTCTTGTTGTTTGTGCGGCGGCTGTTTTTTTCATCGGCTGGACATCGCTCCGGGTTTCTCCTGACTGCATCGGAGTTGTAAAGTCAAAGACTGGCGGAATCCAGAAAGAGCCTGTCCGACCCGGAAAATTTTCCTGGAACTGGGAATTTCTTCTTCCGACCAACACAAAACTTGAGGTTTTTGAGCTAAAACCGTATTTAATCAGCAAAAAGATTTCGGGAAATCTTCCTTCTGCGGAACTTTACAGCACACTTTTAAAATCGAATGCGAATTTCGGCTACAATTTTGACTTTGATTTTTCCGTGAATATTTCTTCAGAATCAATAGTTTCTCTTTATGAGCAGCTAGTTTTTTCAGACCAGAAAGGGCTTGAGCGTTATATCGACCAGACCTGCGATTCTGCCGCAAAAATGCTTTCCTCTGAAATAATGAAAAAAGTTGAAAGCGATCCGTTTTTTCAGCCGGAAACTCTTACCCAGGATGATTTGCTCGCTCTTGTTGACTTGAACAAGAAATTCCGCGATGTTCAGTTTTCTTCTATAGTTTTGAATGAATGTTCTTACCCGGATTATTCAATGTATAAGACTGTCCGGGCGACATTTCTTTCAAAAATAAATGATGTTGTCTCGGAACTTGAAAATTCAGCTGATTCAGAGGAAAATGCTGATTTTATAAACCGATTGAAAAATTTTTTTAACAAACAGGAATAACTATGAAACGTCTGTATGCAATCCGCGGCGCAATCTGTGCGAAAAATTCCAAAAGCTCAATTTCAGAAGCGACCGTAAAAATGTGCTCCAAAATTTTTGAACTGAACAAGATTGATTCTTCTGATATTGTCTCAATGCATTTTACGCTTACAAAAGACTTGAAAAAAGCAAATCCATGTGCGGCTCTCCGCCGGGAATACAAAGGCATTGACGTTTCAAAAGTTCCTCTGTTCTGCAGCCAGGAGGCTTACGTAAAGGGAAGCCTGAAAAAAGTTGTAAGGCTTCTTCTTACAGTTTATCTTGAGGAAAATTTAGTTCCAGAAAATGTGTATCTGGACGGCGCGGAGGTTCTTCGCCCGGATTTTTGTAAAAAATGATTTTTTTTGAAAAATTGTCATTTTTGCTATTGACCTTTTTTTTTATTTTGTATATTCTAATATCACGTTACGCGAAAACGTAATTTGCTGCCTTAGCTCAGCTGGTAGAGCACGTGATTTGTAATCTCGGGGTCGTGGGTCCAAATCCTACAGGCAGCTCTATAAAGGGAAGTTGGCACAGTGGGACTGCGGGAGACTGTAAATCTCTTGGGCAACCGGATGGGGTTCGATTCCCTGACTTCCCAAGTCGAACGAGCAAGAAAGAACCTTGCTCGTTTTTTTTTATTTATAGTCTTTTTCGCTTTTGCTGATGAAAATCAGGAGTTAAAAGTATGAAAACTAAACGACTTTTTATTTCCATTATATGTGCTTTTATTTTGCTCTGCGCTTTTTTTTCTTTTTTGCAGGTGCTTCCTGTCTCTTCGGAAAAAAATAAGACCATTCAGCGTGTGGAAGTTCCTTCTGGTACAACTGTAAAAACTGTTTCCCTTATCCTAAAGGAAAAGAGACTTATCCGTAACAGCCTGTTTTTCTATGTCTGCGCGCGTTATTCTCTGCCAAGAATTCTTGTTGCTGGAACAGCAGAGCCTTTTTCGCTGAAAAGTGGCGTGTATCAGATTTCAGATTCAATGAGTTATGCGGAAATCTTTAGAATTCTCTCTTCCGGACAGCAGGAGTATATCCGGGTTTCGTTTCCGGAAGGTTTGACAATTTCTAAAATTGCGCAAAAACTGGAGGATAGCGGAGTTTGTTCTGCCGAGGAATTTAAATTTGCCGCAAAAGATAGAAATCTTCTTTTGGAGTACGAAATTCCGGGTGAATCTTTTGAGGGGTTCTTGTTTCCGGACACATATTTTTTTACTCCGAAAATGTCAGGTCAGGCTGTTGTCCGCAAAATGGTTGAAAATTTCTTTGAAAAACTGAAAACCGTAAAAAATGCCGATTCTTTGAGCAAGTCTGAGCTTTACAGCGATGTCGTTCTTGCTTCTATTGTTGAGCGTGAATATCGGATTGACAGCGAAGCTCCGCTTATCGCAAGCGTTTTCAGAAATCGCCTTAAGCATAACATCGGTCTTTATTCCTGCGCCACAATTGAATACATTCTTACTGAAATTCAGGGAAAGCCGCATCCTGATGTGATAACATACGCAGATCTCGCGATTGACAGTCCTTACAATACTTATAAATGGGCAGGTCTTACACCCGGACCTATTTCTAATCCTGGAGTTGTCGCATTGGATGCCGCAATAAATTCCGCAAAAACTGATTATTATTTCTTCCGTCTTGTTGACGCTAACGCCGGCCGCCATGTTTTTTCAAAAGATTTTTCCACTCATGTGAATGAAGGATATATTTACAGCACAAAAAAGTCTGGTAACTGATAATGGCAGGATTTATTTCTAGCGAGACAATTGACACAGTTATAAATTCCGCGGATATAGTTTCTGTAATCGGCGAATACACAAAGCTTTCCGCAAGGGGAAACGGTGACTTTTGGGGCTGCTGTCCTTTTCATGGCGAAAAAACGGCTTCATTTCATGTTGACAGTGAAAAAAAATTCTATCATTGCTTTGGCTGTGGTGCGGGTGGAAATGTTGTAAAATTTATTGAAGAGCAGGAAAAAATGTCTTTTCCGGATGCTGTCGAATTTCTTGCAAAGCGTTTCGGGATTCCTATAAAATATGATTCCAGCGGAAATTCAAAGCCAGATCCGATTTTAAAAATCCGGGAAGAATATATCGAGCTTTACGAGCGGACCGCCTCGATGTTCCATTATCTTTTGACGGAAACAGAACAAGGAAAATTTGCTTTAAAGTATATAACTGAACGCGGTCTTTCTATGGAAACTATAAAAAAATTCAAGCTCGGTTATTCCCCGGCGGACAGAACGTGGCTAAAGAATTTTCTGCTTAAAAAGAATTTCAGCAATGAGTTTCTTGAAAAATCCGGGCTTTTCAGCAAAAATTACCCGAATATCGCCTTTTTTTCAAACCGCCTTATGTTTCCGATTTTTAACAGGCAGGGGCAGGTTGTTGCCTTGGGCGGACGCCAGCTTGATAAAAATCCGAACAGTCCGAAATATCTGAACAGCGGTGATTTGGTTCAGTATAAAAAAGGCGAGACTTTGTATGCGTTCAACTTTGCAAAAAAAGCCATAAAAGAAAACAGAAAAGTCATTTTTTGCGAAGGTTACATGGACTGCATCGCTTATCATCAGTGCGGAATTGAATTTGCGGTTGCTCCGCTTGGAACGTCTCTTACGGAGGAACAGATAAAAATCATCCGCCCGTTTGTTGACGAGGTTCTTCTTTCTTTTGATGCGGATGGAGCCGGGCAGAAAGCGACTTTGCGCGCGATTCTTATGCTCCGCAGGGCTGGTCTTGCGGCTCGCGTTATACGGATTGAAGGCGGAAAAGATCCTGCGGAATTAATGCAGAATTTCGGTGAAAAAATCTTGACGAATGCAGTTTCCGGTGCTATTATTGATAGCGACTTTTTATTATCTAAACTAGGGAAAGAGTATCCTATTGATACTCCTGAGGGAAAAACAAGGGCTGCGCTCGAATATTTTCCTTATCTGGATGCCCTTCAGTCAGATATACTTAGAGAGTCTTGTCTTGCACAGTTGTGTGAGGCGTTCAACTTAAAGCCGGAGGCCGTGAAGAGAGATTTTGTAAATCGTGAGCAAGCTCGTCAGCGTCTTGAAAACCGGCAGCCAAAAAATAATCCTGTTCAGAAGAAAATAAAACTCAATGCAGAATTAAGAAGCCTCTTGGCAATAATTGCCGATCTTGAAAAATATGCGCTTGTGCGCAATGAGCTAACCCCAGACGATTTTGAAGATTCTTCCGCCAGAAAGCTTTTTGTTATGATAGAGGAATGTTTTAAAGAAAATTCCTTGTCTTTTACAACATTGTTGAATCACTGTGATGATGAGAATCTTTCCAATCTGATAACCAGAGCGGTTTCTCTTGGAGAATTCAGGGATAACACCGAAAGTGCCGTAAAGGATTCCGTGATGTTGTTGAAGTCAAGAAGCATTGAACGTCAAAGGGAAAGACTTATGGAGCAAATCCGAAGTTTCAATTGCCTGACCGAAGACGACAGGGCGGAATTTCAAAAACTTCTCTCAAAAAAAATTGAACTTGATAATAAAATAAAGTCTTTAAAGAATTAGAAAAGGTGCAAAATGGACCAGGAAGTAAATCCTTATATTCAGAAAATTCTAGATTACGCAAAAGGTAAGACTGGAATTAGTTATGATGAGATCGCTGCTCTTGTTGGACAGGATTTTACAAATTCTCCTGAAATGGAACAGGTTCTTCAGCTTCTTGCAAAAGAAAATATCGAGGTTGTCGAGTCCGGCTTGAATCTTGATGAAGATGAAGAGGATGATGAAGATATTTCTGTTGAAGACGATGAGGATGTTGCAGATGACGAGGTTCTTGACGATGAATCTCTTGTGGATGATTCCGACTTGTCAAAAGATGACAAAATCCATCTTGTAAACGGCGACAAAGATTCCAGCATTGATGATCCTATCAGACTTTATTTGCGCGAAATCGGCAAGGAAAATCTTCTTACGGCTGAACAGGAAGTGATTCTTTCCAAAAAAATGGAAGACGGAAACAACATCATAAAAGACGTTGTGCTTAAGTCCGGAATTATGATTCCTGAATTTTTTGGGATTGCGGTAAAGGCGTTCACAAGAATCGATCAGCATGAGCCGGGAAAAGCAAGAAAAGAAATCAACGAGGAAATGGCGGAAAAACGCCGCCTTAAAAGTTGCTACGGTGAATATATAAAGCCTGTGCTTCAGGAAATGAAGCAGTATATGGCGATAAAAGAAAATCTTTATAAAACTGAGCAGTCCAGCAGAATTTTCAATGATCCTCAGCTGGTTGCTCTGCGCGAGAAAATTCAGCCGCAGCTTATGAAGATTGAAATTCAGACAGAAGAACTTGACCGCTTCACGATGAAATTCCGCGACGCGAAAAATAAAATTGAGGAATTCCGCCAGAAACAGGAAAAGAAAATGAAGGAACTGCGGATTTCCAATGCGATGGAGCTCCGCTCTTTGGGTAGAAGAATTTCTATCCGCTCGGAATCTGCGAAAATTGAATCGGAACTGAATATGACAACGGATGACATCCGCGATATTTACACACAGATTCAGAAAATTGACCGCAAGCTCAGCAAGTTTGAATACGAATTTGAAAACACGATTGACGAAATTCTTGAGAAAGCCCAGGAAATCAAGCGCGGAAGCAAAATGATGGAGGACGCGAAAAACCGTCTTATCAATGCGAACCTGCGACTTGTTGTTTCAATCGCAAAAAAATACACAAACCGTGGTCTTCAGTTTTTTGATCTTGTTCAGGAAGGTAATATAGGTCTTATAAAAGCTGTTGAAAAATTTGAATACAGAAAAGGATTTAAATTTTCAACTTACGCTACATGGTGGATTCGTCAGGCGATTACAAGAAGCATTTCCGACCAGGCAAGAACAATCAGAGTTCCGGTCCACATGATTGAGCAGATTAACAAGGTTGTCCGCGAGTCAAGGCAGCTTCTGCAGAAACTTGGCCGCGAGCCAACTGATGAGGAAATTGCCCAGCAGCTTGGATGGCCGGTTGCCCGCGTAAAGCAGGTAAAGAATGTTGCCAGGGAGCCTATTTCATTGGAAACTCCGATTGGTGAAGAGGAAGATTCTTCTTTGGGGGATTTCATTGAGGATAAGGAAGTTGAAAATCCAGCGACACAGACTTCTTACAAGTTGCTTCAGGAGCAGCTTCGTCAGGTTCTGGGAACTCTTCCGGCTCGTGAACAGGAAGTCCTTAAAATGCGCTTTGGACTTGATGACGGTTATTCTCTTACATTGGAAGAGGTTGGTCTTTATTTCAATGTAACCCGCGAACGAATCCGTCAGATTGAGGCGAAGGCTTTAAGACGGCTTCGACATCCTAGACGAGCGAATGGACTTAGGGACTATATAGAAAACTAAGCATAAAAAAAGGAAAATTGTTTCTGGCTTTCTAAAAATGTGTTTTTAGAAAGCACTTTTATAGACATATTTTCTTTTTTTCTATATATTTTAAAGATACAATCAGTAATTTAAGGAAA
This sequence comes from bacterium, assembly GCA_963599585.1. Taxonomy (GTDB): domain Bacteria; phylum Spirochaetota; class Spirochaetia; order Treponematales; family Treponemataceae; genus Treponema_D. The sequence continues at coordinate 20,884 of CAVBXG010000013.1, forward strand.
TTTTATAATGGTAACAACAGAAATCTTTGACCGGCTAAAAAGCCTTCAGGTAATTCTTGGTCGCAAATACGAGCTTGAATCAAAAATTGATGAGGCACCAAAGCAGTTGAGTTCTCAGGATGAACTTCTTGCGCGAATGAAGAAGGAATACATCGAAAAAAACAGAGAATACGAGGATGTGAAAGAAAGAGTTGGGCAGCTAAAACTTGAACTTGATGAAGCTGTTAAGCTCCGCGAAGACGGTGAAAAAAATATGGATAATATCACAACTCACCGCGAATACGAGGCTTTGGATAAACAGATTTCTGAAGCGTCTGTAAAGGAAGCTGATGTTAGAAAAGAACTTCAGAAGGAAGAAAAGACATTTGCGGAACTCAATGATATTCTAAAGACAAATGAAGCTATTATAAATTCAACAGAGATAAGTTTGAATGAAAGCAAAAAAGCTTTGGATTCACAGTTGTCTTCTTATAAATCTGAAATTGCTGACCTGAAAAATCAGGAAGAAAAAATCATTCCTGGTCTTGATCAGGAAATTCTTTTTAAGTTCCAGAGAATTATCCAGCGAAATGCGGAAGGTATTGTTGCTGTAAAAAACGGTGTTTGCACAGGTTGCCACATGATTCTTCCTGGTCAGTTTGCCAATGAGGTCCGTGAAGGCGAAAGCATTCTTTTCTGTCCGTATTGCAGCCGAATTCTTTATTATGAGGCATCTAGCGAAGGCGAGCAGATTACATATTACAATGATACAGGAAGTCTTGCTGATTCTGATGATGAGCTTGAGGACGAATTTGAAGATGACGAAGATTCGGATTCATCAGAATTTATTGATGATGATGAAAATATCATTGATGAAGATGATGATTTGGACGAATCTGATTCAGAGGTGGATGAGTAATAGTTTCTGGAATTTGATTTTCAAATTTTTCAATATTGTATTTTAATGCAGACGGGAAGTAATCGCGCCGCAGTTTTTTATGATAAAGACTTGCGGTGAGGAAAGTCCGGGCTCCACCGGAAAAATGCCGGATAATAACCGGGCTGACAGTGGCAGATGTAATTTATTGCATATCCCTTGTCGGACAGACAGTGCAACAGAAAATAAACCGCCCGCAAGGGTAAGGGTGAAAAGGCGGTGTAAGAGACCACCGTACAATCTGGTGACAGATGTAGCAGGTAAACCTCATTTGGAGCAAGACCGCATAGAAGTTGGTTTCCGGGCTGTATACTTCGGGTAGGTTGCTAAAGCCATCTGGTAACAGGTGGTTCGGATAGATGGTTACGGGCTGCGAAAGCAGTTGACAGAACCCGGCTTATTTTCCCGTCTGCTTTTTATAAAAGTTTGTATTATGGATAACGGAAATATAACAAGGCGAAAAAGTAATCTGGCAAGAAATCTCATTATTGTTGCCGTTGGCATTGTTTGCGTTGTCTTTTTATCTTGTTTCTTAGTTTCAAAAATAAATACGAAACGGGCATCTTCTGCTAATAAAAGCACAATTTTAAAAGCCTGGAAAGAATATGACTACAAGACTGTCTGTGAATTGTCTCAGCATATTCTTGATGAGAATCATCCGTTCAATAATTTTGCGCTTACGTACCATGGATATTCGTGTTTTTATCTTGCTGTTTCCGCTCTTGATTCTTCTGCCGGTCAGTTTTTTCTTGATGATGCGATAAATTCAATCAGAATCGCTTTGATTTATGCGAAAAAATCTGCTGTTCCTCAACTTGAATATATGCTGGGAAAATGTTATTTCTACAAAAATACGGTTTCCACTTATTATTATTCAGATCTTGCTGAAAAATATCTTGTGGCAAGCAAGGAGCATGGCTACAAAGCTGATGACATTTCTGAATATCTTGGACTTTGTTACGCGGCTCTTGGAATGCCTCAGAAAAGCATTCAGTGTTTTACGGAATCTCTTCTGGTTCGCGAGTCGGATTCGCTTTTGCTTTCGATTGCGGAGCAGTATTATAAGTTGGGACAGTCATCTGTTGCAAAACAGTATCTTTATAGAATCACAACTTCGAGCAAGGATGATAGTCTTGTTCTGAAAAGCATGAATCTTCTTGGGTTGATTTATCTTGATGAGAACAAACTTGATGATGCCCAGAAAGAATTTGAAGGTATTTTGCAAAAAAATAAAAATTCAGGTGACGCATATTACGGACTTGGTGTAATATATGAAAAGAAAGGTGAACTGGTGAAAGCCCGGGCGGAATGGCGAAAGGCTTTGCGCGTTCAGGTTAATCATCAGGGCGCATTGAAAAAAATGGCAGATTACAATTAAATTAAAATAAATAGGGAAAATCCGGGAGGATTTATGGGATTTTTAGATAGATTTTCTACTGATGTAGGTATTGACCTTGGCACATGTAACACTTTGATTTACGTGCGCGGTAAAGGCATTGTTATTGATGAGCCAACTGTTGTTGCGGTAGAAAAAGGCACAAAACGCATTCTTGCTGTGGGTTCTGAAGCAAAAAATATGCTGGAGCGAACTCCATCCAATATTATTGCGATTCGTCCTCTTGCTGATGGCGTAATTGCTGATATTGACAGCACAGAGAGAATGATTAAATATTTTATCCAGAAAATTATTCCTAAGCATCAGATATTCAAGTCTCTTAGAATGAAGGTTGGAATTCCTTCATGCGTTACAGATGTCGAACGACGGGCTCTTATTGAAGCTGCGTTGAAGGCTGGCGCAAAAGAGGTTGAGGTAATTGCAGAGTCCCTTGCGGCTGCAATCGGTGCGAAAATTCCTATCTACGAGCCGGCAGGACACATGATTTGTGACATTGGCGGTGGAACAGCGGAAGTTTCTGTAATTTCTCTTGGCGGAATGGTAATCACAAGTTCAATCCGTGTAGGCGGTGATAAATTCAATGAGGCTTTGGTAAAACACGTGAAAAGCGTGCATAATCTTATCATTTCTTTGCAGGCTGCTGAACGTCTAAAAATTCAGATTGGAAATGCTTCCGCTGATAAGACTATTGAAAAAATGGAACTTAAGGGAACGGACGCAATCACAGGGCTTCCTAGACGGCTTGAAATAGACAGTGTTGAGGTTCGCGAGGCATTAAAAGAGCCTGTTAAGCGCATTGTTGAAGAAATTAAGAGCGTAATCAGCCAGACTCCGCCGGAATTGGCTTCTGATATTATTGACCGCGGTATTGTTATGACCGGCGGCGGCTCAATGCTGAAAGGGCTTCCGAAACTTATTTCAAAAGAAACTGGAGTTCCTGTAATTCTTGTTGAAAATCCTCTTGAGTGTGTTGCTCTTGGAGCCGGCGAGGCATTTGAGCTTTTCAGGGATATGTCATCAGACCGTTCTGTTTATGATAGTCTTAACGACTGATAGATATGGCGAACAAGAATAAAATTTCATTTAGGCTGCCGGAACTTTTGTTTGTAGTTTTTGTGCTTATCTCAGGAGTTCTTTTGGGTTTTAGCTCTGGCAGTTTTGTCTTGAATTTTAAAAAGATTGGTTTTACTGTTTTCTCATCTGTTCAGGCTGGCGTTCATAAAGTTGTGGATGGCATTGGTGACACTTTTGGTGCGGTGAAGGAACTTGCCCGGCTAAAAAAGGAATACGCAGAGCTTACAAAAAAACTTGAGAATTATGAGCAGATGCGCCGTTCTAATGCTGAAATCCGCAAGGAAAACGAACGTCTTTTGGAGCAGTTGAATTTTACGACTTATCTTGAGGAAAAAAATTATCCGGCGCAAATCATCAGCCGTGATGCGGATAATCTTTACGCATATTTGACAATCAACAAGGGAAGCTCATCTGGAATAAAAAAGAATATGAGCGTGATTGCTTATCAGAATGGAAATTCCGGGCTTGTCGGAAAAGTTGTGCAGGTTGGGGCTTTTACAAGCATCGTTATGCCGATTTACAATATGAACTGTACGGTTTCAGCAAGAATTCAGAATTCCAGGGATCTGGGACTTGTGACAGGCAAGGGGAAAGAAGAACTTCCGCTTTCGATGAACTATATAAAGAAAAGGGTTCTTGAGGATTTGCATTACGGTGATGTAGTTGTTACTTCTGGTGAAAACAGCAATTATATGCGCGATTTGCCGATTGGAACTATCTCAAAAATTTCTGTCATTGACTATAATTCTTCGCTGGATATTGAGCTTACACCGATTATAGATTTTTCAAGACTGGAAAATGTTATTGTTGTTGATATCCGAGAAATCAATGATGCAAGAAAATAACAAGGAAATAATATGATAAAAGTTTTTTCAGTTTCTACATTAATTTTGTTTATTCTTGCGATGGTTGAAACGGCTATTCTTTCAAATATTTCTTTTCTTCCGGCTGTTCCTGATCTGGTTCTGCTTGCCTCGATTTATATTGCAATGATTAACGGAAAAACTGCTGGAGTTGTTCTTGGTTTTATTTCAGGACTGATTCTTGATTTTATCACAGGGTGTCCGTTTGGATATAATTGTCTTTTGAGGACGATAATCTGCTATTTTGCGGGATTTTTGAACAGAAATCTGAATTTCAGAGGGATTTTTATACCTTTTCTGATTGGTCTATGCGGAACTTTTGCGAAAGTTTTTATAACATGGCTGATCTCACTTTTTTATCCGAATACAGTTCTTACATATTCAATGATTTCTGTGAGTTTTTTTACAGAACTTCTTTTGAATTCTGTTTTAGCGCCTGTAATTTTTAAAATTGTCGGATGTTTTGACAAGCATATTGCATTAAATCTTTCTGGAGGAGATTTTTAGTAAAGATGGCTTTATTCAGACATACACGTTTTGCTAGAAATTCTTCAATTGACAAAAATTCTCGTGTCATGGTTCTTCTGCTTCTTCTTTGTGTCACATTTTTGATTTATGTATACCGTCTTTTTTCAATGCAGATTATAAATGGTTCTGAATATCGCACACAGTCAAAGACAATTTCAAGTCAGGTTACAACGATTCCTGCCCAGCGCGGGGAAATTTTTGACCGCAATGCGCTTTTGCCGATGGTTATAAACACAGAGTCTTTTGCCGTGGAGATTACTCCGGGAGAAATTCCTTTTGGACATTACGATACTGTCGCAACAAAGCTTGCAGGAATGCTTGGAATTTCTAAATTTGATATAGACAGAAAAGTTCCGAAAAATTCAAGGCGTTCGTTCAGTTCTTTCCAGATAAAGACAAATGTTCCATTCACAGTGATTTCTAATATTGCAGAAAATATTACAGATCTTCCCGGCGTATCATGGGTTTCTCGTCCTATCCGAAACTATGTTGAGACTGGCTCACTTTCCCATGTAGTTGGATATGTTGGTGATATTACAAGGGAAGAGATAAATGTCATGTATAACAAAGGTTATACAATTAACAGTATTGTTGGAAAAACCGGCATAGAGCGTCAGTATGACAGCCTTCTGCAGGGAAAAGATGGCCGGGAAAGCAAAACTGTCGATGTCCGTGGTCGAATTATTTCTGATGTTCCTATTGTCGAGCCGCCCCAGATGGGAAAAAATCTTGTTCTTACAATTGATTCGGAAATTCAAACTCTTGCGGAAAAAACTCTGGGAAACCGGGTAGGGGCTGTTGTTGTTCTAAGGCCTTCAAACGGTGAAATCCTTGCGATGGTTTCATATCCTTTTTTTGATGCGAACCAGTTCAACGGTGATGATGCAGGAAAATATTATCAGGAACTTGCAGAAGACATAAAAAATCAGCCTCTTATAAATCGCGCTGTGAATGCGGTTTATCCGCCGGCCTCAACATTTAAAATAATCATGAATACAGCGATGCTTGCGGAAGATGCCTTTCCGCCTACAAAAAAGATAGAATGTAAAGGCGTTCTTGATTATGGAAACAGAAAATTTCATTGCCATGTTCATGAACCGGGACATGGCTGGCTTGACATGAAAAACGGACTTGCCCAGTCTTGTGATGTCTATTATTGGACAATCGGGCGTGATTATCTTGGAATCAGCAAAATAGCCGCATACGCAAGGGAATTCGGTTTTGGTCAGAGTACAGGAGTTGATTTGCCAAGCCAGCAATCTGGTTTTGTTCCTACATCAGAATGGAAGGAGCGTCGTTACCATGAAAAGTGGCTTGGCGGAGACACAATGTCGGCTTCAATTGGTCAGGGCTATCTTCTTGCGACTCCGTTGCATGTTGCGAATATGGCTGCGATGGTTGCAAATAGCGGAGTAGTGTACAAACCTCATTTTTTAAAGGAAGTTCGAGATCCTGTTTCAAATGAAGTAATCCGCGAGATAAAACCTGAAATTCTTCTGAAATCGGATATTTCTTCTGACGTGTGGAAACAGGTTCAGGAGTCAATGCGTTATACGATTTCTGATGGAACTCCACAATATCCAATGCACAATAAAATTGTAAAAGCTGCCGGAAAAACTGGAACTGCAGAAGTTGCGCCTTATAAAACCAGCTGGCATTCATGGATGGTCGCTTACGCTCCTTACGATGGTCCCGCAGAAGATCAGGTTGTTGTTTCCTGCATTGTTGAAGCTTGCAATCCTTGGGAATGGTGGGCGCCTTACGCCACAAATATTATTCTTCAGGGAATTTTTGCAAAACAGACCTACGAAGAGGCAGTTCAGGCACTTGGATTTAATTATCTTATAAGAAACCGGGCAAGACAGGAATAAAAATGAAAAAAAACTTTCTTGAAAATTTTGACTTTATATTGATTTTCAGCGTTCTGATTCTTGTTGGATTAGGAGTCGCGTTTATTTATTCATCTGGAATAAATTCATCCGGTGTTCTTGTAACGAATGAATATATCAAGCAGATTATCTGGGCTGGAATCGGTCTTACTTTTATGATTTTTTTTACTTTGTATGACTACCGAAAACTAAGCCGCTATGCTGTTTATTTTTTTGTCGGGCTTCTTGTTTTGCTGGTTTTTACACGATTTTTTGGGCGAGAATCCCATGGCGCAAGAAGTTGGCTTGGAATCGGTGAATTTGGTTTTCAGCCTTCTGAATTTGGAAAGATTTTCTATGTTCTTATGCTTGCAAAATATCTTGATATTTCTATAAACGAAAACCAGCTGAAAAGAATGGTTATTTCTGTTCTGATTTTTATGGCTCCAACAGGAATGATTTTGATTCAGCCTGACCTTGGAACTGCTTCTGTATATATTCCGATTTTTTTTGTAATGTGCTTTGTTGCAGGAATTCCAAGCCGCTATATTATTTTTCTTCTTTCTACAGGTTTTGCTATGATTGTCTTTACAATTTTGCCTGTCTGGAATGAATTTATTGCGCACAATTCTTTTGCCGTTGCCGCTATTTTTGAAAATTTCAAGCTAAAACTGATTCTGATTTTTGCAACGACATTGATTTGTCTGCTTTGTTTTATTGTCCGAAGATATTTTCATTTGGCTCATTATTTTTATTGGATTGCTTACGTTTTTGCAATTCTTGCGCTGGGACTGATTTTTTCTTCTGCCGGAGGAAAAGTTTTAAAAGATTATCAGATAAAACGTCTGATTGTTTTTATGGATCCAAATGTTGACAGGCTTGGTGCCGGCTGGAATATTATCCAGTCAAAAATTGCAATTGGTGCAGGCGGACTTTTTGGACGTTCTTTTTTGCATGGAACGCAGAGCCATTACCGCTTTTTGCCGGAACAGTCAACGGATTTTATTTTCAGTATTCTTTCTGAGGAACTCGGTTTTATTGGTGGAATTGTTGTTTTTGTTCTTTATTTTATTATTATGATTCGCACAATAATGATAATAAAAAATTGCTCAAACCGATTTGGCTGTTATATTGCGGCAGGTTTTCTTGGAATGTACATGATGCATTTCTTTGTAAATGTCGGAATGGTTATGGGAATCATGCCAATTACAGGAATTCCGTTATTGTTTCTTTCTTATGGGGGAACTTCGTTGCTTACAGCGATGACTTCAATTGGAATTCTGATGAGTATTAATAGCCGAAAATATAATTTCACATAAAGAATTTTAGGAAGAGAAGCAAGAAAAAAAAGTGAATGTTTGTGTTTTTTATTAGTAGACAGAATACGCATTATTGAGAGTAGAATTGAATTGCTTTTTTGTTTTACTTTTATTTCATTTTTCTAAGGACTTTTTACTTTATTTTCATTTTGTTTTTTCAAAGCAATATGGATAAGTAAACAGAATGTGGATAAGTAAACAGAATGTGGATAAGTAGACAGAACGCAAGGAGCAAAAATGTCAGACGAAAAGAAGAAGCAGATTAAAAACGCACTCATCACTTTTCTAAAAGCACTCATTCCACCAACTATCGCATTAATCTCATCTGTACTTACAACACTTGTAAGCGGTGATAATGTGGCAGTCGGAACATCAGTCGGCGCATTGACTGGATATGTCGCAACCGCAATGGTTTCATAGCCTATGAAAGAACTCTTGTTAAATCTCTTAAAAATAGGCTCAACCATCGCAACGGTGACAATCTCTCAAGCCTGCGGAGCAGACAAAGAACTGTCAATCGCTATTGGCTCAATGGTCGGTACAACAGTATCGAGCGTTATGGATTTATCAGTTACGCGCTAACCGCGCGTGAGTTTCTGGAAGATTTCTCTTCCAGAAACTTTTATTTATCAACTTATAACAGAAAAAGAAAAATGCAATACAAGACTAAAAAACAAACAACAATAAATCTCTGGAAAGAAGATCTAGAGACATACGAAAGGCTTTATCCGAAAACACTAGGCACATTTCTAAGAAAAGCGATTCACCTAGCACTAAACGATAAAGAATATTTTTACAAAACTTTTACATATAAAAATGAGGAAAAATAATTATGGATCTATCTTGGATTGGCGGAGTTGCACAAGCAGGCGCAAGTTTATACGACACATACCAAAACGCACAGACAGCAGAAGAAAATCTTAATTGGCAAAAAGAAGCATTCGCACAGAACCAAGCGAATTGGCGTGAAAACTTTGATTATCAAAAGGCACTTCAAGAAAGAATATTTGACCGTGAAGATACAAGTTACCAAAGAACTGTAAGCGATATGCGACAAGCCGGATTAAATCCACTGACAATGAACGGAACAAACGGCGGCGGCGAAGCGATAGCAACATCACCACTACAACAAAACGCAATAAAAAATGAAAAAGTGTCAAATACCGCTAAAATAATGGGCGACTTAATCGGAACAATGAACGGAATCCAAAATTACCAAGTCGGAATATCATACGGAAAAGAACAAGAAGCCAAAGCAAGAATGGCACAGACACAGGCATTTATTGACCAATTGACAGCAATAGACAAAATAAAATCATCAGACATAGACAGACAGACCAAAGAAAAACTATTTGAAGATTTTGAAAGAAATATGCAGTTCAACAAAGACTACAATTTGTTTAACGGCATGGATAACAATTCAAGAGACGCTAGAATTATGCAAGCACTATACAACGGAAACGAAGCACAAAAAGACTTTGCAACAGATTATATGCTTAGCGGACTGCAATATAACGGATTAAAATTAGGCGGGCTGACAAGAAGTTTGTTTGACCAAGCAGGCGAAGCAATGGGAAAAGACAACACAGACCAAATAAAAGACGAAATAAATATGTTTACAAATCCTAAAAAAATGTGGGAATACGGGAAAAACTATTATAAAAAGAATTGGAATGAATACGGTTGGAACTTTTTCAAATATCACGATTGGGAATAAAAACAAATGGTAGAAATAACAACAGAGTTTGCAAAAGAACTAAAAAACGAAATTGAACGGCTGTACTTGCTGACCAAGAAGATAAACACGAACGGAACACCGCACGTTACAGAACTTCACGAAAGCAAGAGCCAAAACGGAATAAAATACATCCAAGAAGTAGACAAAATGGAACGTCCATTCCTGTATTACCATTGTCAAATAGGTTTCTGGATGATTGAGATACGAAAAACAAGGAAAGACTATGCACTAATAACAAACTTTGAATGTGATATAAAACGATTCAGAGAAAACACAGAGCTTAAACTACACAAATGGGGAAAATACACAAAATATGAATACGAAAATGACTTTGACTACACAATTGACAACTACAAAATAGCAATAATATTATTGCTGGAGAAACTTAGAAGCCTAAGGGACAACGAATTTCAATGGTAACATGGCATGTGCAAACAAAAACTTCTACATCAAAGATACTCACTACAACAATATCAACTACAAGATTCCTTGCAGATACTGCATGAACTGTAGAATTGACAGACGGAGACAATGGAAAGACAGAGCAGAATACGAATTCAAGAAACACATAAGCGGTGCATTTGTAACATTTACTTACAACGATATGTATATACCACTAATACAAGGAAATGACGAGAAAGCAAGGGCAACACTAAAAAAAAAGGACGTACAGGACTTCATAGAGCGGATAAGAAAACACATAGAACGGAATCCAAAAAAACAAAACATACTACGGCAGAAAGATTTTACATACATAGGAGTTGGAGAATACGGAGAAAACGGACAGATATTCGACAGACCACACTACCACATATTATTTATGGGACTAGATTTCAGATACAACAAACAACTATTTTTAGACGAATGGAAAAACGGATTCATTGACGCACTGCCAATATTAAACGGGGGGATAGACTATGTACTTAAATACATGGATAAACAAATTATGGGAAAAGAAGCGATATTTGAGAACTACGGAAGATACGGACTTGAAGCACCGAAACAATTTCAAAGCAAAGGATTCGGCAACGAGCTTTATTACAAGAACTATGAAAACGCAGAAGCTCACAACGGAACAATCAAAAGCGGAATGAAAACAATAATGATTCCACAATACTACAAACAGAAAATGGGAATAATCACGAACCAAAGGGAGAACACAGAAAAACAAGTTATCGAGCTGAAAAATTACTACAAAATGAAAAAGCTGGAGAATCCAAACCATACGGTAACGTACAAGGAGTATATGCGACAAAAAAACGAACTACAGAGAGAATACAGCAAGATTTATGAACGGAGAGAACAGGAACTATTGGCTAAAGCCTCACTTAGTGGGGAAAAAGTATATATCAATCTATAAGGAGTTCAGATTATGGACAAATCAAACTATGTAACAAAACTATGCGCAGTAAGAGACAAAATTAACGGAAGTATCCAAGTAATCGGACACGCAGAAAGTTTAGGCGGATTCACAAGAAATGTAATTCCGGCAATGAACAACGGAAACATTCCACTGAAAGACTTGGAAATTATGGAACTTGGGGAAATCAATCCATTCACAGGCATTGTATTTCAGAACGAACAGCCGAAAATCTACGATTGGGAAAAACTCTATAACTTCAACGTAACAAACAAAGCGGTGAAAAACGAGAGCGAAACAGCAAAAGAAACTGACAATCAGTAGTTAAAACACACGGAGAGAGTACCGAAAAGGAGCAAAAATTATGGCAGACAGATTTAACAGAATCGACAACACAGCACCAGTAGTTGACGTGGCAGAAAACGACTTACCAACAGCGAAACAATCAAGTTTTGATGAGAACAGAAAATTAATCACACAGGCACTACCCTACGCACTCATTCCAATTGACTGCATTAAGACAATGCCAAACACAGAAGTTTACTTAAACTATGACGTACAGGTAACATTCAGAAATCCAGCGGTAAGAAAAATGCTGAACGGCTGGCGCGTATATCTACACGCATACTTCAACAGGTGTTCAGACCTATGGGAGGGTTGGAACAACTATATAACAAGGGGAAGAAGCGGAAACATCACACTTAAAAAACCGCACATCAAAAACAGGTTAGGTTCAAAAACACCATTTACACCTATGAGCTTATACAACTATCTTGGTTATCCAAGCGAAGCAATACCAATGAAAGATATATCAGGCTCAAAAAAAATAATACTTGATAAAACAACAGGAGTAACAACCGCAGACATATCAGGGGGAAATTATACAAAAAAAACAGGACTCGCGGACTACTCAAACGAAGAGATTGAAGCACTGAAAGCAGTAATGTATCAAAGACTTTGGAGAGATAAATATAGTCCAAAGAACTTGTTACAGGACAACAAAAATCTATTTCCTGACAATGATGACCATTTCATACTGTCATACAATGCGGATGAAATAGCAGTAATCGACTACGAAAACGAAAGCGAAACACCAATAGGAGATTTGGACGATAAAACATATTACACAATGGACGACCCAGAAAAAAAAGTAAGAATTGACTGTTTAAGATTCAGGCAGTTTCCTGGCGACAGATTCACAACGGCTAGTCCATTTCCTGAAATGATTCGTGGCGATATTCCAAATATGGAGTTGAATATAGATACAAGCAATTTAATTGCAACAACAGAACAAAAACGAATAATACTAAAAGATATAAACATAACAAAAGGAAGCACAAGCGGACTAACACAAGCATGGCAAAAACTCGACAACTTCACAGGAAATTACGGAACAGAAGATAACCCATACGGATACATAAATAAAAACGTAGACGAAGGCTCTGTCGGAGATATATACTGGCAATCACTTAAAAATGATGACAGCATAAGGGGAACGGCAAAACTATACAACGATAAATTAACCGCAACAATCACAGGAAAAGACGGAAGCACATCACCAAGCATTAAATCATCAATCACACTTTCACAACTTAGAAGCCTTGAAGTGTTCACACTGTTCGCGGAGCGTATGGCAAGAACAAACGGCGACTATAACGAAATGGTAAAAGCGCAGTTCGGATATGATCCACAAGCAGACAGTCACGAAGCAATCTACATCGGCGGAAGTTTCCAAGACATCGTGTTGAACTCAATCTATCAGACATCTGAAAGCACGGATTCAAGCGCACTCGGTCAGCAGGTAGCACAGGGAATAAGCGCAAGCTACAATAAGCTCGGCAATTTCCACGCTAAAGACTACGGCTACATCATGGTCGTAATGTCTATCATTCCAGACACAATCTACACTACCGGACTTTCAAAGCTCGATACAGGATTGACATTCGCAGATGAATACTTCCCGATTATGAACAATTTGAGCGCAGAACCAATCCTAAACAAGGAATTATTTGTTTCTGGCGACAAAGAAAAAGATAATGACTTATGGGGATATGCAGAACGTTTCAGCGAATACAAATCAAGACGTAACAAAGTTAGCGGATTCAGTGAGCTTCCAAACACAATCGATGAATACGATTCAGCTTTAGTCATGGCAAGACGATTCGACAAGACACCGGAACTAAACGCAGACTTCGTAACAGGCTATCCGACAAACTACAGCCTTGACGGATTCACAAGCTCAGAAGAACCACCGTTCGACGTGGCAATAAGACAGGACGTAGACGTACGCTATCCAATGCCTTATAAAACAATTCCACAGGGATTAGGCACAAGAGCATAAAAAATGGGCTATAACGGCGATTATCGCCGTTTAGAGCGACTTTATAAGGAGTAAACGATATGAAACATCAATCTTTAATTACAGTGGCAAAAAAAGCCAATAGCAACGTTATAAACACTACAGGCGAAAGCAAAACGGACAAATCACAGTTCAGACCAGACATAGCAAGCGTAAGAGACAAGGCAATTGCACTTCAGCAGTCAGGCGCGGGGCGCGAAGGACTTTACGACATTGACGGCACACAGAAAATAACTGACCAAGAACTTAAAGCAATCAGCTACGCGCGTAAACCCGAAAGGGACGTTACAGAAGTAACGGCAATCAAAGACGCATTGCAGTCAAGCATTGAAAGAAGTAAAGATTTGGATAAAGAAAATCTTAAAAACAAGATTGAACAGGAAGAAATCAAAAATACTTTCAGAACAATCGCAGAGAACACAAAACCAGCTCCAAAGACAAATACTAACTAGTAAATGTCTCGCGTTTGCTTAATTCTAACAAGACATATAAGCAAACGCGAATTTTGTCAATCAAAAAGTTTGTAAAGCACAACAAATCAAAAACAACGCATATCCAAAAAGAATAGTCAAACAAATTTTCAATAACACATTCATATTTATATTCTAAGCCAATTTATTAGGATTGTACACACGCGCACGCGCGCCAAAAAAAAAGCGCACGCGCACGAGCGTACAACATTTAAAATTGTCTGTATAGTATACGGGCTGACAAATTAAAAAATATCTCAATATGTATTATTTTTTATACACACTATAAATAAATATTGTAGTACACTAGACAAATAAATATCTTGACACTACCTACACTACTAAACAAATAAAAAGTAAAATAAAAATTTCTGATTTTAAATATCGTGTTCCAAAAAAAAACACTACCCTATTCAACAAAAAAATACAAACATCTAGTTGACTGATTACGCATTATAGGATGTCAACTAAAGAATCATTTTTTTTAATCCGACATTTGCAAAGTTTATGTTGAAAAACGTTTTTATGCAAGCTGCTGAAGTTTTTCGCGGATAAATTCGCTTTTTTCCTTCAGTGCGATTTTTCCTGTGTTCAGTATCAGGATATTCGGTCGCTTTGAATCCAATGAAACTGCGCCAGAAGATGTTCTTATCAGTTTTAAGACTTTATCGATTGAGATGTCTGATACTTTTGCAAATTCAATTGTCGCTTTTCCCTGATGTTCTTTTATAGAAGCAATATTCAGTTTTCGGCAGATGATTCTGATGTCAGCAAGTGAAAGCAGACTGCTGGCTTCATCTGGAATCGGACCGAACCTGTCTTCAAGCTCAAGGTAAACGCTGTCAAGTTCTTCATTTGTCTGGATTGAGGCGATTTTTTTGTAAATCTCCATTTTTGTCTGCGGATTTTGAACGTAGCTGTCTGGAATGAATCCTGTGTATTCAAGTTCCATAAGAACTTCAGGAATTTCCTTGTATTCTTCCTGCGCCATAAGTCGGTTTACTGCCTGATTTAAAAGCCGCACATAAAGGTCAAAACCGACTGAATAAACATTTCCAGACTGGTCGCGGCCAAGAAGATTTCCTGCTCCGCGGATTTCCATATCTTTCATTGCAATCTTGAAGCCACTTCCGAGTTCTGTAAAATCGCTTATGACTTGAAGCCGTTTCATTGCAATTTCACTTAAAGATTTGTTTTCCGGGTATAAAAGATATGCGTACGCTTTCTTATCGCTTCTTCCTACGCGCCCCCTGAGCTGGTAAAGCTGGGAAATTCCGTACATATCAGCGCGGTCAATGATTATCGTGTTCACATTTGGAATGTCGATGCCGTTTTCTATGATTGTGGTCGCAACAAGAACATGGAAGCCGCCAAGTTTGAATCGTCTGAAAATATCATCCAACTCCTCGCTTGACATTTGTCCGTGGGCAACTTCAATCAGCATTTCTGGGAGTAAACGTTCCAGCTTGATTCTTGTTTCGTTCAGGGATTCAACGCGGTTATGAAGATAAAAAACTTGTCCGCCCCGCTCTATTTCCCGTCTTATTGCTGCGGCGACTTTTTCCTCTGAATATTCATCGACAATTGTTTCTATCGGTTTTCTAATCTGCGGTGGAGTCGTTAAAAGGCTCATGTCGCGGATTTTCAGAAGGCTCATGTGCAAAGTTCTTGGAATCGGGGTTGCGGACATCGAAAGACAGTCAATATTGTTTTTTATTGTTTTTAGTTTTTCCTTGTCTTTTACGCCGAAACGTTGCTCCTCGTCAATAATCATCAATCCAAGGTTTTTGAATTGAACGTCTTTCTGGATTATTCTGTGAGTTCCGATGATTATATCAATTTCGCCGGCGGCAAGTTTTGCCAGAATTTGTTTTGTTTCTTTTGCGGAAACAAAACGTGAAAGATGCGCGATTTTTACCGGAAAATTATTGAACCGGTCAACGCAAGTCTCATAATGCTGCTCCGCAAGAATTGTTGTCGGCGCCAAAAATGCAACCTGTTTCCCGCCCATCACAGCTTTGAATGCCGCCCGCATCGCAATTTCTGTTTTCCCGTAGCCAACATCACCGCACAAAAGTCTGTCCATCGGCTGCGGTTTTTCCATATCCTTTTTTATTTCGTCTGTAACCGTAATCTGGTCTGGAGTGTCCTCATACGGAAATGACGCTTCAAATGCTGTCTGCCATTCTGTGTCTTTTGGAAACGGAAATCCGTAGGACGCTTGTCTTCTTGAATAAAGGCTGATGAGTTTTTCTGCCAAATCTTCAACGGATTTTTTTACTTTGTTTTTTCTGTTTTCCCAGGATTTGCTTCCAATCCGGTCAAGTGCTGGTTTTTCACCTTCGTTTCCAATGTAACGCTGAACAAGGTTCAACTGCTCAATCGGAACGAAAACAAATTCTTCGTCAGCATATTGAAGTTTTATGTAGTCACGCTCGTTTCCCAAGGCTTTTATCCGGTCAATTCCATGGAAAATTCCGATTCCATAGTTTACGTGAACGACATAATCGCCTGGATTCAGCTCAACAAAAGTATCAATTGCCTTGCTTTTTGCCTTGTGCAGTGATTTTGGAACATATTTTCTTCTGCCGAAAATTTCGTTTTCCTGAATGACTCTAAGTTTTATTTCCGGAACTACAAATCCTTCTGAAACTGACTTTGCGATTATATTCAGAGGATTTTTGTCTCGGTTTGAAAATTCCTTTAGAATTTCTTCAATTCTTAGAGCCTGATTCTGGTTATCTGCAAAAATAAAAATTTTCCATCCGTCATCAAGCTGATTTTTAAGTTCTTCCTTTAAATAATTTATGTTTCCAAAGTAACTTGTCGCAGGTTCACTTTCAATTTTTTTGTAGGAAGATTTTTTCTGTTCGTCATCCTGATTTTCGGTTTCATTTTCTTCTGAAGTCAGAAGCGTTCTGAAATAAATTCGTTTTTCGTGCTTTTTTGTAATCTGTTCAAAGTCAAAAAGCAAATCCTGCGGCGGAAAAACAGGAAGTTCAAGGCGCGCTTTGCGGTAAAGTCCTGAAAGTTCGCGGTGAAGACTTTCTATTGCATTCGCCTGGCGGTCAAAATCCAGGTAAAAAATCTGGGAATTCTCGTTTATATAGTCAAAAATTGAGAACTGTTTATCCCAAAGCATTGGGTAAAATAATTCCTCACCCTCGCCTGCACCGGAATTTTTCAGTTTTTCAATCAAGTTTTTTCTGAACTGCATCGCTTTTTCAGAAAAAGGAATTTTTGGATTTTCAGTATTCTCGTCAATTTTGGCGTTTATGGAATTTTTATCGTATTCTGCAAAAATATTTTCAAGTTTTTCAATTAAGTCAGCATCCCAGATTACTTCTTTCATCGGGTAAATTATTGCGCTTTCAATATTTTTGATTGTAGTCTGATTGTCCGCGTCAAATATTTTTATTTCCTCAATCTGTTCAAAGTCAAAGATAATTCTTGTCGGGTTTTCTTCTTCCGGTAAAAAAATATCCAGAACTTCACCGCGAAGGCTGAATTCTCCCGGAACTGTAACGCGTGGAACTCGGATGTAGCCGTTTTTTGCAAGTTTATCTGAAAGTTTTATCGTGTCAATCTGCTGTTTTTTTGAAAGTCCAAATATGTGTGTGCGGATATATTCCGGCGGCGGAAGCGGAGAAAGCATAACCCGCAGCGGAACTATAAAAATTTTCGGTTTAAATTTTACAATATCCGAAAGGTTTGGGTTTTTATAGGCCATTTTTGCCAATGCACCTGCTCTCTGACCGAAAATTCTTGCGCCCGATGCGATTGGTCTGTACGGAACTGAGCCCCATGCCGGAATAATTGTTGTCTCGGCTTCCTCAAAAACTGTCTCCAGGTCTGATTTTAACGAAAAAGCCTCCCGCTCTCCTTGAACAAAGATAAAAATGTTTGCGGAATCAGAAGAGATTGAGCTTGCGCTTCCTGCGATTTTCGCACCTAACCCAGACTGTGAGTAATTCAATGTCTGAAGAAGTTTCCCGTTTTTTATGTCTGAATAGTTCTTGAGAAAAAAACTGTATAATGCGCCCTGGATTCCGCCAATGTTTACCGGATATGACAAATTTTCAGAAAAAAGACCGTTTATTACATCCTTTTCTAAATTCCAGTTTTTTATTAGATTATAAAGTGAATTTGCTGATAATGTATTCATAAGTATTTGCCGATAAATAAAATAGGAAGTTCCAAATTGAACTGCACTTAGGGAGTGTAAATTGAAACGACTTTTTGCTATTATAACAACTTTGCTGATTTTTGGACAGACTTTATTGTTCTCTGCTGAAAATGATTTTTCAAAATATGATAATCTTTCTGTGTCAATAAAATATTATGACAGGACAATGTATTATCCTGAAAATCCTGACACGAATCCTGTTTTTGTTCATATTTCTATAAAAAATAATTCAACAGAAACAATGCGCTTTAAACTTGCGGACGACCGGATGTTCAGCGTTGATTTTAATGGTTATACAATAAAGAATCTGCAGCTTCCTCAGACAGAAAAACTCATACGCAAACGGACTTCAAACCAGACTGTTTATTTTAGGGAAATTGCACTTGAAAATGGCGAGGAGTATTCTTTTGTTGAAAACCTGAAGGATTATATTGAAATCAAAGAACCTTCGGTTTACTACATTGAATTGAAATTCTATCCGGAGCTTTATAAGTCAAAATATCTGAATGTTACTTCAAATCGCCTTGCGCTGGAAATTCGCCCTTCTCCTTCTGCGGCTTCTTCTTCAGTTCTTCCTGTAAAAGACAAATCCGCGGAACTTTTGAAACCAGAGGAAATTTCACCGGACAAGGTTGTTGAGCAGACAATAATTGCCCGCCAAAAATCTTTGTGGGATCAGTATTTCTTGTATCTTGATGTTGAGGCAATGCTTCAAAGAAATGCTTCTGCAAAACGGAAATATATTTCTTCTTCTGCGGAAGAGCGAGCCAGAATGTTAAAAAATTACCGGGCTGACTTGATGCAGTCCAGAATTGACAATGATATTGTTGCCGTTCCTGAAAAGTTTGAGATTGAGCGGACTGTTTATTCAAAGACAGAAGGAACTGTGACTGTTACAGAATGGTTTAAATATCCAAATTACCGGGAAAAGAAAAGTTATGTTTACAAAGTTCGTCAGCGTGAAGGAATTTGGCAGATTTACGATTACACTGTAACCAATTTAGGAACTGAATAATGAAAGTTTTGTTGATTTCTGATGACAAGAAAAATCTGGAAATTCTCGACCGTGCGCTTTGTAAAAATGGCTATGATACAATAATTTATCATTGGCTTTTAAAAGCTTTGGATAACATTGAAGAAATAAGCCCGGATTTTTGTATTGTCAGCGTTCCTGATTATCCTCGGCACTGGAAAATTCTTTCTCAGTTTGTAAAAAGTGAAATTTTTAGGAATAATTGCAAAGTGATTTTGTTTTCGCCAGGGAAACTTTCTGATGAGGAAAACAAAAAAGCTGAAAAACTTGGAATTTTGGGTACATTTGAAACTACTGATGAAAATGGAATAAATATTCTTCTGGCACTTTTAGGAAAAAAAGAAGAAAAATCGGAAACTGAAAAAAAACAGAATTCTTCTTTTGAAAATGTTGAAAAGCCTAGAAAAAAATCACTTCTTGCTAGAATAGAGGCGATGAATGATAAAAAACAAAAAAGCTAAGTTTTTCTGCGAAAATTGCGGCGCCGAAGTTCCAGAAAATGCAAAACTCTGTAAAAAATGCGGCAAATTCTTTATTTCTGTGCGGTGTCCTAACTGCGGAAGAACAGGAACCAGCAAGGAATTCAAAAAAGGCTGTCCTTCGTGTGGGTATGCTGCTGGAAAATCAGTTTTATTGGATTCAGAAAAAACTTACAATCATTCAGTTGCATTGAACAAAATATTTGGGCAGGCTGGAAAATTTTCTGGCAAAGGCAAAAAATCTGCCCATGAAAATTCCCTTCCCGTCTGGATTTATGTCTTAACTTTTGGAATGCTTATTGCCGTAATGATTGGAATTTATAGCTGCATAAGATCACCATCATATTGACCTTAATAAAATATTCTGATAAATTAGATTATATTCACTTCACGCCCGGATGGCGGAATTGGCAGACGCGCTAGGTTCAGGTCCTAGTGAAGGCAACTTCTTAGGGGTTCAAGTCCCCTTCCGGGTAATATTGTAGGGTTATTTCTTCTTGTTTTAATGTAATTGGATTTGTAAACTGTAGGACAGTTGCTTTGAATCGCATTTTTTCTGCTTTTTCAGTGTCTGTTTCGGAAGGATTATAAATTTTGTCGCCAATGATTGGAAAATCAAGCCATGCAAGATGGCAGCGGACTTGATGTCTGTAACCAGATGAGATTTTACATTCAAAAGTGTATGAAAATTCATTTTTTGAGACAAGTTCTATTTCTGTTGTGTATTCCTTCTGCTTTCCTATTTTTTTTAACGCGGCTTTTCCAGAATTTTCTGTCACAGGGCGAACGGCTTTCAATCCTTCTCCGTAATTTCTAAAATATGAGCTGATTTTTATGATTTTTCCAAGTTCCAGCTCTTCGTGTATTTTTTTGTCTATTGGCGGAAATCCAGTCTTTTCTGCTTTATCGTTCAAAGTTGAAATGCACTCAGCCTTGTAGGTTTTTATGAATTTTCCGGCTGCCTGCTGAAGTATCAGGTCATCATAAAAAAGTTGAGATGTCGCAATCAGCAGAAGTCCTTCTGTCTGAGTGTCAATTCTGTGCAAAAGTCCATATTCAATCTGTTTTCTGCCGGAAATATTTTTTATTTCCGGGAATATGCCTACAGCCTGGCTAAGCGCGCTGATTTTATCGTCCTGCGAAAGCGGCGCTGAAGGAATTCCTTGGGGCTTATAAATTACCAGAAACGGTTTTTCGCGTGTCGGTTCAGAAATTATTTTGATTTTTTGCATTTTGGCTTGACTTTCGGCATCACTTCACGCGGAAATTTTTCCCGCAAGATTTTTATGGTTTCCATGAATCTAAACGGAACTGCGGCTGTGAATCTTCTGTATTTTTTGCTCGGCGAAGTTTTTATAATCATCTGCCGTGAATGAAGCATCAATTTTGCGTCTGGAAATAAAGCGTCTGGTTTTCCGTACAGAGAATCCCCTAAAATCGGGCAGCCCAAATATTTCATGTGAACCCGGATTTGGTGCGTCCTTCCGGTTTTTATGCGAACCCGAATTACTGAGTATGGTCCGTAGCAAGCCACGCAGTGATATAGCGAACGGGCGAATTTTCCTTCTGTTGTAGCTGTTGCAGCTTTAAATCTCTGTCTGTTTTTTTTGTCACGTACAATTTGAGTCCTGACATCTCCGCTTGAAGCCGGCGGTTTTCCTTTTACAATGCAGATATATTCTTTTTGAACATGTCTGTCCTTGAACTGTGCTGAAAGCCATTCCTCGGTGGTTCTGTTTTTTGCGGTAATTATAAGTCCTGAAGTGTCTTTGTCAAGCCGATGTACGATTCCCGGTCGGCGCATTTTTAAAATCTGATTTTCACCAGCATCTTTTGTCTGGGGAACAGCGTCTTGCCCCCAATGGTAAAGCAACGCGTTTACTAGAGTGCCGTTCCAGTTTCCTGCCGCAGGATGAGTCACCATTCCCTGGGCTTTGTTCACAACCGTAACATCCTCGTCCTCGTAGACGATTCTTAATGGAATATTTTCAGGCTCAATATTGTCTGGAATATTTTCCTCATAAAAAATATCAATAACATCATTCGCCTTTACTTTTGCGGAAAGTTTTGCATTTTTTTCGTTCAATAAAAGTTCATGGCAGCAAGACTTTAGTTTTGAACGGTTCATACCTTCTGAAACAGATGCAACATATTGGTCAAGTCGTATATTTTCTGAATAATTTTCTGGAATTACAATATGCAGTTTTTTCATTATTATTCATCCGTTATGACATTAAGTTTTTTTCCAGCTTTTATATCTTTTTTGTTTTCTGTTGAAGTGGAATTCTCTGGATTTTCAATTGATTCCTCATTTTCAGGAATTCCAATCTCAATATTTTTAGGCGGTTCTATTTTTGTTGCGGAAGGATCTTCCATTATCGGATTAATCTGAATTTCAGTGTTTTTCTGTTTTTTCAGCTTTCTCTGCCGGTTGCTTCGTTTTACAGCGTGGACTATAAAATCTGTAAGCCCGATTCCTGCCGAAATTCCCAAAGAAGTAAGAAGAATGCCAACCTGCTCGTCTGTTGAAAAACTGTTTTCATCTGTTGAAGAAAATGGATTTACAAAATAACTTGAATCAAAATTGTGCGAAGCATATTTTCCGAACGAATAGCCTAAAGTTGCGCTAAAAGTTATAAACGGCATTGAACCGAGCGTGATGATTTCAGCGCGTCTTATATCATGCAGAATTCCCGGAAATTCATCTTTTTCATAAGGTTCTGCTGTTTCGCTAAAAACTGGAAAAGACGCGCCCAAAAGAGAAATTAAAATTGTAAAGAATATAATTTTTCTCAAGTCCTTTGTCCAAAAATTGCAGTTCCAACACGAACTTCTGTAGAACCTTCCTGAATTGCGATTTCAAAATCGTGGGTCATTCCCATACTGAGTTCTGAAAGATTGAAATTCTTGAATTTTTCCTGCATTTTCTCAGCGGTTTCGCGCATAAGGGAAAAAGATTTTTTTATCAGTTCCTTGTCTTCTGTAAAAGGCGCCATTGTCATAAAACCTTTTGGAATTACGTGCGACGCATTTCCTTGCGCAATGAATTCAAGAGTTTCTTCCAGACTTTCAATCGTCTTGTAGCCAGATTTTGACTCTTCTCCAGTGTGAAATTCAAGAAGAATCTCAATATTCTTGCCGATTTTTGAGCATTGCTTTTCAATTTCTTTCACAAGCTCAATTCTGTCAACTGACTCAATCATTGAGGCAATTTCAACTGCTTTTTTAACCTTGTTTGTCTGCAACTGCCCGATTATATGAAGATTGACGTCTGGAAATTTCTGAAAAATTTCAGGGAATTTTGAAAACGCTTCCTGAACCCGGTTTTCACCAAAATCAAATTGACCTGCGCTTATCGCGTCATAAACTGCTTCTGCCGGATGGAATTTGCTCACCGCAAGAAGTTTTACGCTTCCTTCTTTTCTGCCGGATTTTTTTTCAGCTTCTTTTATCTGTTTCTTTATTTTTTCAATGTTGCTCTTAATCAATTCGTTCATAGACATTAAATTATATCAGTATTCAGAATATCAGACAATAACAGGATATTTTCAATTGAAAGAGTTTCCGCTCGTTTTGAAGGTTCGATTTTTGCCTTTTCCAGTGCTGCAAGAGCTTTCTCATTGTTTGCAAGAAATATTGAAAGATTGTTCCGCACATTTTTTCGTCTTGAGGAAAAAAGCGCGCGCTGAAGTTTCATAAAATGCGACGGATTTTTACATCGTGGAAAATCATTTTTTTTGTTCATGCAAAATGCCCTAGAATCAACATTCGGTCTTGGCCAGAAATTTCCGCCGGCAAGATCCATCAGTGGATTCAAATCATATGCCCATTGGCACAAAATCGAGAACGATGAATAATCCTGTGAACCAGGTTTTGCGCAGGCCCGGACTGCAACTTCCTTTTGGACTGTAAAAACAGCCTTTTCAAAACGTACATTGTTCTCAATCGTATCTGCAATCAAAGTTGCGGCAATATTATATGGAAGATTTCCGAAGAAACGCTCAGGCAATCCATTTTCTGCAAGTGTCTTTTTCCATGTTTTTAGGACATCGCCTTCCACAACAAGAAGTTTCCCATTTTCAATGTAATCAGAAAAAAATTGTCTTATAAAATTTGCAAATCCACGGTCTATTTCAAAAACTGTAAGTTCTGCGCCGCGTCTTAAAATCTCTTCTGTCATTGCGCCAAGTCCAGGACCTACTTCCCAGACTTTTGTTCCTTCTGAAATCTCAAGGGCATCCACAAGTTTTTCCCGTGCATTCTGGTTCAAAAGAAAATTCTGCCCGAATTTTTTCTGCATTGCCATGGAATTGTTTTCCAGAAAAGTTTTCAAGGCTGCCGGAGAATTGTAATCAGGATGATTTAGTTTTGGCATTTCATGTTCCTGCTGAATATAATGGAAATTTTGCAAATATCGTAACAACAAATGCAATAAGATTATAAAGTATTTTCAAAAAAAATGCAGCGGCCGGAACTAAAAATGGAAAAATCAGGCAAATTATTATCAAAAAAAGTCCGGAATAGATAAAAATTGTTATCAGCGGCGAAATTACCACGGTTGAAATTATTCCAATCGGGGCAAAAGAATTCATCAGTTTTAACGATATTGGTGCTGTAAAAAACTGCGCACCTGTGCTTGCGCTGATTGAGCCTGCAAGTTTTTCAGGAGTTTTTATTATAAAAAGAAATTTCAAGAATTCTGACATAAGCAAGATTCCCGCCAATGCTGAATAACTCAGGACAAAGGCGGCTTCAAACAAATCTTCCGGTTTTAAAGAAATATGAACTAAAAATGAGGCTGAAATAACTTGAATCATGGAGAAATTTTTCAGTTTCAGCATAATTGCCGCAAAAGAAATTATCGTGCATAAAAATG
>CAVBXG010000013.1:45358-48790 GCA_963599585.1 bacterium
CCTGAACAATGATGGCGAAAATCCTGCAAAAAACACAAATAAGACAACAGCAACCAATTGAAAAATCATTGATTTTTTTTCTGAGAGAATTTTTCTTGCGGTTTTTCCGGCAATTCCTGAAAATAAATTCAAATGCATTCCAGAAAGTGCCAGAACATGTGAAAGCCCCGCATTCTTAAAGTTTTCACCAAGCGCAACGTCTGTGTATTCCCTGATTCCAGAAAGCAAAGCCAAAAGCAATCCGCCTGCGGCTCCCCAAGCATACATAAGCCGCCGGAACTGAATTCTAAGAATTGCCCTGACTCTTAAAAATCTTTGAAAAAAATCGCTTTTCTCTGTTCTTATATTTTCAACATTTTCTGCAAGAAACAGATTTTCATCAAGAATTTTTCCTTTTGCGCGTAAAAGACTTCCCTGCTCGCAAAGAACATACTTATTATCTTTTATCGCGGTAAAAAGTTTTCCCGGAAAATGCGCTTCTATCTGCGCGGTTGGAACAAGCATCTGAATAATTCCGTTTGCGCTCGCTTTTACATCGTTTTTATCTTTTGCCTCGGAAAGCCTGATTTTCAGGCGGTAGTATTTTCCTTTTGAAGTTTTTGCAGGATTAGAAACAACGCATCCTGAAATTTCAGTAAGATTTGAAAATTCCAAAAGAGAAAAATAAGCATTTCTGTTTTTTAATGGAATTATTTTTGAATAAAAAATAACCGCAATAAAAATGCTTGCCAAGACCAGCGGATGAAATAATTTTGACTTAATTTTTACATTTTTTACTTTTACCATTTCAGTTTTGCCAGAGCGTCCCGGGCTGCGGCAATAACTGTGTCGGAATAATTATAATATGTGACAGCAAGCAAAGAATCAAAAGCGTTTTTATCACCGATAGCTCCAAGAGTTTTTATTAATGAGAGAACTACTGGCTCTGAAACGTTAGATTTTTCATCTTCCATACTTTTGTTAAGTTTGGAAAGATAAGAAGAAAGTTTAGAAACGCTTTCAATTGGTGAAGTTTCTGCAATTCCTTCTATGACCAGACAGAAAAAACTTTCATTCATCTGCGAATTTTCAAATTCTTTAACCGCAACGTCAAAAAATCTGATTGCTGTCGCAGACGCTCTAGTCCATTTTAAATCCCGCAAAATACAAAAAGAATCAACTTGCAATGAAATAATCTCACTGTTTGCAGAACCAGAATTCTCATATATATATATAGCTCGTGCAAGTACGCTTTCGGAAATTTTTGCACAAAAAATTTGATTATTTTTCTGGTTTCGCATAACAAAATCGAAAATTTTTCTACATTCAGAAGTATTTCCGCTTCCGATTATTTCAATAAGTTCTTTTTCAGCCTTTACGCAAAGAAGTCCAAGCGATTTTTCATTTTCTTCCTGATATTTTTTCCATTCATTTTTCTGCGCATTATCAAAAAGAATTTTAAATGAATCAGAATCCCCGATATTTCCAATCGTCTGGATTGAAGCAGTCAAAATCGCCCGGTTTTCAGTTTCAGGATTACATTCTGATAAATATTTGTTCAATGTTTCCTTGAATTTTTCTGTAGAAATATCCAGCCTTGCAATTTTGTTCAAAACGGCGATTTTTACGGTTTCATCTTCAAAAAGGCTGTAAAGATTTAAAAATTCATCTGAAAGTCTTGTTTTTTCCTCATCAGAAAGTTTATCTGCAAAAGTCTGAGGCACTGCAAGAATTCCAGAAACAGCCAGAGCCGCAAGTTCCCTGTCCTCGCCAAGAATTTCTTTGTTTTCTATTGCAAAATCGATTGCGCGTTTTGAAAGTTCCTCAACATCATCTTTTGTCGCAGCCTTTACAGCGGAAGTTTTTTCTGAAAGATTTCCCTTTACAAAATTCTTTATATTTTCAGTGTTTTCAGAAAACATGATTTTTGCGCAAAAAACAGATAAAATTAAAAACAAGATATTTTTTTTCATCGTTATTCCTCGTCTAAATTCAGTTCGTCATTCTCATTATTTTTTGTAAGTTCAGCTTCCTTTGCATTGGAAGCTGAAGCAGCAGTATTTTTCGCATTTTTTATAACATCATCAGTATCTGCGATTTTTTCAGAAATAGATTCTGCCTTTGCCGCCGCATTTTCCAACATTCCGGCAGGATTCTGGGCGTTCTCTGATTCAGTTTTTTCATCCGTATCAGTAAGTTTCAGCGCATCATAAATTTCTTTCTCGCTGTCGGACATAATATTATAGACATAGCTTAAAATCTGGTTTTTCATTGCCGGTTCAATATGTATACATTCAAAATGAAGCCTTGACTGGTTCAGCTCCTCATTGTATTCAACAGTGCGCACAATTCCGAACATTACAACAAGCCGGTTATTAAGCTGAAACTGAAGCCTTATCTGGATATTCGGAAGCCCTTTTCCGCCGATTCTGATTAAAGCGCCGTTTTCAGAAATATCTTCAAGCAGGCATTTGTAGCCAGGTTTTGTCTCGATTATATTGTAGTCAATGACTTTTTCCTTCAAAATATAAAGTTCCGCTGAAATATGGCATTTTGAACGGATTGCATTTCTTTTCTGAGTTCTTATCAGGTTTGTTGTGTGCTTTAAAAAAAGCGACGGTTTTCCGATAAAAAGCCCCTCGTGCAGAACCGTTGTGTCAAAAACATAACGCGCATCGCCAGTCCGCCAGAGATAAACATTTACGGTTTGCCCTACCCAGGCTTTTCCGTCAACTGTAATCTGATTTTTCTGTGTCGGAAGCTTGATTGTAAGTTCGCGGCCGTTGTTTACAATTTCAGAAGAAAAAACTCCTTTTCCAGGAAGGATAATTCTTAGCTTCTGATGGTTTGAAAGCGACTGCGTTGATTCCAGACCACGTTTTTTGTCCTCGTTTTTTTCAATTTTGTTTCGAAATTCATAAAGTTTTGTAAGAAGTTTTTGAAATTTTGCAGAATTCAGCGCGCCGGCAGCTTCCGACTGTGTTTTTATGTGCGAAATACATTTTGCAAGCGACGGCATTGAATAAAAAAGCGAAATCGGTTCTTCAAGGTTGCAGATTTGAGAAACATTCCATAAAGTATTTAACTCTGAAAAATGAAAACTTTCGTCAAGTCCGCGCAGAAAAAAATTGATTTTTTCCTTAAAGAGCAAATACAATTTTACAAGTCCGGCAATTATCACCGCAGAAATGATAAGTGCTATAAAAATGTAAGACATATAGATAAATTCCTCAATATTATATAATATCATATTAAATATGAAAATACATTATTTTTTTAAGGAAATTGCCGTTTTTTCAGCAGTTTTTTTATTTCTTCTGATGCCGTCGCTTTTTCAGGCTTCGCCTGCGGAAGGAACTTTTTCTGCGTGGAATTTTCCGGCTGTCCAGCTTGTTTTTATGGCGTTTTCCTTTTTTTTCGTATTTTTTGAGACAAATATTTATTCGCTTAAAG
>CAVBXG010000014.1:0-48193 GCA_963599585.1 bacterium
CAAAAAAAGAAGATAAAACTTTTTTTGCTTGGGAACCACATCTTTGTGTTTCATATGAGGAAAATCATGATTCGACACAAAAATACAGTTATAATGATAATGGAATGTATGTAAAACTTCCTACAGTAGATACTGTATATAAAGCAAATTATTCTTTATTCGGTTCTCTTTTTGTGGAAGAGTTCGCTGAAAACAAAACATCAGGAACTAGAGTTTTTGATCATCATGATAGTGATAGAAGTCCGTTTTATATTTCTGTATATGAAGTTGATTATAAATCATGGAATGAAGTTCGCGATTGGGCAATTGATAAAGAGGAAAATCCATATCGTATAAGCGAAGGAGATTGGTATAATCGTGCAGAAGACAAATTTTATCCTATCACTAATATTTCATATTATGATGCTATTTTATGGTGTAATGCTGCAAGTGAAATGGATGGATTAGAACCTTATTATAACTTGATTTTTAAGGATGGTTATCAGAATTATGCTGATCGTATAAGTAAAATAAGTATAAATAAATTTTCAAATGGTTATAGATTACCCTCTTATAGTGAATGGTATTTTGCTGCTAGGTCTGGAAAACATTTCTACAATACGGATGCTTATTCTAGATATGGCTATGCTACAGACTATGACGGCTCTAGTAGGCTTGCAGGTTTTGGGGGAAATAAAACATATATTGTTGGAGTAAATTATAATGCTAGGAATCGAGATGGTCTATATAATATGAGTGGAAATGTTGAAGAAATTTGCATGGATGATCCGAGCTATCTCACAAGCCAGTTCATAATTTTAGGAGGTTCTTATAAATCTTCAGAGGAAGAAATTCGACAGTCAGTTTTTTACCCTATTTCATTTCCAAGTGTAACAAGCAAGGATGTTACTTCTAGTTATTATAATTATCGAGGCTTCCGTCTTGCCCGCTCAGTTATTGAATAAAATAATTTCTGGTGGTTGAACTTGCCACAACCACCAGAAACTAACCTCAAAAATACAAACCATAAACAAAACTAGGAGTTTTTATGAAAACAAAAGAACTAAGTAAAAGAGAAACTAAAAAAACAACACCTGCAATTTTCAGTGAAAAGGATTTTGCAGAAGGAATGCTTCAAAATGAAACTCTGATTCACCGTGAAACTTTTGAAGTCGGAAAAACAACAATAGAAGACATTCAAACAAGAACTATTGTTACAGGAAAATCATCATCAAAAAGAAAATAGGGAACTAGGAAATGCCTACAAAAAAAACAGAAAAAACAAGCAAGACTTTAATTGTGGAAATAGTTGAAAAAACTCCTTGGGAAAAAGGTTGGGATACAAGAAGAAAAAAACAAATTGCTGCCCAAAAGGAACAATTAGAAGAGCAAAAAAAGAAAAATTCAGAACTAAAGAAAGAAAATCGACAATTAAAACGCGAGGCTAAAAAATAATCGGGTCGCTGCAAAATTTTTTGCGTTTGCAGCTTTTGCAAAAACTGCCCATCCAAACGCTGTCGAACTGGTCGGTGGCGTTTTTTACAAATTCTTTGTTGCTGCTTAAAATGCCGGCTTCAAAGTTGCGGGTGTTTTCGCCTTTCATGCCAATTCCAGCACCAGTCAGGTTTGCTGAACCCACATACGCTGTTTTAAAGTCAAAAATCATGATTTTAAAATGAACTCGTGGGCAAAGAACTCGCTCCATTCCTTCTATTAAAATAGGGTATTTGTCAAAATCCTGGCGGAACGCCGGTCCTGGTTCTTTTGCGTGAATAAGGCGGATTTCAACTCCGCGTTTTGCAAGGTCAGAAAGAACTTCCAAAAGCGGCTTTGTGCCGCGACCGTCTTTTACGTAAAGGTCTTTTATGTCGGCAGTGCCAATCCACAGCGTCTTTTTTACATCTTTTATCCGTTCAACTACTTGCTCGTAATGGGCTTCATTTGCAATGTACAAAGTTTCTTGAGCAAAAGAATTTTTCGTTTCTGCTGATTTCTTCTTTTCAATCATCCTATCTTTCCATCAGCCTAACAACTTCTTCCTTTGAATCCAAGAAAATCTTTGCAATCTGCGGGTCAAAGTCTGTGCCGCTGCCTTTTTCGATGATTGAAAAGCATTGGTCAAGCGGCATTGCGTCGCGGTAGCAGCGTTTTTGTGAAACGGCGTCAAAAACATCGGCGACCGCCATAATCCGGGCGTGAAGGGGAATCTGTTCGCCGGTAAGTCCTTGCGGGTAGCCTTTTCCGTTGTATTTTTCGTGGTGGAATCTTGCAACTTCGTATGCGATTTTTTCAAATTCCGCGTCATCAAGATTTTTGAATGTGTCCTGAATAATTTCTCCACCGCAAGCAGCGTGCTTTTTCATAATCGCAAATTCTTCATCCGTAAGTTTTCCGGGCTTTTGCAGAATGTAATCCAGCGTTGCAATTTTTCCAATATCGTGGAGCGGAGCCGCATTGCTGACATTCACCAGATAATCCTTGTTCATAATATCCTTGTATTTTTTGTCGTGGCGCATTTTGTGAAGAATCAAGTTCACATACGCTCTTGTGCGCTTGATATGCCCGCCAGTGTTGCTGTCGCGGTTTTCAACAAGATTCGCAAAGCTTTCAACCATGTTTTCGTTGTATAAAGTGAGCTTTTTAATAGAAGGATTTTCAAATTCAATGTAAATTCCCAAAAGAAGAATCGCAGGGCAGATTGAAGTAAGCAGAATTTCCGGAAAAACAATCTGTGCCACAAGAATAATTCCCACAATGATTATAATTGAAACTGTTCCAAATTTCTTTTCTTTTGCAAGATATTTGTGCCGTGCAATAACAAGGTAAAGAATAACTCCATAATGAAAAAACAGCGACGCAAAGCAGACGTAAACTGAAAATCCCATTGAATAAAAAGTCGTTTTTCCCTGAATATATTCAATTCTGTTCATTCCGGCTGCAATCAGCACAAGCGAAATAATTCCCGGAATCAAAAGCAGCAGATTTTTCTGTTTGTGTGCCTTGCAGAATCCAACAATCTGGTCGTACATATAAAGTGCGGTTACAATAATCGTTAAATCCATAAAAATCATAAAGAACAGATGACCGAACGTGTTCACCCATCCAGGCACAATTTCAAGATGATTCACAGTCCATGCAGTAAAACCGTCAAAAAATACCGTCCAGGGAGCAATAAGCATAAGAGCGTCAAAAAGTTTGTTGCAAATAAATTTAGATTTTAAAGTCGCCCTTACGTAAGTTAGTACAATATAAAGAATTACAATCAAACAACCAATCTGCAATTTTACGTACTGCATAAAAAATCCTCCGCGAATAAACCATTATAATCCGGATTTTGGATTTTTGCAAAAATCAGACTTCTTTGTAATATGGGCAAATGTCCTCAAAATGACCGTCTTTCATTCTGAATCCGCCCTTAATCGTTCCAAGCTGAATAAATCCCAGCCGTTCATACAAATGCCGCGCATGAACATTTGTCGCAACCACCGCATTAAACTGAAGGATTTTAAATCCGATTTCACGAGCCTGAGCAACGCAATCTTTTACAAGCATTTCACCAATATGAAGCCCGCGGCTTTCAGAACTTACCGCATAACTTGCGTTGGAAATATGACCGCAACGCCCGATATTGTTCGGATGCAGAATATAAAGCCCCAGGATTTTTTCAGTTTCAGACTCAACAGCAACTGCGCAATAAGATTGAGAAGCAAAAAATTTCTTTCCATCAACTTCCGTTAATTTTTCTTCCTGCGGAAAAGCGATTCCGTCCTCAACAACCTCATTCCAAATTTTGCACATAGCCGGAACATCACGCTCTGAATACTTTCTGATTTTGACTGACATTTTAACACACCTGCTAAAAATATAGCGAAACCACAATTTTACGACAAGATGAACATTAAACTTTCTTTTTATGTTTGCCTGCTGGCGGATTTTTGCTTATATTTAAACCATAAATTGCACCAGTTTTTCTTCGTCTGATTTGCAACGGCTTTCCTTTTTATCTTTTTTGGAGGCTCGCATGAAAAAATTTCTTATCATTTTTAGTTTTTTTGTTTTTGGAGGAATTATGGCATTTGCAAATGAACATCCGACCGCGGAACAGACCACGCCCGACGCAATGGGCTGGATGCAAGGATTTCCGCCGTCTAAGGAAAAAACGCTTCATGCTTCGGACGGCTCGTTCTTTGCGTTTCCGGCTTTGCGCTACAGCGTGAACCACATGAGGGAGTTTTTCCCTACGCGGAATGTTTCATCAGGCAACGGCAAAAAATACCAGCTAAAGACAAAGCTTGACCCGGCAATCGGAAGCGTAACTTTCACGCCGTGGGATTCGGACAAGACGATGACTTTTGAAGAGTCGCTCGGCGCAAACTACACAGACGGAATCATCGTCATGCACAAGGGAAAAATCGTCTACGAAAAATATCCGGCAGGCTTAAAACCAGACGGACTTCATGCGGCAATGTCTGTGAGCAAGTCGTTCACGGGAACAATCGCTTCAATCCTTGTGGCGGACGGAAAGCTCGACCCGTCAAAAAAAGTCGCTGAATACATTCCAGAGCTAAAGGATTCAGGCTTTGCGGATGCTACTGTTCAAGAGGTTATGGATATGACAACCGCAATCAAATACAGCGAGGATTACAACGACCCAAACGCGGAAATCTGGGCGTATTCGGCGGCAGGAAATGTGTTCCGTCCAGCAGACTATAAAGGCCCGCAAAACTACTATGAATATCTTGCAACGGTGAAAAAACTCCCGAGGTCAGAGCACGGCGAGGCATTCGGATACAGAACTGTGAACACCGAGCTTCTTGCCTGGATTTGCTCGCGCGTAACAGGGCAGGGGCTGGCGGATATGGTTTCAGAGATGATTTGGAAGCCTCTTGGCGCGCACTATGACGGCTACTATCAGGTTGACCCTTCTGGAATCGCGTTTGCAGGCGGCGGCTTTGACTTGAATCTAAGGGATATGGCTGCTTTCGGCGAGATGATGAGAAACGGCGGAAGGCTGAATGGAAAACAAGTGATTCCGGCAGCAGCCGTAAAAAACATTGCGACCGGCGGCTCTTCTGATGAGTACAAGGCGGCGTTTGCAAAGGGCGACTATCCAAAATTGCAGGGCTGGAGTTATCACAATATGTGGTGGATTACAAACAACTCGCACGGAGCGTACATGGCGCGCGGCGTTCATGGTCAGGCAATCTACATTGACCCGGCGGCGCAGATGGTGATTGCGCGTTTTGCCTCGACTTATTACGCTTCGAACAAGTACATCGACCCGCTTTCAATTCCGGCTTACGAGGCAGTCGCGGAATATCTTTTGAAAAAGTAGATTTCGCGCAAGGGATTGTAGCAATGCGTCAGCATTCTGGACTGTGCTTATTGAGCTTGCAAAATAGGCGCAGTCCAGAATGAAGCGATAGCGGAATTGCGAAAAGCCCGACCTGAAACGAAAGTGAAAGGTTGCGCCCAGTAAAAAATAATTTTTTTACAAAAGTATTCTAAAACATTTTTTTTCTTTGTGATAAAATAAAACCATGTATGCGGATTCATTCTTAAATTTTTATCTCACTGTTCAGGAATTCGGGCTGGAAGCTGGCGCAAATATTCTTTCCCGTTTTGGTTTGCACGAATGTCTTGCGCTTGACGCTGGAACTTCCGCAGACGATATTTGGAAACGCACGGAACTTGTTTCTCAGTGCCTGGATTTTTTTGACCCTGAAAAAGAGGCAAATCTTATCCGCAAAATAAAGCAGTCAGTTTATTTTTGTGCCGGAGTGATGCTGACTTCTGAAAATATCGAGAAAGGCGAGCAGACTATAGCTCTTCTTGAAAAGAACATAAATGAGTTCAAAAATTCTGAAAACGAATTTTCCTTGCACTTGGTGGCAATCGGACCTTGCGGAATTGACCACGACTGGGAATCTTCTGAAAACGGCGGACGCACGCACGATTTTTTTGACCGCAATTCAATTATTGAGGAACGCAATTTTTTTGAGCAGGAACTTCTTCTTGCAAAAAAACTTGATTTGCCGGTGATTGTGCATTCCCGAAAAAGTTTTCAGCACACAATGGATATTTTGCGAGCCGTAAAATGGAATAAAGGCGTAATCCATGGATTTTCGTATTCTTTGTCAGAGCTTGAATTTTTCCTGAATATGGGCTGGTACATCAGTTTTGACGGTTCGGTAACTTTTTCCGGCAAAAACAAGAATGAGATTGCCGAAATGGTTTCCTACGTTCCTCTGAACCGGCTTCTTATTGAGTCAGATTCTCCGTTTTACGCACCGATTCCTGTGAAAGGCACAATAAATTCCCCGGAAAATTTGAAATATATCTACGAATATATTGCCTCAAAACGCAAAATGCAAAGCCTGAAACTTAATGAAAAAATCCAGAACAATATGAAAAAACTTTTTGGCATTGACCAATAGTTTTTTCATATATCCATTCCTACAAAGAATTCAACGCCTGCTGCAAATCTGCAATCAAATCGTTTTTGTCTTCAAGCCCGCAGGAAATTCGTATAAGACCGGCAGGAATTCCAGCCGCCTTAAGTTGCTCGTCATTCATCTGACGGTGGGTTGAAGTGGCTGGATTCAGGCAGCAAGTTCTTGCGTCTGCAACATGAGTTTCAATCGCGCAAAGTTTTAGGGCTTTCATAAATTTTTCCGCCGCCGCACGACCGCCTTTCAATTCAAAAGAAACTACACCGCAACCGCCGTTCGGAAGATATTTTTTCGCAAGCTCGTAATATTTGTTTCTTTTTAAAGTAGGGTAATTTACGCTTTGAACCTGCGGCTGTTTTTCCAGGAATTCCGCTACCGCCTGGCCATTTTCAACGTGGCGTGGCATTCTTACGTGCAAAGATTCAAGCCCTAGGTTCAAGATAAACGCATGGAACGGCGACTGGATTGAACCAAAATCGCGCATAAGCTGGCTTGTTGCCTTTGTTATAAACGCGCCTTCCTTGCCGAATTTTTCCGCATAAGTGATTCCGTGGTAACTTTCATCTGGAGTTGCAAGCCCAGGGAACATATCTTTGAGAGCCATCCAGTCAAATTTTCCGGCATCAATAATCGCGCCACCAACGCAAGCTCCGTGCCCGTCCATATATTTTGTTGTTGAATGAGTAACAATGTCCGCGCCCCATTCTATCGGACGGCAATTAATCGGAGTAGGAAAAGTGTTGTCAACAATGAGCGGAACATTGTGCGCATGCGCGACTTTCGCAAATTTTTCAATATCCAAGACTGTAAGAGCCGGATTTGCAATTGTCTCACCGAACATTGCGCGTGTGTTTGGCTTGAACGCTTTGCTCAGTTCTTCCTCAGAAGCGTCCGGATCAACAAAAGTTGACTCAATTCCCATTTTCTTCAATGTTGTCGCAATAAGATTAAAAGTTCCGCCATAAATACTGGTTGAAGCAACAATATGGCTTCCGCATTCGCAGATATTGAAAAGCGCAAAAAAGTTCGCCGCCTGCCCAGAAGAAGTCAGCATTGCCGCAGTTCCGCCTTCAAGTGCCGCGAGTTTAGCCGCAACAAAATCATTTGTAGGATTCTGAAGCCTTGTGTAAAAATATCCGCTTTTCTGCAAATCAAAAAGCGCGCCCATCTCTTCGCTTGTGTCATATTTAAACGTTGTAGACTGAACAATCGGAATCTGCCTCGGCTCCCCATTTTTCGGCTCGTAACCAGCCTGAATACATTTTGTGTTGATTGATTTTTCCATATTATAAAATTATAGAATGAAAAAAAAATAAATGCTATACTCACAAAATATGGAAAATCAGTTTGAGCGGATTGAGCTTACACTTGGAAAAGAAAAAATCCAGAAACTTCACGATTCTCGTGTAATCGTTTTTGGGCTGGGCGGAGTCGGCAGTTACGTTGTTGAGGCTTTGGTTCGTTCCGGGCTTGGCGCAATTGATATTGTTGACAATGACACAGTCGCCGTCTCAAATATTAACCGTCAGCTTTACGCATTACATTCAACTGTCGGAAAGAATAAAGTCGATGTCGCAGAAGAACGAATCCACGACATAAATCCAAAATGTTCAGTAACAAAATACAAGACATTTTTCTTGCCGGAAAATTCCAGTCAGTTTGATTTTTCAAAATATGACTACGTTGTTGACTGCATTGACACTGTAAAAGGAAAGATTGAGATAATTCTTTGCGCAAAACAGGCAGAAAAGCCAGTTATAAGCGCAATGGGAGCTGGCAATAAACTTGATCCTACAAAATTTCAGGTTGCGGATATTTCCAAGACTTCGGTCTGTCCGCTTGCCCGCGTTATAAGAAATGAACTGAAAAAACGCCGCATAAAAAACGTAAAATGCGTTTTCAGCACAGAAATAATAACACCGCCAAAAATTGAATCAAAAAAAATGCCGCCCGCACAAAAAGCACCAAGCAGCAAATTTCAAAAACAAACTCCCGGAAGCAACGCGTTCGTGCCATCTGTGGCAGGACTTATTATCGCTTCCGAAGTTATAAAAGATTTAATTTCCAACTAATTTCAGGAATCAGATTAAACCTTGAATTTATCAATCTGGCTGCCCATTTCAGAAATACTCGTGTGAACTTTCTTGGAGATTTCTGTAAGCGCAACTCCAGACTCATTGATTTTTGTAGCGCCAATGCTCATTTCTTCCATGCTTCCGCTCATAACAGAAGTTGAATCCTGAAGGTTCTTTACCTCATCAAGAATTGCCTTGTTTCCTTCAGACATTTCCTTGGAAGCGTTTCTAACCTCGATTGTGCTGTCGTTCATTGAATGTAAAGCCTGATTAATCTGGATTGAACCTTCGTTCTGTTCTTCCATTGCGGCTTTAATCTGGCGGACAAGCTGATCAGTTTCTTCAATCTTGCTTGTAACATCCTGAAATGCCTGGCGGGATTCTGTAGAAGCAGAAACAACGCTGTCAATAAGTTCGCTTATTGATTTTAGCTGTTCACCAATAGTCTTTGACTGCTGAGAAGAAGTTTCCGAAAGTTTTCTGATTTCATCCGCAACAACAGAGAATCCTTTTCCGGCTTCGCCCGCGTGTGCCGCCTCAATCGCCGCATTCATTGCCAAAAGGTTTGTCTGTTCAGCAATATTCGCAATCGCCGCGTTTGCGTCAAGCAAAGTCTCGCTCTGATTTTTAATGCGCTCAATCTGTTCGTTCACATTTGACTGCAAATTGTAGCCGGACTGCGCGCTTGTAGAAAGCTGATTGAAAGAATCCGCCATCTTATCCATAGAATGATTTACTGTAGAAATATTTCCAATCATCTGTTCAACAGCTGCAGAAGCCTGTGTTACGCCAGAACTCTGAGTTTCAATCATTTTTTCAAGCGACTCAATATTTGAGGCAATTTCATTTACCGCACCGGCAGTTCCGCTTACAGAATCAGACTGAGTTTTTATCTGGTTGTGGACTGATTCAATGTTCGCAAGAATCTGTGTGATTGCCGCGCTTGTGTCTTCTGTTGTGGCAACAAGACTTTCATCCGCGAATTCAAGATTTTCCTTGGCTTCTTTCAAGTCTGTCATGATTTCGCGCATATTTCCTGTAAACTTGTTGAATTCTGTTACAACTGCGCCAATCTCATCATCTGTCCTTACATCAACTGTCTTTCTAAGGTCAGCATCGCCGGAAGCAATGTCTTCAATCGCATCCTTTACTTTTTTAAGAGGCTTGATTATGTATGCGATTCCAATTCCAAAAGCGATGATAAAAATCAATGCGCCAGCCACAAATGTAACAATCATTATCTTGTTCAGGCTGTTCGCAGTTGACTCAAACTGTTTTTTCGGAATCATAATTCCTGCGCTCCAGTCAGTTGACTTGAAAGGTCTATAGAAACAAATTGATTTAACGCCGGAACTTGGATCTGTAACAAGTTTTTCCCCGGTAAGATTTTTTGTCATATTCTGAACAAGCTCACGCATTCCGTTTGCCGCACTTTCAGAAGCATTAAGAAGATCTTTTTTAAGGAAATCCTTGTCTTTGTGCGCAATTACAACGCCGTCCGAGTCAACAACAAATCCGTAACCGTTTTCGCCGATTGAAATTGTTGAAATTTCAGACTGAATCTTTTCAATTCCAATCATTGCCACAAAAACGCCTTTTATTGAATCATCCAAATCTTTTACTGGAACCGCAATATGAAAAACCATCGAGCCGGTTGATTTTCCCTGGGTAGGGTTGTCAATGGCAACATCTTTTCTGCCAGAAACAACATCCTGAAAATACTGGCGGTTTCTTACATCTGTAGTTCCGCCGTTGGAAGTCCACATATTTCCGTTCAAATCAGTGATTGCCGCATAAGAGAACGCCCTGCTCATTTCCTGTTTGTTTAAAACAAGTTCCTCCGCAATCTCAGAAATGTCTTTTTCTTTAAAAGATTCTGAATTCGCAATTGATTTCGCAGTATTTATTCCGCCATCAATCCATGTATCAAGAAACACCTGAATCGCTTCTGTCATAGTGTTTCCATATTCATAATAAAGCAAATTTACATCTTTCTTTATAAAAGTTGAATTAATAACGCCTTGAATCAAAAAAATAGCGCCAAGAATAACAATTGCAAAGAAACCGAATTTTAATGCAATAGAACTTTTTACAGTTTTGTTTTTCATATTTATAGCTCCATTTATGCTTCAATTATAACATTTTTTTTAACACTGACAATATTTTTTGAGGCTAATTTCAAATCTTCTTAAACAAAGTCCTTGCAATTTTACAAAAGAGGGATAGACTTAACACTGATTTAACATAATTTTAGGGGTTACATTTTGAAAAATCGTCATTCTATTGCAAGAAAAATGCAATTGCTCACTGCCATTGC
This sequence comes from bacterium, assembly GCA_963599585.1. Classification (GTDB taxonomy): domain Bacteria; phylum Spirochaetota; class Spirochaetia; order Treponematales; family Treponemataceae; genus Treponema_D. The sequence continues at coordinate 10,824 of CAVBXG010000014.1, forward strand.
GGTAATAATCAGCTGTGTGGCTGTAACATTTATTTCAATCACTTTGTTTTCAAACGCTTTCTCAACATGGATAAAAGGAAATCTTGAGACAACTTCAAAAGGAGCTTCCTCAATGCTGAAAGAATGGGAAACCAGCCTTGAAAGTTCCGCGAAAGTTTTTTCAGCGCAATCAGATTTACGTCAGGCACTTTCTTCAAACAATCTTGTTGAGCTGAATAAAATTGTTGATCCTCAGGTCCGCAACATTGACGCTGACTGCATTTTTATCACAGACAAGTCCGGTCGCATTGTATATTCATCTGAAAGCGGTGCAATCAACAAAAACGCAAGTTCAATTTCCTGCATAAAATCTGCGCTTGGCGGAAAACAGGATTTTGTGATTCAGGAATTTATGTCCGTTCCGTATGGAATTTTTGTTTCAGAGCCAATTTACGGAAATCTGAATGTAATTGGAACTGTAACAACAGGTTTTGACCTTTCTAAAAATGATTTTATTTCCCAGATTCAGGAAGATTACGACGTTGAATGTACGCTTTTCCGCGATAAAATCCGCGTTGCCACAACTTTAAAGATGAAGGACGGCTCTTCGCTTGTTGGAACAGAGCTTTGGAACAAGGAAATCATAAGCACAGTCCTTGAAAAAGGCGAGACTTACCACGGAACAAACGCAGTTGAAGGAAACACATTCCAGAGTATCTATATGCCTATTTCTTCTGCCGGAAATGTTTCAGGAATGTTGTTCATCGCAAAAAACAGAAATATAATTTCTCAGACTGCAAGACACATTATGCTTACAACGCTGCCGTTCGTTCTTCTTATTGTTGTAATCGCTTTGATTGTCGCAAATATTGTTGTAAAGAAAATAATGAAGCCTATGCTTTCTGTCCGGGAATCGTTCATGGAAATTGCGCAGGGGCACGCCGACCTTACAAAACGGATTGAACTGCACCATCATGACGAAATCGGCGATGTTGTTGAAGGATTCAACGCGTTCATCCAAAAGTTACATTCAATTGTCGCGACAGTTAAAGATTCAAATATTGAACTTAAGTCTGATGGAGATGACTTGTCGCTCAGCACAGAAAATACGGCAAGCTCAATCACAGAAATCATTGCGAACATAAACAGCATCCACCAGCAGATAACTCACCAGACAGAAAGCGTAAACCAGACTGCCGGTGCAGTTAATCAGATTTCTTCAAACATTGAATCGCTTGACCACATGATTGAAAACCAAAGCGCAGGCGTAACCCAGGCTTCTGCCGCCGTAGAAGAAATGATTGGAAATATCACTTCTGTAAATGTTTCAATTGACAAGATGGCGAATTCCTTTAACGAGCTTCACCAGAATGCGGAAAACGGAATTTCAAAGCAGCAGAATGTGAACGTTCGGATTGAACAGATTCAGGAACAGTCGCAGATGCTTCACGAGGCAAATCTTGCGATTTCAAATATTGCGTCACAGACAAACTTGCTTGCGATGAATGCGGCGATTGAGGCGGCTCACGCGGGCGAGGCGGGAAAAGGATTCTCTGTTGTTGCGGATGAAATCCGAAAGCTTTCAGAAACTTCTTCCGAGCAGTCAAAGACAATCGGCGAGCAGCTGAAAAATATCGGAACTTCAATTGCGGAAGTGGTAAACGCTTCGGAAGAGACAACTTCGGCATTCACAACGGTTACCCAGAAAATCCAGGAAACAGATATTCTTGTGAACCAGATTAAAGCCGCAATGGAAGAGCAGACTGAAGGCTCAAAGCAGATTAGCGAGGCTCTCCATCAAATGAACGACAGCACTTCTGAAGTAAGAGTTGCATCCCGCGAAATGTCGCAGGGCAGCGAGCTTATCCTTAAGGAGATCCACGAGCTTCAGAATTTCAGTTCCGCAATGAGCCAGAGCATGGAAGAAATGAGCATTGGTGCTAAAAAGATTGATGAAACTGGTGCTTTGCTTGGAAATATTTCCGGCAAGGTAAAAGATTCGATAGAAAAGATTAGTTCTCAGATTGACCAGTTTAAAGTTTAATGGTTAAAACTCAATAAAATCTTGCTCTAAATCACATTTTTTTCTATAATTATGTGTCATTTGACAAAGACGTTTGCCGCGGCAGGCTCTTTGTCAATTTTTTTTATTACTCGGGGGCTTTCCATGAAAAAATTGGTTTCTGTAATAAGTGCAGGTCTTTTGGTTTTTGCGCTTTTTGGCTGTTCAAAAAAAGTTGAAAAAGGTGAATTCACAGTTCAAAAGGGCAAATTTTTAGTCGGAATGGAAATTGGTTATCCGCCAATGGAGTATTTTGAAGAAGACGGAAAAACTCCAACCGGTTTCGATGTTGAGCTTTCAAAGGAACTTGCAAAACGCATGGGACTTGAAGTTGAATTTATTGACACAGCATGGGATGGAATTTTTGCAGGACTGAACACAAACCGCTACGATGCAGTAATTTCCGCGGCAACAATTACAGCTGAACGAAAAGCCGCTTTTGATTTTTCCCAGCCGTATGTTGGAAACGGACAGGCAATCATTGTGCGCAAGGATTCTCCGCTTACAATCACAAAATTCTCTGATTTGGCTGGATTGAAAGTAGGTTATCAGGCTGAAACTTCATCAGATTTCTTTACAAAGAAAAATTCTGCCACACTTGGCTTTACATACATTGAAAACGGCTACGACAAAGTTATGAACGCTTACGATGACCTTCGTCTTAAAAGAATTGACGCAGTTGTAAGCGACAATGTTGTTGCTGTTGACTATCTTGCTCCAGCTGATACTGTATTCAAGTCAGTTTGGCTCAGCGACCCGGATGAATATCTTGGTGCTTGTGTAAAAAAAGGAAACACAGTTCTTCTGGAAAAAATCGATTCTGCAATCGACGATATGAAAAAAGACGGAACAATGAAAGCCTTGTACGAAAAAATATTCGGCATGGATTTGTCCGATTCAATAAAATAACTAAAAAAGGGTCTGCCGTATGAATACTTTGCAAAAAATTCTTAGCTGGATTCCGCAACTTTTGGCAGGTGCGCGAATCACGATTTCTCTTACATTGGTTTCTGTACTTGCAGGCCTTTTCTTAGGAATAATTCTTGCGCTTGGCTCAATGTCAAAAAAGAAAGTTTTACGTGCGTTGAGCAAGGCGTATATCTTCTTTTTTCGCGGAACTCCGCTTTTGATGCAGCTTTATTTTGTTTATTATGGACTTCCAGAAATAAACGAAGCACTTACAATAAACAATAAATTTCTTGCCGCATTCATCGCGTTTTCTTTGAACAGCGGCGCGTACTGCAGCGAGATTTTCCGTTCAGCGATTCAGTCTATTGACAAAGGTCAGATGGAAGCCGGAAAAGTTCTTGGTTTAAGTTATTTTCAGACGATGAGGCTTATAATAATTCCGCAGTCAATAAGAAGATTGGTTCCTCCTGTTGGAAACGAATTTATCATGATGCTAAAAGACGCTTCTCTTGTTTCAATTATTGCGCTTGCTGATATTACAAAAGTCACACGAAGTATTCAGTCGTCAACGGCGTCCTCGCTTGTTTATATTCCTGCAATGATTCTTTATCTTATAATTACCGCAGTGTTCACATTGCTGTTCCACTGTCTGGAAAAGAAAAATACTTACGAGTAAGGCGGAGGAAACAGAAATGGATATGATTAGGGCAGAGGACATAAAGGTTTCATTCGGAAAACTTGACGTTTTAAAAGGCGTAAGCCTTGCGGTAAAGCCAAAGGAAGTTGTCTGTATCATCGGACCGAGCGGCGCAGGAAAATCAACATTTTTGCGCGCGCTGAACCATCTTGAGCACATAAACAACGGCTCAATCTATATTGAAGACAGACTTTTGACCCAATACAAGGACGGCGTAAGAAAACTGAAAATCTCTTCAAAAGAACGCCGCGACATTCTTCTTGAAGTTGGAATGGTTTTTCAGCGTTTTAATCTTTTTCCTCATAAGACGGCTTTGCAGAACACAATGATTGCGCCGATGCACGTTCTTGGAAAATCAAAGGAAGAGGCTGAAAAAAAAGGAATTGAGCTTTTGAACCGCGTTGGTCTTGGCGACAAACTTGACGCATATCCGGGAAATCTTTCTGGCGGTCAGCAGCAGCGCGTTGCAATTGCCAGAGCCCTTGCAATGGAGCCAAAAACAATTCTTTTTGATGAACCGACTTCTGCGCTTGACCCGGAACTTGTCGGCGAAGTTTTAGCTGTTATGAAGCAGCTTGCAAGCGACGGAATGACAATGGTTGTTGTAACGCACGAAATGGGTTTTGCCCGCGAAGTTGCCGACCGCGTAATTTTTATGGAAGACGGCAAAATCGGGGCAGAAGGCACTCCAGAACAGATTTTTGTAAATCCGCAGAACGAGCGCCTTCAGCAGTTCCTAAAAGCAGTTCTGTAATTATTTTACAAAAGTATATCCGGCTTCTGTAATTGCTTTTTCAAATTCAGAATCTGGAATATCTTTTGTAAGTTTTACAACAACCTGATTTTTTTCATGATTTGCAGTTGCTTCCTGAACACCGTCAATTTTTTCAAGTGCTTCTTTAACGTGTTTTTCACAATGACTGCACATCATTCCTTCAACTTTTAAAGTTTTTTCTGACATATTTGCTCCTATTTTATTTTGAACAGAATTTTTGATTTTTCTGTCATGTTTTGCATTTTTGATATTTATCAAATTCAATCTTAGCGCATTTGTAACAACGCAGAAACTTGAAAGACTCATTGCCGCCGCGCCGAACATAGGATTCATGCTAAGCCCGAACGCATGGTAATAAACGCCGGCCGCCAGCGGAATAAGTATAATATTGTAAAAAAACGCCCAGAACAGATTTTCGTGGATATTTTTCAGGGTTTTTCGGCTCAAACGGATTGCCGCAGGAACATCCAGAAGCGAACTTTTTACAAGAACGACATTCGCGGCATCCAGCGCAACATCAGTTCCTGCGCCAACCGCCATTCCTGTATCCGCAACGGTAAGGGCAGGGGCGTCGTTTATTCCATCGCCAACCATGCACGTTTTTCCGGCTTTTTTAAATTCCTTTACAACTTTTTCTTTTCCGTCTGGAAGAACACCGGCGATAACTTGGTCAACTCCGGCTTTTTTGCCGATTGCATTCGCAGTTTTTTCATTGTCGCCAGTAAGCAGCACAACTTTGATTCCCATATTTTTAAGTTCAGAAATAGCTTTTGCGCTGTCTTCTTTTATAACGTCTGAAACCGCGATAATTCCAAGAAATTTTTCATTTTCAGCAAAGAAGAGCGGAGTTTTTCCTTCCTCTGAAAGTTTTTCTGCCTGCGCCAAAATATTTTCATCAATTGAGTTTGGAGCAATTTTTTCTATATATTTTAAATTTCCGCCAAAAAGATTTGTTCCGTCAAGTTTTGCAGTAAGTCCGTTTCCCGGCACAGAAGAAAAATTCGTTACATTTTTTGCCGCAATGCCACTTTCCCGCGCTTTTTTTAGAACAGCCTTGCTTAGCGGATGCTCACTTTTGGCTTCAAGGCTTGCGGCTTTCTCAATAAGCTCATTTTCAGAAATTTGATTTGGAATTATGTCCGTAACAAGCGGTTCGCCTTTTGTTACAGTTCCAGTTTTATCCAGAACAACGATTTTAGTTTTTCCAGTTTCCTCAAGGCTTTCAGAAGTTTTAAAAAGAATTCCGTTTTTTGCGCCGATTCCGTTTCCAACCATAATCGCAACTGGAGTCGCAAGACCAAGCGCGCAAGGGCAACTTACAACAAGAACAGAAATTGCCCGATTCAAGCTAAATGAAAATTCTGAACCGACCAAAAGCCAGACCACAAAAGTCACCAAGGAAATTGCAAGAACTGCCGGCACAAAAACACCTGAAACTTTGTCGGCAATTTTTGCAATCGGGGCTTTTGTTGCGGCAGAATCGCTTACCATCTGGATAATCTGGGAAAGCGTTGTGTCCTCACCAATCCGTGTTGCGCGGCATTTTATAAAACCGCTCTGGTTTATTGTTCCAGCCGAAACTTCATCGCCAGCAGATTTATCCACAGGAATTGATTCTCCGGTCAGTGCGGATTCGTTTATCGCAGTGCTTCCTTCAATGATTTTTCCGTCCACAGGAATATTTTCGCCCGGACGGACAACAAAAATGTCATCAATCTTTACTTCTTCAATCAGAACCTCGGTTTCTTTTCCATCCTGAATCAAAGTTGCCGTTTTTGGCGCAAGTTTCATAAGGCTTTCAAGGGCGTTTGTGGTTTTTCCCTTGGAAATTGACTCAAGAAGTTTTCCGACTGTAATCAAAGTTACAATCATCGCCGCGCTTTCAAAATACAAGTTGTGCATATAAAACATTGATTTTTCAGCGTTTCCAGCCAAAGCGGAATCTGTCATCGCAAAAAGCAGAAAAGTGCTGTACAAAAATGAAATTCCTGAGCCCATTGCGACCAGCGTATCCATATTCGGCGCACCGTGAAAAAGACTTTTAAATCCGTTCACAAAGAATTTTTTATTAATCAGCATGATTGCAAACGCCAGAATCATTTCCACAAGTCCCATCGCAACGTGGTTTCCGCCGTTTTTCATAAACCATGCAGGAATCGGCCAGTTCCACATAACGTGTCCCATGGTCAAGTACATAAGGACAAGCAGAAGCCCCGCAGACCAGACGAGCCGCTTTTTTAAAACAGGAGTTTCTTTATCACGCAAGAGATTTTTTTCATCATTCAAACTTGAAGAGGAAGAAGATTTTCCCGCGGCTTTTGATTTTTCAGACTTTTTTTCTATTTTTTCAGCATCGTAACCCGCATTTTGAACCGCAGCCACAATTTCTTCTGCGGAAGCCGTTCCTTCAACGCCCATGGAATTTGTCAAAAGACTTACCGCGCAGCTAGTTACTCCAGGAACTTTTGAAACAGCTTTTTCAACGCGCGCAACGCAAGCCGCGCAGCTCATTCCTGAAACCGAATATTTTTCCATAAAAACCTCCACGAAACAAAAATTTTTATCAGTCGAAATGTCGAGTTTTATAAATTCAGAATAGCTCGGTTGCCGCTTTCTTTTTCTTCCCGCCTATTCAATTTATTTCTTCTGAAATAAAACTCAACATTCCAGCTATTAATTTATTTCATCATTTTTTGAAGAGTGCGGACTAATTCATCCACGACTTCCATTTTTCCTGCTTTTATATTGTCAACAACGCAAGTATTAATGTGGTTTGAAAGCAATTCTTTTCCAAATGAATTCAAAGCCGCAGTCGCCGCAGAAACTTGAATCAGAATATCCGGGCAATACGCGTCGTTTTCAAGCATCCGTTTAATTCCATTGATTTGCCCCTCGATTCTGCTTAGTCTGTTCATAAGCGACTTGAATTCTTCTGGACTTCGCTCCTTTTTCTTATGTCCGCAGCAGCATTTTTTACATTTAATTTCTTCTTCAACCTGATTTTCCATGTTCATTTTTCCCAAAAATCCTTACAAAAATAAAAATATACCCACATAGGGTATAAAGTCAAGAGAATTTCAGTTTTTCTTATATTGAATGAATTAAAACACCAACTGAACCAGAACCATATAGACAGCAGTTCCGCCAGCAATCGCAATCATCATATTTTTTTTGGAGATTATGTATAAAATCGTTGTCGCGGCAATTCCTATAAATTCCGGGATTCCGTGCGTTCCGGCAAAAATATTCACGCCTTTTAAACAATAAACAACAAGCATCGCAAAAATTGCAGACGGAAGAGCTTTTCCCAGATAATGAATGTATTCCGGCACAGGTTTTGAACTTCTAAAAATAATAAACGGCAAAAACCGTGTGAGCAAAGTTCCTGCCGCACAAATTCCAATAATAATTGCACGCTGAAAAAAAGGCATTTCCGTCATTCAAGTTCTCCAAATTTTTCAATAGGTTTTCTAAACGCTGAAAGAAGCAAAAGAATACAGATCATCGCCGGAATCATAAAAGCATCTTTTCCAAAAATCAAAAGACAGCCAAGCGTTGAAACAAAACCGATTAGGGCAGAGTAATGTTTTTTTTCTTTTAACAGCCGGTCGACAAAAATGACTGTAAACATTGCCGTAAGAACAAAGTCCAGTCCTTTTGTGTTAAATGTAATCAGCGAGCCGAAAATTCCGCCCATTGTCGCGCCAAAAACCCAATAAAATTGATTCAACAGTGAAATCCAAAAATAAAACCAGCCTTTATCAACTCCCTCTGGAATTTCCGCAGTATAATTCACAGAAAAAGTCTCATCACACATCGCATAAATAAGATAGAATTTTTTCCAGCCCAAACCTTTGAATTTTTCGAGCATTGAAATTCCATAAAAAAGATGACGCGCCTGAACCATCAGCGTAATAAGAAGAGCCTGAAGCGGCGCAAAAGGCGAGAGCAGCATTGTTACCGTAATAAATTCCAGAGAGCCGCCAAAAATCAAAATCGCCATTGCAAAAGGATACCAAAAACTGAATCCCGAAACATTCATGTAAAGTCCGTAGGCAAATCCCAAAAACAAAAATCCTGCCAAAATTGGAATCGTATGCGGAAAAGCCATCTTTAAAGCCAGTAAAACTTTGTTAGTTCGCATGATGATATTTTATAAATATTCAGAATTCAGGGCAATAGCTTTATTTTTAATTCCTATAGGTTTTTAATGTATTGTGCGGCACAGACAGCGGCAACTGCGCCATCGCTTGCTGCGGTAATAATCTGGCGCAACGGTTTTGAACGTACATCTCCGGCTATAAAAAGCCCCGGTACAGAAGTCGCCATTTTTTCATCTGTGATGATGTATCCATTTTCATCTTTTTTTAGAGTTTCCAGCAGGGAAGTCCGCGGTTCCATTCCAACAAAGATAAAAACCGCGTATGTTTCCAGCAGAGAAATTTGTTTTGTCTGGGCATTTTCAATATTGATTCCAGAAACTTTTTCCTTGCCAACAATCTCCTTTGCAACAGAATTAAAGTGAACATCAATTTTAGGATTTGAAAAGATTTTTTCCGCAATAGATTTTGCCGCCCTAAGCTCGTTTCTGCGGTGAATCAAATCAACGTGCGAAGCGATGTTGGCAAGGTACAACGCTTCTGAACAAGCACTGTCGCCACCGCCAACCACAACAACTTTTCTGTTCTTAAAAAACGGTCCGTCGCAAACCGCACAGTAAGAAACTCCAGAACCGGCAAACTGTTCTTCACCTGGAATTCCAAGTTTGCTGTGCGCCGCACCAGTCGCATAAATCACAGATTTTGCCACAAATTCGGTTTTGGCAGTTTTTACAAAAAACAGATTATCTTTTTTATCAATGGAAAGAACTTCTGAATAAATAATTTTCGCGCCAAAAGATTCCGCCTGCTTTGTAAGATTTTCAATCAGTTCAGTTCCATTTTCAGCCGGAAAAATGCCCGGATAATTTTCAAGATTGTAAATTTCAAGAACCTGACCACCGCCGCCAGCATCTATAACAACAGAATCCATTCCAGAGCGGGAAGCGTAAAGTCCAGCAGAAAGCCCGGCAACTCCACCGCCAATAATCACAATGTCTTTACTTTCCATATTCTAAATATATTGATTTTTTTCCAAAAATCCAACAAAAACTGACAAAACCTTTTCTTTTTCAAGATTTTTTATATAATGATGAATAAAAGAAGAAGGGAAAAAATGGAATTTTCAGTAGACGATATAAAATCTCAATTCAGCAATTTGTTAAATTCTTTTCTGGAGGAATTCCCACAGGAATCTGGTTCAATTTTTGTAATCGGCTGTTCCTCCAGCGAAATAAACGGCGGAAAAATCGGCAAAGATTCTTCTGAAGAAATCGGAAAAATCATTTTCCAGACTGCGAACGAAATTCTTTCCGCAAAAAATATTTTTCTTGCCTGCCAATGCTGCGAACACTTGAACCGTGCGCTTGTCATTGAAAAAGATTGCGCGCAGAAATTCGGTTACGAGCCAGTTTCTGTTGTTCCTTGGATTCACGGAGGCGGCTCATTTGCGACGGCGGCTTACCATGGCTTTAAAAATCCGGTTGTTGTTGAACACATAAAAGCCTCCGCAGGAATTGACATTGGCGACACATTGATTGGAATGCATTTAAAAGATGTTGCAGTTCCTTTTCATCCAGAACAAAATTCAGTTGGAAACGCTCATGTTGTTGCAGCATGGTGCAGACCAAAACTGATTGGCGGAGAACGGGCAAGATACGAATAGCGATTGGTAAAAAGAAGGAAAGTGCCAAGACAAATCTATTAAAGGTTTGTCTTTTCTTATTGGTAGACAGAAGATAGATTATAGGATGTCGAAATCCGCAGAATTTTCTTCTTTTTTTAGAAAATTTGTACACATTTTGCAAAAAAATAATTATCTTTTAGGAATACGGAATCAATATGAAAGATAATTATCAACAAAAATTCTCTGGTGAACGTGCTGAATATTTTTCGCATGATGCACATTATGTAAATTCAACTTTTTTGGATGGTGAATCACCTTTAAAACACGGAAAAAATTTGCTTCTTGAACAAACAAGTTTTGAATACAAATATCCTTTGTGGAACACTGAAAATGCGACTGTAAAAAATTCGATTTTCCACGATCTTTCGCGCTCTGGTTTGTGGTACGCAAAAAACACAAAAATTGAAGACACGATTATTGAAGCTCCAAAAGAATTCCGGCGCTGTGATGGCGTTTTTCTTAAAAAAGTCACTTTTGGCAACGCTGAGGAAACTTTGTGGAGCTGCAAAAATATTCAGCTTGAACAGGTTTATGCAAAAGGAAATTATTTTGCGATGAATTCAGAAAATTTCAAGGCAAAAGATTTTGTTCTTGACGGAAATTATTTCCTTGACGGCGGAAAAAATATTGAAATTCACAATGCAAAACTGAATTCAAAAGATTCTTTCTGGAACTGCGAAAATGTAACGATATACGATTCACTCATCTGTGGCGAATATCTTGGCTGGAATTCAAAAAATCTGAAATTTGTGAACTGCACAATCGAAAGCAACCAAGGTTTGTGTTATATCGATGGACTAACGCTTGAAAACTGTACTCTTATCAGCACCGACCTAGCCTTTGAATATTCAACAAATATAAATGCGGACATTGTGAACAAAATTGACAGCATAAAAAATCCTGGCTCTGGAATAATAAAAGCCGCCGGAATTGGAACTTTGATTATGAATCCGAACCGGGTTGACGTTTCAAAGACAAAAATTATATGCGAAAACATTGATGAGAAATTTTCGGAAGATCCAAATCCAAACGAGCGATAAATGAAATTTGATTTTGATAAAATTGTAGACAGAAAACATACAAATTCCTTGAAATGGGACGTAAAAGATGGCGAGCTTCCTCTTTGGGTCGCTGATATGGATTTTGAAACAGCTCCTTGCGTAAAAAATGCGCTGGAAAAACGTGTTTCAAACGGAATTTTTGGATATTCAATTGTTCCGGAAGAACTAAAAAACAGTTACATAAACTGGTGGAATCGCCGACATAGGCTAGAAATTTTATCAGAATGTATAATTTTCTGCACAGGTGTTGTTCCTGCCATATCTTCCTGCGTAAGAAAACTTACAACTCCAGCGGAAAAGGTTCTTGTGCTTACGCCTTGCTACAATATTTTCTTTAATTCAATTGTAAATAACGGAAGATTTCCTGTTGAATGCCCTCTTGATTACAACGGAAAAGAATATTTGTTGAATTTTTCACGCCTGGAAAAAGAACTTTCCAATCCGCAAGTTTCTTTGATGATTCTATGCAATCCGCAAAATCCAACCGGTAACATCTGGAAGAAAGAAGAATTGGCAAAAATCGGGGAACTCTGCAAAAAATACAACGTAACTGTAATAAGCGACGAAATCCACTGCGACATTGTCCGTCCGGGGAAAAAATACGTGCCATTTGCAAGCGCATCTGAAACTTGCGCGGATATTTCCGTTTCATGCGTCGCGCCAACAAAATGCTTTAATATCGCCGGAATCAATTCTGCCGCGGTGATTGTGAAAAACCCTTTTTTGCGACACAAAGTCTGGCGCGCGCTGAACACTGATGAAGTTGCCGAGCCGAACGCCTTTGCCGTTGATGCGACAATCGCCGCCTTCAATCACGGAGAAGAATGGCTTGATGCGCTGAACGAATATCTTTTTAAAAACCGTGAATACGCAACTGAACGCATAAATTCCTTGAACAAAGGGTTTAATGTCGCGAAATCTGATTCAACATATTTGCTGTGGGTTGATTTGCACCGCAACGGAGATGAATTCGCCCAAAAATTGCGCGAAAAAACTGGACTTTATATAAACGGCGGCTCAGAATACGGAAAATGCGGCGAGAATTTTGTAAGAATCAACCTTGCCTGCCCAAGAAAAATCCTTGAGGACGCAATGAACCGTCTTGAAGAATTTGTAAAATCTGGATAAAAATCTTAAAAAGCAAAAAAAAATCCGCAGGCATATTTACCCGCGGATTTTTTTATTTCAGAAGTTTAGAAAGCCGCAACAACTTCACCGTTTGGATATTTGTTGTTGATATAATCTTTTACTTTCTGGCTCTGGAGAGCTTTTACCAAAGCCTTGATTTCCGGCTTGTTTTCACTGCCCTGTTTTACAACAAGATAGTTTACATAAGGAGAAGATGAACCTTCAACAAAAAGTCCGTCTTTTTTTGCAGAAAGACCAGCTGGAAGCGCATAGTTTCCGTTGATAACAGCACCGTCAACATCGTTCAAAACACGTGGAAGAGATGCGCCTTCGATTTCGCGGAATTTAATTTTCAGCGGATTGTTTTTAACATCAATCGGAGTTGCTTCAATTCCTGCTCCGTCGCGAAGTGTAATAAGTCCTGACTCCTGCAAAAGAAGAAGCGCACGAGCCTCGTTTGTAGGGTCGTTAGGAATTGCAATTACAGCCTTTTTCTTAAAATCTTTGATTGATTTTACTTTTTTTGAGTACAAAGCAAATGGTTCAACGTGGATTCCAGCCACTGCAACAAGATGAGTTCCTTTTTCCTTGTTGAAAGATTCCATATATGGAAGATGCTGGTCAAAGTTTGCATCAATATCACCAGCTTCAAGAACTTCATTCAAAGTTGGATAATCTGTCATTTCAATAACCTGAAGGTTAATTCCTTCCGCCTTCAAATCATCTTTTACAAGATTCAAAAGATCTGCGTGTGGCTCTGGTGTCGCACCAACTTTCAATACTTTCTGAGCACTTACAGTTGAAAATGCCAATGCAGCTGCAACAAAAGCGATAATTTTTTTCATATATTGCCTCCAAAATTTCTTTTTAAAACCACTAATTCCTAGTGATTTAGTATGATTATTTATACTCTTCTATTAAAAAAGTGTCAACGGGTTTTTGAATATTTTTTATCTTTTGCTCATCATGTGGTTTGTGATTTTTGTTCCCACAAACTGAATCAACGCAACAAGAATTATAATCACAATAACTGCCGCAACCATGATTCCTGTGCGGAAACGTTGATAACCGTATCGAATCGCAAGATCACCAAGTCCACCGCCACCAAGAGTTCCGGCCATTGCAGAATAACCAATCAGCGTGATGATTGTAAGAGTAACTCCTGAAACCACAGAAGGCATTGCCTCCGGAACAAGAACCTTGTAGATAATCTGCCAGTTTGTTGAACCCATTGCTTTTGCCGCCTGAATCATTCCAGCGTCAACTTCATTCAATGCGGTTTCTGTAATGCGGGCAACAAAAGGCATTGCCGCAATCGCAAGAGGAACAATTGTTGGCGCTGTACCAATTGCGCTTCCAAGCACAAGGCGCGTAAACGGAAGAAGAACAATCATCAGAATTACAAAAGGAAACGAGCGCAAAACATCAATTATGCGGCTCAAAATAATATTCAAAACAGGTTTCGGTGTAATTCCAAATTTATTTGTAACATTCAGCAGAACTCCAAGCGGAAATCCCAAAACAAGCGCAAACAACGCAGAAAAAAATGTCATTATCAAAGTTTCAAGAGTTGACTGCCCTACTAAAATCAAAATCTGGCTCATTGTTTTTCTCCCAAAGATTCTTCCTGAACAGAAACATTGTTTTCATTAAGGAAAGAAATCGCTTTTTCAATCTCGTCTTTTTCACCAATCATATCAACAAGCATAGTTCCAACCTGGCTTTCAGGAAGTTTTTCAATTCCTGCGGCAAGAATATTAAAATCTATGTCGAATTTTTTTGTTGCCCGGCTCAAGATTGGCTCACCAGAAGAATTTCCAGCGAATCTCAACGTATATTTTCCGCCTTTTTGCGACCATTTTACAAGATTTGAAGAAACATTCTGGAACGGTTCATCATTTGTGTGAGTAATATTGCGCAGAAAATCTTTTGTTGTTTCAGTCTGAGGATTAGAAAACAAATCTGAAACATTCCCCTGCTCCACAACAGCTCCATTTTCAATTACTGCAACCTGATCACAAGCATCCCGGACAACTTCCATCTGATGGGTAATCATCACAACTGTAAGATTCATTTTTTTCTGGATGTCGCGGATAAGCGCAAGAATTGAACGCGTCGTCTGCGGATCGAGCGCGCTGGTCGCTTCATCACAGAACAAAATATCTGGATTTGTCGCCAAAGCCCTTGCAATCGCGATTCGCTGCTTCTGTCCGCCAGAAAGAGTGCTGATTGGCGCATTTTCGCGGTCCTCAAGCCCAACAAGCTTTAACATTTCTTTTACGCGCGTTGCAATTTTTTCTTTTGAAGTTCCGCAAATTTCCAAAGGATACGCGATATTTTTTCCTGCTGTCCTTGAAGTAAAAAGATTGAAATTCTGAAAAATCATTCCAATTTTTCTGCGCTGCGCAATAAGCTGAGTTTTCGGAAGATTATCAACTCTTTTTTCACCATAATAAACCGCGCCTGAATCTGGAGTTTCCAGCAGACTTACAAGGCGGACAAGAGAACTTTTTCCAGCACCACTTTTTCCAATGATTCCAAAGATTTTATTTTCTGGAATATCAAGAGAAACATTGCTTACGGCTTTTATTTTTGAACCATCTTTTGAAAGATACGTTTTGTTTAAATTTTCAAGTTTAATTTTCATTTTTTGATTTCTTTAAAACAGGATAAAAAAACGGCTTTTCGAAGCAACAAAGTTGTCCAAAAAGCCGTCCGTATGGTTTTCCCATACTAAATCGGAGAGAGTTTATTAGCTTTTTACAAGCTACTTATATACTAACGCCACTAGCACAGGATGTCAAGAAAAAAATAATAAAAATCATCTTTTTCTTTAGTAAGCAGATTTACGAACCGCCTTTTTTCTTTTAATCAAGAGTTTTCTTGCCAAAGAAGTTTTTTTCTGGTGAAGTTCAGCAGAAGGCTTGGTAAAATATCTGCGGTCTTTAAATTCCTTGACAATGCCTTCGTTTTCTGTCATACGCTTAAAACGTTTAAGGGCTTTTTCAAGATTTTCTGAATCGCCAACGATAATTGTAGCCATACTTTTCACCTCCTTTCTTTAGGCAGACCTTAAAGCACAAATAGAATATAAAATTTTTCAACGTTAATCAAGAATTCATTGAAAACTGTAAACAATTGTGCAAAAATGCCTTCACTCTCAGCGAAAAATAAAATTGGCTATGGTTGCAATTTTTTTCAGGAAGAAAACTTCAATTCGCAAAGCTCATTTTCAGTTTTCTTTTATGCCATTCGGCAAAAAAATGGCAAATTACGCCAATTTTACTTTTTCGCTTACGTTTCGGCATTTTTTATCATTTTCGTTTTACGCAGTGTTGATTTTCCGCTGTAAGTGCAGGTATTTTTGGACAAGTATTATTTTTTCTGTACAAACCTAAAGCATTAGGTTATACTGTTGATATGTCTTTAAAAACGGAAGAAATAAAAAAATCTTTGGCGGAACTAAAAGTTCTTCAAGGAAAACTTGAAAAATTTGCGGAAAATAATCCTTCAAAAGAGATTGACGACATTCAGTTTGGAATGAAAATGAACCTGCGGAATCTTGAGACTTGGATTGAAATGCTTTACAAATACAACGGGAAATCAAAAAGCAACAGAAAAATCAAGGCAAGTCGCGAAAACGGAAAAAAAGGCGGGCGACCTCCAAAAAATGTTTCAGAATGGAAAAAACGCATTTTTGAACTGGAAAATACAATAATTCCAGAAATTCAGGATAAAATCGGGAATTGCCTTGACGAATCGGAAGCCGCAAAAGTTGCCGCAGAAAAAATTTCCTATGAAATTGAACTTGCGGAACTTCAAGAAAAATTGAACGAATATCAAAAGGCTAAATAATCTATTTGCCGGATTTTTCTTCTTCAAGCCAGACTTTTAAAAGATTTGCCACTTTATCAGGTTCATTTTTTACAGTTTGCCACATATTTTTGTTCTTATCGCGGGCTTCTGCCGGAACAACCGGCTTTTCTGAAAGAATATTTTTTCTTGCTCCGTACAAAAGTGCTTCGTTCAGAACGGCTTGCTCACGTTTTACTTGCTCCAAATCGTTTGGATTGTAATGTCCCAAGCCTCGCATTGCTTTTGAAAGCTTAGTTTTCTCCAAATCAGACAAATCCAACGCCTGCATAACCTTTTCGCTTGCGCTTCCAAGTTCCGCCAAAAGAACTGCGGCTTTTTCATATCCCGAATAATGAATTTCTGACGATTTTACAAAACCTTGCATATCTGCCTCTTTTTACTTCCAGTCTTCAAGCTGAAAAGCTGACTCAACTTGGTTTTCAAGAGAATCTTCCAGCTGCGGAAAAAAATCGATATTTGTAATGTTCTCAACTTCATCAATTGAAACTGCATAATCCCAGAATTCTTTTTCACACTTTTGGTTTGGAATAATAAAACCGATTGCCATAGCTGACTCAGAATCTTCCGGCGTGTTTTTGTCCTCTTCATCTTTATAAACCGGCGCAAGAATAACTTTGTAATAAAATTCTGGAACTGAAACCTGATTTTTTCCTATTGAAGGAAATTCCCGAGCGCTTTTATTAAGCACCGGCCCGGAAACAACATAAATTTTTCCGAATTTTTGCGCCCAGGCACGAACTTGCGTTTCAAGATTTACCCAAATTCCTCTATTAAACTGCGGAGCTTGCGGACTCATGTTGCTCATGTAAAATGTTTCGCTCATCGCGTCCGCATCAAATGACATATCTGCGGCAGGAACGAGATGACCGCGGTCATATCCAGAACTTTTGTAGTCGGCAAGAGTTGCAGAGCCTGTTGAAATTTTGTCATCGGGGCGAAAATCGTTTGAGCGGGTCGCATTTTTTTGCAGCATTGAAGATTTTATACATTCGGCAGACCATTCAGCTTGCTCGTAAGTTTCGCGGTAACACAAGGAATAATATTTGAACTCGCGCAATTCGTGGTCGGCAGCGTGATTTTTCAGTCCACATTCTGGAACCTGAAGATTTTCCGTAAGTTGAACAAGACCAGCTGGTTTTTCAGAATTCTCGGTAGATTCTTCAATTTGTTCATTTGAAACTGAAGAAGGCTCAACAACTTCAGTGACTTGAATTTGGTTTTCAGGATGAAGTAAATCAATTCCCTGGTATTTTGAAAAAATCAGCAGAGCCGCAAAAACAAGCAGGACTAAAATAAATAATCCGACCGGAAATGATTTTTTTGATTTTCGTTTTTTGCCCATTTTTACAGTTCCACCTTTTTTTTGAATTATCTTAATTTTTTTTGTGAAAAGTTATTTTTTCACCCCAGCCATTTCTTCAGGTTTAAATACTTCATCGAACTTCTCTGCGGTTAGGAATCCAAGGCTTACACAAGCTTCTTTCAATGAGATGTTTTTCTCATAAGCGAGATGCGATGTCTTGGCCGCATTCTCGTAACCGATGTATGGGTTCAGCGCAGTCACAAGCATAAGCGAGTTGTGCAGGTTGTGGTGCATCTTTTCTCTGTCCGCGGTTATTCCAACGGCGCAGTTCTTGTTGAAAGAAATAATCGCCTCCGCAAGAAGCCTGCATGACTGGATAAAGTTATATGCGATTACCGGCATGAACACGTTAAGCTCGAAGTTTCCCTGCGATGCCGCGAATCCTACCGCCGCGTCATTTCCCATAACCTGGACCGCGACCATTGTCACCGCCTCGCACTGCGTAGGGTTCACCTTTCCCGGCATGATTGAGGAGCCCGGCTCGTTCTCCGGGATATGGATTTCACCAAGTCCGTCGCGCGGACCTGACGCAAGCCAGCGGACATCATTTGCGATTTTCATCATGTCCGCGGCAAGAGCCTTTACCGCCCCGTGCGCAAACACAAGCTCGTCCTTTGAGGTGAGCGCGTGGAATTTGTTCGGTGCGGTTATGAAATCTTTTCCTGTAAGCTCAGAGACACATTCCGCGACCTTCACATCGAATCCGGCAGGAGCGTTAAGTCCTGTGCCGACCGCTGTTCCGCCCAAGGCAAGCTGCTTCAAATATGGAAGCGATGACTTCAGCATCTCCGCGTCGCGCTCAAGCGATGTACGCCATCCTGATATTTCCTGGCTGAATGAAATCGGAACCGCGTCCTGGAGGTGTGTCCTTCCTGACTTTACGATTCCTTCATTTTCTTTTTCAAGTCTCTTGAATGTCTCCACAAGCACTGATACTGCCGGAAGAAGTTTATCTTCAATCTCACATACAGCAGAGATGTGCAGTGCTGTAGGGAATGTGTCGTTCGATGACTGGCTCATGTTGATGTCGTCGTTCGGATGGCAGAGCTTTTTACCGGCTATCTCGTTAGCGCGGTTCGCGATTACCTCGTTCGCGTTCATGTTGCTCTGCGTGCCGCTTCCTGTCTGCCATACAACCAGCGGGAAGTGCCCGTTCAGCGAGCCGCTTATCACCTCGTCGCAGGCCTGCTCTATCGCCGCAAGCTTCTCGTCTGTCATCTTCTCTGGTTTAAGGGCGTGGTTCGCTCTAGCCGCCGCTTTCTTCAGGTAGCCGAATGCCTTTGTTATCTCGCGCGGCATAGTCTCTATGCCAACGCCGATGTTAAAGTTCTCGTGACTGCGCTCAGTCTGTGCTGCCCAGTATTTGTCGGCTGGAACTTTCACTTCGCCCATTGAATCGTGCTCAATTCTGTATTCCATAAATTCCTCTGCATTAAAAATAGATTTTTAAAATAAATTTCTTACATTCAATTTTGGTTCAGAGTTGAGTTTAATTCAACACGTAAAAAACTTATTGAGAAAATAATTTTACAAAATCAAGCAAAAATTACCATTTTGCAACAATTGATTCAAGTTCATCAAGCATTGCAGCAATTTTCTTATAGCCAATTTCTGTTCCGTCGTAGCGTTCTGCTTCTTTTCCAAGTTTCATAAAAAAATCCTGCATTGGAACAAGTTTTTCCATCGGAACTTTTTTCATGTCATACTCAAGAAGAATGCTTCCTGTTACCGGATTGTGCTCGATATTTTTTACGGCATCCGATTTTGAAAGAATCCCCCTTGCCTTTTCACAAAGTTCTTCATTCTTAAAAATCGGAGCACGCAATCTTACTCGTCCTGAAAAAAAACTGGTTATAAGCATTTTTTTACTCCATCAAGGCGATTTATAAACATTTGAAATATGGACTTTCTTTATCAATAACAGACTGCATTGACTTTACAGACATTGCAACAGTTGTTGAGTTATGCAGAATAGCTGCAAGCTGCGGTGAAATAAGTCCTGCAATTCCCAAGACAAGCAGAACAGAATTTATTTCAATAATCTGAACATTCTGTCTGTTGATTTTGTTCAAAAGGTTGCGTCCAATCATTCGGGTTATGGCAAGACTCTCGAGTCCTTTTTCCGTAAGAACAATGTCTGCTGTATCGCCCGCGATTGAAGAACATCCTTCGATTGCAATTCCTACATCCGCGGCTGAAAGTGCCGGAGCGTCATTTATTCCGTCACCAAGCATAATGACCTTGTGTCCGGCTTTTCGTTCCTTTTCAATAAGAGAAACTTTATCTTCCGGCAATGCCTGGGAATGCCAAGCGTCAAGTCCTGCGCTTTCAGCGATTTTTTTAGCCGCGCCTTCCGTATCTCCAGTAATCATCACGCAATGCTTGATTCCTGTCTGACGAAGCATTGAAATAACTTCTTTTGCTTCAGGACGGATTGGATCCCCAATTGCAAGAACGCCTGCCAGTTTTCCATCATAAGAAAGATAAAGCAACGATTTTCCAGTTTCCATTGAATGTTGCTGAATTTCCTTAACTTCCGGCGGGAATGGAATTTTCTCATCATCAAAAATAAAATGAGCGCTTCCAATGCAAACTTTCTTAAAAGCGATTGTTGAAGCGATTCCATGCGCAACCTGATATTCAACTTTTGTGTGGTTTTCAGGATGATGAAGTCCAGAATCCTCTGCGGCTTTTACAACTGCCCTTCCAAGCGGATGAGGAAAATGCTCCTCCAGGCAAGCGGCTGTCTGAAGCACAAAATCCGCGGTAAAATCATGCATTGGATAAATTTCTTCAAGAACTGGATTTGCATAAGTTAAAGTTCCAGTTTTATCAAAAATCACAGTGTCAGCATCAGAGACAAGCTCAAGATATTTTCCGCCTTTTACAGAAATTCCAAGTTCGGCAGCTTCCTTCATTGCGGAAAGAACGGCGATTGGCGCAGAAAGTTTCATTGCGCACGAATAATCAACCATCAAAGTTGACATTGTTTTTGTGAGATTTTTTGTTATAAGCCAAGTTATTGCCGCAAGCAAAAAATTGAAAGGAACAATTTTTTCCGCAAGAAGTTCGGACTTTCGCTGAACATCAGCTTTTAGTCCCTGAGAATTATCAATCATATTTATGATATTCTGGACTTTTGTCTCGCTTCCGGTTGTCCTGACTTTTACAACAATTTCGCCTTCTGTAAGAACAGTTCCGGCAAAAACACCAGAACCGGCTTTTTTTTCAACCGGCAAAGATTCTCCGGTAATGCTGGCCTGATTTGCCATTCCTTCACCGCTTTCAACAGAACCGTCGGCAGGAATCATGCTTCCTTCACGCACAACAACCAAATCACCTTTTTTGAGCATTTCCGGCGAAACAGTTTTTTCTTCACCGTTCACAAGAATATGCGCGGGCTCATTATTGACAAGCAATTTGTGCGCAAGATTTCCGTAAGAAACCCGCTTTGTGATTTCTTCAATCTCTTCGCCAAGGCTTAGCAAAAGATTGATTGAACTTGCAGTGTTTGTATTTCCTGTGAGTGCCGCAACCATAAGAGCTGTAGCATCCAAAGTCTGCGTGCTGAAAATTTTTCCAGATTTCAGCATAACTTTTAGCGCGCTGAAAATTCTTGGAACAATATCAATATATAGAAGAAAAGTTCTAATTGGTAACGGCAAAAACCATTTTTTCAAATAATAATCACCGAATGTTGAAATAAAAATTCCTGAAATGCTTTGAGTTTCTGGAATCTGCGCAACATTTTCCAGAAGTTTTTTATCATTCAGATATTTTCCAGTCAGAGCTTTAAAGAGATTTTCAATTTGTTTTTGCGAAATCAATTTCTGTTCATAATAGATAAGATACGAGCCGACTACAGTATTGACTTCAATATCATTGATTCCATCCTGAACAGCCAAAAGACTTTGCGCAAGAATTGCCTGCCTGGCAGAAATTTCGCATTTGTTATAATGAACGCGAACTCTACCAGGCAAAGCATGATGAATAATTACATTCATAAAAGTTTAAGCTTTTTCGCCTTTTTTAGCCTGCTGATTGTTGTACTTTGCTTCGGCAACAATATCCTGAGCGTCTTCTTTTACTGATTCAGCAAAAGCGGCAGCATCATCCTTAAGCTGCAAACCTTTTCCCACTACAGAAGCGCAAGCCTTTTTAAAAGCTGGATTCTTTGTGATAGAAACCAAAGCAACTCCGGCAACAACACCAACTCCAAAAGCAACCCATTTATTGGCAATAATCATCTTAAACCTCCAGATTTAATAAAATGATTAAAACGAACTTTATGAAATTTTTTAAGTTCTGGATAATTTTAACGCAATTAAATTTAAAGACAATAGATTGTTAGATATTACAAACTGAATTTTATCAGCGCGGGGAAAAAAATATTTCTCAATAAGAAACTTGATGAGATTTTTTTGCAGTTTTTACCAAACAAACAGATTGAAAAAAAATAATTTAAAAGATATAAAGATTACATCAGTTAGCAGTTGCTAACCTTAATCCTTAAATGGTGAAGAGCAACCTTAAATAATCCCTCAAAAAAAAGGCAGTTTCCTTCAATTTCGCTCTTCACCATTTTTTATTTTTCCAAAAGCGGCAAATCACATTTTTTAAGAACAAAAATTCCAACTTTGTCGCCGGTTTTTATTTCTTCAGCGGAAACAGTCGGCTCGTCCGCGGTTATAATCTGGTTTTGGTTTTCAAGTTGAATTTTATATCTTGTGAATGCGCCCAAAAATTCGCTTCCAAGAACAGTTCCTGCAAAATCTGCTGAATCAACCGGATTCTTGGAGATTTTCAGCCATTCCGGGCGGAACATTTTTCCGTCAACAAAATTTGCCCGACCGACAAATTCTGCGGTGAATGAATCTTTTGGCTCAAAATAGACTTGCTGCGGAGTTCCATACTGCAAAAGTTTTCCGTCTTTCATCACAGCAATCTTATCAGAAAGACTCAAGGCTTCTTCCTGGTCATGAGTTACATAAACCGTTGTGATTTTTAATTTTTTCTGGATTTCCTTTAATTCTTCCCGCACTTTCAGGCGAAGATTCGTATCAAGAGATGAAAGCGGCTCGTCCATAAGCAGGAGGCTCGGCTGCAAAACCAAAACTCTTCCCAAAGCAACGCGCTGCTGCTGCCCGCCACTAAGTTCCGACGGAAAACGGTTCATAAGATTCAGCAATCCAAGATTTTCCGCAGTCTGCATTACCAGCGTTTTATTTTCATTTTTTGTCTCTTTTGTGCGTTTTTTTAAATTCAGTCCGTAAAAAAGATTCTGTTCAACAGTCAAATGTGGAAAAAGCGCATAATCCTGAAAAACAAACCCAATTTTCCGCTTGTTCGGCAGAATTCCGTTTATGATTTTTCCATCAATTTTTATCGTTCCAGAATCCGGCTCAAGAAATCCGCTTATAAGCCGAAGCAAAGTTGTTTTTCCGCAGCCGCTCGCTCCAAGCAAAGTCGTAAAACTTCCCTCTTCAACTTGAAGTGAAAAATTTTCCACAACACGAGTTTTTCCATAAGCAAAGTAAAGATTTTCAATTGAAAGAAATGACATTTTTACCTCTTTTTCTGAATTTCTGCCTTAATTCTGAAAGCGACACAACCACAAGCGCAATTCCAAGAATCGCAAAAGTGATTACTGTAAGAACCAGCGCAAAGGCCGCGGATTTTCCCCAGTCGCCCTGTTCCGCAAGATTTATTATTTTTATAGAAGATAATGGCGTTGTGAACGAAACAAGAAAAATTACCGCGCTCAAAGTTCCCACACCGCGGATAAAATCGTACACAAATCCGCTGAAAACACCATTTTTTGCGACCGGCACAAGAATTGTAGCAAGAACAACCATCTGGTTTGCGCCCAAGGAACGCGCTCCGTCATCCAAGGTTTTGCTGATTTGAATATACGAATTTGAAATACATCTGTAGGCAAACGGCATAAATGCAACGGTCATGGCAATAATGATTAAGAACGGTGAATTTCTAAAGTGAAGTTTGTTTGCCGCAACGGAAATGGAAAGACCTAGTAAGGAACCTGGAATCGCAGATGGAAGCTGCGCAAAAATATCTATTGATTTTTTTAGAGGAACGTTTGTGCGGTGAACCAGATAACTTGAAACAGCCGCAATAATCGTGCTTAAAATTGCAGAAATCAGCGCAAAATTTATTGAATTCCTGAGCTCTTTTCCGTAGCCAAGAACCGCTTTTATGTGTTCAAGAGTGAATTCCGTCTTTATTCCCCAAAGTTTCTGGAATCCTCCGGCAACAATCGCGGCAAACTGAGCCAAAATCAACAGCGAAATAAAAATAACAAAGACTGAAAGACCGATTTTTGCGCCAAGATTATTATTTTTCTTACTAGAAAACTCCAAGTCATCTTTTGCGAAAACTGAATTTTTTCCGCCAAAAGTTACGGCTTTTGCCCCGATTTTTGAATTTATCCGGTTCTGCAAAAAGAAAAGAATCACGCTTGGAATCACAAGAACAATTCCCAGAACAACGCTAGTTCCAACTTTCAGCCAGCCTGTAAGCTGAGTATAAATTTCAACGGCAAGAACCCTGAAACGCCCGGCAACAATCAGCGGGTTTCCAAAATCGCTCAGTACGCTTACGGCAATAAACAGAAAAGAAGAAATAATTCCCGGCAAGCTCAATGGCAACGTGACTGTAAAAAATATTTTTGATTCACTTGCGCCCATTCCGCGGGCAGCTTTTTCAAGGTTCGGATTTATTCCGCGCAAAGTCTGCAAACAAATAAGATATGACATAGGAAAAAAGCACAAAGTCTGAGCAAGCAAAAGCCCCCAGAATCCGTACAAAGAAATATCCAGCCCAAGAAGTTTGTGCGTTACAAATCCCTGCCGCCCAAAAAGAAGGATAAAAGCAAGCCCACCGACAAAAGGCGGCGTTATCAGATGCAAAATCGGAATAACGCTAAAAAATCTCTTGAAATGAATGTCTCCTCTGGCAATTGCATAGGCAAAAATATAACCAATCACAACCGACAATGTTGTTGAGGAAAGACATTCCAGCAAAGTGTTTTTCATGGCTTCGTGCCAAACAGATTGAGTAAAAACTGTGGAAAAATCAGCGGCGCGCACAGAAATCAACGCGCAAAAAAGAGGAAAAACAATAAAGAGAACAAAAAACGCGACGACAAAAATCCAAGCCGCAGCCAAAGATTTGCTGTTTCGCTTTGAATCAAACTTCATAGGCAGGAACATAAATAGAAATAATTTTGAGTTTTGTAAAAGAGATAAAAGCGTAGGCAGAAAAGCAATTTGTGAAGACTTTGTGCGATTAGAACAATTAAAGTGCGCAGCACCCCAATCCGTACAAGCGTAGCGCGAGTACAACCGTCTGGAGCAAATTGATTTTCTGCCGAGAGCGTTTTTTCACAATCTGCAAAAACTCAAAATTGTTTCTTTTATTTTACATTTTTTGACCAGATGCCAAGCACTTCGTCTTTTTGCGCAGTGGCTTTTGCGACATCATATTTTATCAAGTCAAGCTGGCTAACAGGAATTGAACCTTCCGCGCCTTTTGCATTTGGATTCACTGGAACTGTAAAATCAATTGAACTCATAAGTTCCTGAGCTTCTGTTGAAAGCATAAAATCAACGAATTTTTTTGCACTTTCAAGATTTTTTGTGTTTTTCATGATGGAAATGCAATCAACATCACCAACTGTCTGCGGCGGAGCAATCGGAATTAAATCAAATCCGTCCGAATGATATTTCGCAATCGCATGAAGATAAGAAACGCCAATCGCATATTCTCCTGTTCCAAGAAGTTTTGCCGGCGCACTTCCGCTGTCCGGGAACTGACCAACAAGCGGAGCAAGATTCAAAAGATATTCCCAGCCTTTTTCCCATCCAAGACGCTGAAGTTGATTCTGAACAAAAAGATATGCAGTTGAGGAAGCAATCGGATTTGTAAGAACAATCTCGCCTTTAAAAACCGGATTCAACAAGTCATCCCAAGTTTTTGGAAGCTCAACACCAGGAAATTTATTTTCAAAACGACCTTTGTTCACACCGATTCCAAGTGAAAGAACGCAAAATCCTGTCCAGGTGTTGTCTTTTGCCAGCGCATATTCTGGAACGCCTTTCGCATTCGGAGAAAGATAAGGTTCAAGCGCGCCAGCCTCATCAGCCTGAATGTGATAATTTGTCGCGCCACCAAGAAGAACATCTGCCTGCGGATTGTCTTTTTCAGCAATCACGCGGTTTACAAGCTCACCTGTAGAAGCACGCAGGAAAAGAACCGGAATTCCTGTCTTTTTTGTAAAAAGATTTGTAAGCGCGGTGGTTTCTTCTTCATGAATTATAGAATAAATCTGAAGAGTTTGCTGTTTTTTTGAGCAGCCTGAAAAAATCAGCGTGGCAGCAAGTGCCATAAGAACGGTTTTTATGCAATTTGCCTTTTTCATAGTTTCTCCATCAGTTTGGAATTAAAAGTGATATTAATAATTTAGCGATTTTTTAGATTAATTCATATAACCAGATTTTGATAAAAAATATGTTATCAAGAAATTTTTTACTTGTCTTTAGTCAAAAAAATTTGTATGTTTTATATAGTTAGCATTTGCTAACCAAAAACTCTAAAAGGTGGTTTTTTATGAACAAACTTGAAATCGTAAAAGTTGTAGGACGTGAAATTCTTGATTCACGTGGAAATCCAACAGTTGAAGCAGAAGTATATCTTGCCGACGGAACAATGGCTCGTGGCACGGCACCTTCAGGAGCGTCTACCGGAGAATTTGAGGCTTTGGAGCTTCGCGATGGTGACAAAAACCGTTATTTGGGAAAAGGCGTTACAAAAGCGGTTGAAAATATCAACACAACAATCAATCAGGCGGTAAAAGGTCTTACAGCTTCTGACATTTATGCGGTTGATGCGGCTATGATTGCTGCGGACGGAACAAAAGACAAGTCAAAACTTGGTGCAAACGCGATTCTTGCCGTTTCAATTGCGACTTGCCGTGCGGCTGCAAATTCTTTGGGAATTCCGCTGTACAGATTGCTTGGCGGCGTTCAGGGAACTCATCTTCCTGTTCCAATGATGAACATTTTGAATGGCGGTGCTCATGCCACAAATTCTGTTGATGTTCAGGAATTTATGATTATGCCGGTTGGTGCGCCAAGTTTCAAGGAAGCTCTCCGCTGGTGCGCAGAAGTTTTCCATGCGCTGCAGAAACTTTTGAAGAGCGAAAATCTTGCAACTTCTGTTGGCGATGAGGGCGGATTTGCGCCAAATCTTTCTAGCGATGAAGAGACAATCGAGACAATTCTTAAGGCCGTTGAAAATGCCGGATACAAACCGGGAAAAGACTTTAAGATTGCGATGGATGCGGCTTCCTCTGAATGGAAAGGCTCTAAAAAAGGCGAATACAAGCAGCCGAAATCTGGAAAAGTATTCACAACAGACGAGCTTATTGACCACTGGGAAAAACTTGTTGACAAATATCCGATTATTTCAATTGAAGACGGACTTGATGAAGAGGACTGGGAAGGCTGGCAGAAAATGACAGAACGCCTCGGAAAGAAAGTTCAGCTTGTTGGCGATGACCTGTTTGTAACAAATACTGAACGTCTTGCAAAAGGAATTAAACTTGGCGCAGGAAATTCAATTCTTATCAAATTGAATCAGATTGGTTCTGTTTCTGAAACACTTGAAGCTATTAAAATGGCACATGCGGCAGGCTACACAGCAATCGCAAGCCACCGTTCCGGCGAAACTGCGGACACAACAATCGCGGATTTGGCAGTTGCATTGAACACAAACCAGATAAAAACTGGTGCGCCAAGCCGTTCTGAACGCGTTGCAAAGTACAATCAGCTTTTGCGCATTGAAGAAGAACTTGGAAAAGCAGCCGTATATCCAGGACCAAACGCATTCAATGTGCAGAGATAGATAAAATATTAGATTTTATCTAATACTCAAGTTATCTGCAGAAATATTGACCAACTCTATTTCCGCAGATAAAATTCTTTTATGTTTCTAAAAAAGCAATTCGTTTTTCTCATCTTTCTTCTATATATATTAAATTTTTCTGCGCCTATTTTTGCGCAACAGAAAACACAAAAACTGAATGATGATTCTCCGCTTCACTTTAACCAATGGGAACTTCTGATTTATCGCCCGGAAAACAGCGGAACAATGAACAATATCCGCTGCTGGCTAAAACTTGAAGACGAGAATGGAAATGATGTGACTTATTCAAAATGCAAGGCAACTTATTATTATGCGAACAATGTTGTAAAAGACAAAAAGGCGGAAACAATGCAGTTTGGAAGTATTTTTCATCGTTCTGCGCCGCGCCAGGTTTTTGAATATCAGAAAAGTTATTTTTTGGAAGGCGGACTGGTCATGTATCTTTTGCTTAAGCCGGGAAAATATAAAATCAGCGTTTATACGCCAAAAGACCAGCAATATCTTTCAAAAATCGAAAATAAAAACGAATGGACTTCAAATGTTTTTGAATATGACACGGAAAATCCGGCAAAAGTTCTGTTTGTAAGCCCTACCGCAAATGACAACGGATTTTACAACGGCGGCTGGCATATTGATTACAAATCTCCAGAATATTTTAAATTCACCAAGCCGAAAATGCAAAAGAATTAAGGTCATTTCGACTAGCTCAATGACCACATTATCTTATCATTCAAAATAAAAAAGGACTGCCATGCGACAGCCCTTATAAAACAAGCTATTTGTTTACACGATCTTTTAAAGCTTTTCCAGCCTTGAATTTTGGAGTTTTGCTTGCGGCAATATTAATTGTTTCTCCAGTTTTAGGATTGCGTCCTGTTCTAGCTGCACGCTGACCAACACCAAAAGTTCCAAATCCGATAAGAGCAACATCTTCGCCCTTTTCCAATGATTTTGAAACATTTTCCACAAAAGACTTCAAAAAAGATTCAGCATCCTTTTTTGTAAGATTTGTGTCTGCAGCGATTGCATCGATAAGTTCTGATTTGTTCATTTCTAAACCCCTATTTTTTGTATTTTTCTATTATACACTGAAAATCAATATTTTTGAATAGAAAAAGCAAATATAATAGAAAAAAGTTCATAAATTCGGATTTTCAAAACTGGCGTAAATTTCTTTAATTTCATCTGTATATTCGCCGTTATTTTTGTAGACAACAAGCGGTTTTTCAACTGAAATTCTTGGATTTGCGTTTTTTCTGGCTTCAACAAGAACGATATTCGGCTCTTTTTGCGCATAAGGATAAACAAGGCGCATCCGTTTTGGCTCAATTTTGTGCCGTTGAAGGCTGGCAAAAATCTCGGCAAGGCGGAAAGGACGGTGAACCATGTAGAAAACTCCAGAAGTTTTAAGAAGATAATCCGCGGCGGAAACAACATCTTCCAGCGAGCAAAGAACTTCAAAGCGGGAAATCGCCTTTTCATCAGCAGGATTCTGTTTTCCGTGACCATAAATCATATAAGGCGGATTGCAGGTTACGACTTCAACGGAATGTTTCTTGAAAATTCCAGACACATTTTTTACATCGCCGTGGATAATTTCAATTTTTTGAGAAAGATTGTTCAGCTCAACACTGCGTTTTGCCATTTTTGCAGAATTTTCCTGAATTTCAAGCCCTGAAATATGAACCGCCCGGCTAGAAGACGACAAAAGCAGCGGAACAATTCCAGTTCCTGTGCAAAGATCTATTGCGGACTGCCCATTTCTGATTCCTTCGCGCGCGAACCAGGCAAGCAAAAACGCGTCAATTCCAAACTTAAAATTCTTCTTATTCTGTATAATTTTGTAGCCATTTTGCAGAATATCCTGCACTACTTCAGATTTATTTTCAATTGTATTTTCCATTGCGATTCCCTATACTCTATTTTATGAATGATGAAAAATTTTACAACAACGGATTGCATTTTGAGTGCAAAAGATGTTCATTTTGCTGCGGACACTCGCCGGGATTTGTCTATCTTTCCAGACGTGATTTAAATGCTTTGTGCAGCTTTTTTAAAATGACAGAAAAACATTTTATTGAAAACTATTGCCGCTGGGTTGATTATTACGAAGGCGAGACGGTTCTTGCACTTCGTGAAAAGAAAAATTACGACTGCATTTTGTGGAACAACGGATGCTCTGCCTACTCTGCCCGACCGGTTCAATGTTCAACATGGCCATTTTGGAGCTGGATGATAAAAACAAAAGAAATGTGGGAAGAATGTGCAAAAGAATGTCCCGGAATGAATCACGGCAGGCTCTGGCCATTTGAAGAAATTGAGAAAAACCGGAAAGCATACGATGAAAACATTCCTATAAAAAAGGGCGAAATTCAGCTTTAAAATGTCTGAACTAATTCTGTTCCGCAAGAATCTTCTTGATTTCGTCTGTGACTTTCTGCAAATCTGGGTCGCACAAAAGCGGAAGGATATTCGCAAGTTTTTCACCCTGAAAATCCCACCATTTTAGCTTTAAAAGAAGTTCAGTAAGTTCATCATTGAAACGCTTTTTTATGCAGCGCGCAGGATTTCCGCCGACGAGCGTATACGGCTCAACATCTTTTGCGACAACCGAATATGCGGCGATAATCGCGCCGTCACCGATTTTTACGCCCGGCATAATAACGCTTTCGCGCCCGAACCACACGTCGTTTCCAACAACAGTATCGCCTTTGTGCGGAAGCTGCGAAACGTGGTCAGGAGTATTTTCCGTGAACGCACCGCCGAATACGTTGAAAGGATAAGTCGTTACGCTGCAAAGCCTGTGGTTCGCAGGGCCCATTATGAATTTTGTTCCGCTTGCAATCTGGCAGAATTTTCCGATTATCAGCTTTTCCCCGAATTCAGGATAATTGAAAAGAATGTTGTTTTTCTCAAAATCAGTCGGAGCGACCGAATCATCATAATAAGTGTAGTCGCCAATCTGAACATTCGAAGCCTTCACAACATTTTTCACAAAGCATGAAGTCTTGTACTCGTTCGGAAAAATCTGGTTCGGGTCTGGAAGATTTGCGGGTGGAAGAATTTTTTGTGTTGGCATTTTTTGTGGATTGAGCTCCTTGATTTTTTAGATAACTAATATAAGGTATCAAATAAGTTGTGGAAATTCAACTTATAGGCAAAAGTGCAAGCCAGATGCGATTTAAAAACTGCTAATATATTAGCTAAAAATAGACAAAATCAAGCAAAATTGCTAATATATTAGCAATGATTCAATTAGAACAAAAAACGGCGTCGCAGATTGCCAAAGAAATTTCAGAAAGAATTGCAAAGCGCAGGAAAGAACTTCATTTTACGCAAGCGGAACTGGCTGCAAGGGCGGGAATTTCTTTTGCCTCATACAAGCGGTTTGAACAGAAACACGAAATTTCATTTGTTTCGTTGATAAAAATCGCAATCGCCTTGAATTTGGAAAAAGAATTTGATTCGCTTTTTTCAAAAAAACAGTTTTTGAGCATAGAGGAACTTATTGCAGATGAAAAAAATAAATAGACTTTCCGTGTTTTTTGACAACGGCAAAACAAAACGGCTCGTTGGAACATTGGCTTTGTACAAGGAACGTTATGCGGCATTTGCCTATAGCGATGAATGGCTTGAAAATGGTTTTTCTATTTCGCCTTTTTCCCTTCCGCTTGAAAAAAAAGTTTTTATTCCTGAACGGGAACCGTTTGGCGGCGTTCATGGAATTTTCAATGACAGTCTGCCTGATGGCTGGGGACGGCTTTTAGTTGACCGCATGCTTATGAAATTGAATGTACAGCCGGAAGAACTTTCTGTTTTGGACAGGCTTGCAATAGTCGGAAAAAACGGAATGGGGGCTCTCACTTACGAACCGGAACAATTTTTATCAGAAAAAAGTTCAATCAATGCGGATTATGACGAACTTTGCGAAGAATGTGAACGGATTTTGAATTCTGATTTTTCGAAGTCTGAATCTAACACAGAAAATTTAGATCAGATTTTTTTTGCAGGAGGTTCATCGGGCGGAGCAAGACCAAAAGTTTTTGCAAAAATCAATGGAAATGACTGGATTATAAAATTTCCTTCAAGTGTTGACTCAAAAGAAATCGGGCTACAGGAATATGAGTACAATAAATACGCTGAAAAATGCGGAATAGAAACAGGCGAATGTGAATTGTTTCCATCAAAAAGATGTTCAGGATATTTTGGAACAAAAAGATTTGACAGAGCTGATTTGGGCCGCAAAAAAATTCTTATGGCAAGTGCTTCCGCATTATTGGAAACAAGCCACAGAATTCCCAATCTTGACTACAACACGCTGATGCTGCTTTCTCTTCAACTTACAAAAAATAAATCCGATGTAGAAAAAATTTTTCGCCTTATGTGCTTTAACGTTTTTGCCCACAACCGTGATGACCATTCAAAAAATTTTTCATGGCTTTATGATGAAGAAAACCGTGAATGGAAATTTTCTCCGGCTTACGACTTGACGTACAGCAATTCGATTGGCGGAGAACACGCGACCACAATCAACGGGGAAGGAAAAAATCCGACTTTAAAAGATATTCTTGCCGTAGCAGAAAAAAATGACATAAAACGTTCTTTTGCTGAGAAAATCGCACTTGAAGTTAAAACGTGTGTAGACAAAGAACTAAAACGATGGGTGGAGAATAAATAGAACTACACTTATATATAGAACACTTTTTATTTTTCTACATCAAAAGTGGCAAGAAATTTGTAACAAATTTCTTGGTGGATTTTTTTTGGGTGTGGTAGAATATTTTATATTTTTGAAAGGCGGGAAAAATATGAAGAAAATCAAAACTTTTTCAAAATGTCTTTTTGGTGCGTTTTTATTGGGTTGTTTAGCTTTTGCGGGCTGCGATTTTCCTGATGACAGTTCTGATTCCAGCGGAAGCGGAAATTCCACGGGGGGGGGCGACACGTCTTCTGGCGGTTCAGTGGAAACGGCAACAACTGTAACTTCTGAAATCACTTCTTTTAATTCTTCGGACGAAATCGACATATCTTCCTGGACGAATTCTTATTCTCCAAACTCTTCTTCACGCAACATAATAACAGATGCGGAAGCTTACGAAAGCGTTACTTTTGACGGAACTTTATATGTTAATTTAAGCACGCTTCAAATTTCGGCGGACAATTACACTTGGACTTCTTTAACCGATGGCGGAAACGAGGAAACCGTAACTTTGGATTCAGCTGAAATTTCAGCAAGCGTTTCAGACGGCGTTCTTTACATCAAATCATCTTCTTACGAACCAAACTTGAAATTCGACATAACAGGAACTGCGGAAAAAGGCGCACTTAATATTTCTTCAAAAAAAGGAACGATTGCGCTTTATCTGCACGACGCAACAATCGTTTCAAGCGGAAATTATCCTTGCATAAATGTTGACGCAAAATCGACGGTTTATCTTGTGGCGGAAGGCGAAAATTCGCTTACTGACGGTAGAAAATACGGAACTGGCTACAGCGAGGTGGAAGGAACAGATTATTACACAAGCAGTTTTTCTGGAACGGCAGATGACGACGCGGAACTTACCGCAAGCTGGGCGAAAGGCGACAAGACAAAAGGCTCAATTTATACGAAAGGCGCGCTTTTGATTTCGGGAAGTGGCTCGCTAACCTTGAACGAGGGCTACAAGCACGGAATTTATTCAAAGAATTACATCAGAATTTTCGGCGGAACTTTGAACGTGAACACAAGTGGGCGGAACGCAATCCAGAGCGTGAACGGCTTTGTAATGGACGGCGGTGAAATCACAATCAGCGGAACTGGCGCGAACATGAACAACCAGAGCCGCGGAATCATCGTTGAGGGTGCAGAAGACGAGGAGAATCCGGGCGAAGGATTCATCGTCATAAACGGCGGAAAAATCACATCCACAACCGTAGGAAAAGGAATGTCGGCAAAATGGGATATTGAAGACGACGCTGGAACATCCAACACAAGCGACGATCCGTATCCTTACGTTCTGATTAAAGGCGGCGAAATCAGCATAACGACAACAGGAACTCCTGAGGATGAATCAAAATCGGCTTACACATTCACAGATGCGGACGGCGTTACAGTGAGCGAAACGACAAAACTTAGCCCGGAAGGAATTGAGGGAAAACAGGCGGTCTTTATCTCTGGCGGAATCATAAACTTGAACTGCACGGACGACTGCATTAACGCAAGCCGCGACGACAAAGGCTGCGCAGGACAAATTGTAATCAGCGGCGGAAATATCTACGCGTATTCTTCATCAAACGACGCGATTGACTCAAACGGAACTTTAACGATAAACGGCGGCGTGATTGTTGCCCTAACGGCAAAAACACCTGAATGTGCGTTCGACTGCGATGAGAACACTTTTGCAATTACAGGCGGACTTTTGGTTGGCGTTGGAACGAGCAATTATTCAAAGCCGACTTCAGATGCGTGCGAGCAAAGCACAGTTGTTCTTTCCGGAAATTATTTTGGCGCGGGCGGAACAACTTTTGCGATTGAAGATTCAGACGGAAACGCGGCTTTTGCGTTTGCAATTCCATCTGCGTTCGGAACAAGCGCAAGAAGTGATTACGTAATGGTTCTTTCTTCGCCGAAAATAAAAACCGGCACAACGTACAAAGCCGTTAGCGGCGTTACAGCAAGCGGCGGAAGCACATTCAACAATCTTTACGTTGACTTGCCGAGCGTTTCTGGCGGAAATTCAACCTTAACCGACATTGCGACAACAACTTCCAGCTACGTTTACACAAAAACAAGCGGAACTACCGCCGGCGCAACGGAAGGAACACATCCGAATCCGGGACCGGGCGGAAACGGCGGCGGAAGAATGTAATTTTATATGCACAAACCCACTTGATTCCTTGGATTTTTGGCTTAGGGATTGTAGTGGGCGCGAAACGCGTGTTTTTTGCCTGCAAAAAATACCGGCCGCAAGGCGAGCGAAGCGAGAGCCACGAAAAGCCCGACGGCAAAAGTTCGGTTACGAAGTTTTGCCGGAAGCTACAAAAGAAAAAAATTTCAGAAACAAAATCGATTCTTTTAAAATCTCGTGATATAATTAAATTGAATTATGGGAGTTGCGTATGATGTATAATTATATGACACTAAACGATGGCACAGGAATTGCCCATTCAGAGATAATCAATAAAAACGGAAAAGAATGTGTAAAGGTTTATTTTGAACAACCTGTTGAAGGCGGTTTTAATTCGGCAGAATGTTGGCTTCCAGACTATACTTGGACAAAAAAACAGGGCTTTTCTGATGAGCGCATTGCATATTTTCAAGATTTTTTAGAAAGCACTGCACATATAATTATTCAATTGGCTCGTTCTGGAGGATTTGAAAATGCCTCAGGTTTTTAAAATTGGTTGCTATGTTGTTTTTATGTGGTTTGCGGAATCTAATCCTTTAGAGCCAATTCATGTTCATGTATGCGAAGGAGTTCCTTCTGAAAATGCTACAAAGATTTGGATTACAAAAGACCATAGAACACTTCTTGCTCATAATAAATCAAACATTCCTTCCCATAAATTAAATTTTATAATGAAAACTATTGAAGCGCGTTCTTTTGAAATTATTGCAAAATGGAAAGAGTATTTTGGTGAAATAAAATATTACTGCTAAAATCATTAAAATTCCCTACCCTTGTCTATAAATAAATCATTATTTAAACGATACCGAACTTGTTTTTTTGCCAATATCATTTTTCATATTAACTTTTTTCGAGAGGTAATTTATGAGAATGGTGAAAAAGTTGGCTTATTTGGCATGGCTTTTGTTGGCGGGAGCTGTGTTCGGGTTGGTTTTGGCGGGGTGCCAGAACAACGATTCTGGTTCAGAAGATTCGGAAATCGAAACAGATGATGAATTTTTCGGCGAATATGTGGATGACGAACTTGGGATTGTATATGTTCTAAATGAAAATGGAACATATTCTATAAAACAAGGCGATTATTTGCTTGAAAGCGGAGATTTGCAACTTTCTGATGATGATAATAGTCGTGCTATAAGAAGAGGTGGTCATAAAAACGCAACACATAAACCATCAAAATCTGGCGGTGCAAAAGGCACTACAAAGAAACCTACTGTTTCAAAAAGTTCGGTAACCAAGAGTTCTTCTGGAAATACAAGTATTGGAAACACATCTTTTAGCAAAAGTGGAACTTCTACTTCATCTAAAAAGACAAACCAAATAATTTATGTACAGAGTGAATGGTACGGCAACAATAATAAAAAAAATGTAGTTCCTATTGTAAAATATTACGACAATGCAGATTCTTACACAACAAAACAAACAGTTTCAGGGGTCGCAACAGGAACAACATTCTATTCAGGAAGTACAAAATACAAATGGTACAAATATACAATAAAAAAATCTGAAAAAATTTGTGGCTGGGTTTATAGAAATAATAAACTATATGCTTATATTAACACAACCTCAGAACGTGTAATTACAATCGATGCAAGCGGAAATCTTTCTTATTCAAAACCTGCTGGAGTACGTTCCGCAAGCACAGAAGAATCTGAATACAGTGGAAATGACTATTTGTGGTATGTTCAAGGAAACTTTACGGCAGATACTTCTAAACAATGGGAAGCACTTAACGGCTACAATAACATGAAAGAAATTGCAGAAAATGTTTTCCAAGCAACTTTGTATCTTCCAAAAAATATTTATGGCTTTAAAATTATGACTAGAGATGATAGCCATGATTATTCTGTACCCCTAGATTATCAAGGTCTTGTTCATAAAAACGAATGGTTCGAAGTTGTTGAAAGCTGGTCTTATGATTGGTATTCAAAAAATGCAGCACTTTCTACAGGTGGCGGTTTGTATACTTTTACACTTGATTTGTCTGACGAAACTCCTATGTTGTGTATTTCTACAGATGAGGAAGAAAACTCTTCAGAAGATGATGCTTATTTTTATGTAGTTGGAAATTTTGATGATATTAACTGGAAGTTTTCTGACGAGGGAATAATGGAACAACTTCCTTCAACTATTAATCAATACAAAACAAAAACTCCAATTAAAGTTTCAAAGACCGGAGAATATGAATTTAAAATTGCTGACAAAGCTTGGGGCGGAATTTCTGATGAATATTGGTACAACCAATACAATGAAGATTTAGTTGGTAATTGGGTGAAGATTGATAGCACCTACAAAATAAAAAGATGGTCATATAATACAAATCTAACGCAATATCTAGAAGCCGGTGAATACGATTTTTATCTTGATACTTACAATAGTAGAATAAGAATTGAAAAAGTAAACTAAGAGAAGCAAAAATCTTATTTACAAGCAAGGAGTATTAATTATGAAAAAGATTATTTTAGGAACTTTGTTTTTTTTGACCGTTGGAATGGGTTTTGGATTTGCAGAGACACAGACAAAAGAAACTAAGAATTACAATAAGGACTATTACAGAGGTTATAAAAATGCGGCAAAAGATTATGAAGACAAAAAGTATAATCCTAGTTCTTGCAACAAACAAGGCTCCGAGGAGAATGCTTACAACTGCATAAGAGGTTATCAAGATAGTTGGGAAAGAAGCAGTGAAGTTGCACCAAGAACTTCAAATGAAAATTCCAACAATCAATAAAATTTCGCACTAAAGCAAATTTCTAAATCCCTAGTCTAAAAAAAATCAAGTCTAGGGATTTTATAAATTTTATTATAAAATAATTTTTGACCCTGTAAAATAAAGTGTGTAAATGGCTAACAAAAAATGATACTCTATAGGAGGAGTACAATGTTGGCCAAAACAAAAGAAAAAGA